>JAUIHO010000352.1 GCA_030432035.1 Phycisphaerae bacterium
TGCTTGAGGCCGAGGTCGCATCGGGCCATGACGTAGCGCCAACGGCCCTTACTCGTCGATAGGGCGGCACGGCCCCGCGTCATCTTGACGGTCTGCGCCGTCGCTCCTAGTTTGGAAATCTGTGAATGGGCTTCGGCGCGAGTGAATCTCGCGGACGAAGCCCGTTTTTGGTTAGGGTCAGCGGGCAATCATCTTGTCGCTAGCTGTTTGGTTGAATGACCGTAATGGGTGCTTGCCACTTCGATTTGTAATGCGACCGACGCGATTTGAAATCATGGTACTGCTTGTGGTGTGTTGCCTGGGGGCATACATCTACTTGCCGCTGCGTGCGGCGCGCAACGATCAGGCGCGGGCCACGCAATGTTTGGCGAATCTGCGTGACGTTGGTTCGGCGTTGGGCGGTTATTTATCCGAGAACGACAACCATTGGCCGTATGTGGGCAAGCTTACTACGAGCGAATGGCCGACGATCGTTAAGGTTTTAGAAGGTGACGTTGCTCCTGATGATTCGCGTTATGCCTGTCCGGCGGATGAGCGCACGCTTTCCGACGACGATCCGCGCGTGGCGACGTTCGGTACAACGACGACGTGGCATGCAACCGAAGGGTTGAGTTACGAATGGGTCTGGCCGTTGGCTTACGGTGGCTACCCCGTCGGTGAAGAGAATCTTTCCAAGGCGTCAGGCGAAGGCAAGGGCCGCGCCGATCAGGACTTGATGTCGGATTTTGAGGCGTTCCATTCTTGGGGGTTGAACACCCTGTTTGCCGATCTGGCGGCGCGACCGCCGCGCGGTGCGAGTAAAATGCACTGATCGGGTCGAACGAATTTTCCCTCGCCGTCAGTAATAGAAAGTGCTTGGTATGACAGCGGAAGAAATAAAGACAAGTGTCAAAAAGAATCGCAACTGGGCCGTGCTGGGCGTGGCGTTGGGCGTGGTGCTGATTGGTGGATACGTCGGCGTTACTTTCATGATGACGCCGGCGCGACCGGCAGTGAGTAGCGCCAGCACAAAGGAAGTGGTGGACTACGTGATGAACCCGCGCGGCTTGGCGCGGTTGACCGACATCGAGCAGCGGCGGTTCTTGGAGAACTGGCATCAGCGCATATCGAGCGACGAGCCCACGCGGCAAGAGTTGACGACGTACTTGCGCGGGTTGGATGACAGTGACCGAAAGGAATTTGTAAACACGATGGTCGTGCGGCTGAAGAATATTATGGTCGCCGACTCGAAGCAGTTTAAGCAGTTGCCCGCGAACGAGCAGAACGATTTTGTGTTTAACAAGACCGAAGAGTTTGCCGAGCAGCGCGCGTTTCTGGAAGAGGTCGCCCGCATTTTTGAAAGCGATCTACCCGATCCATCGAAACTGCGCGATTGGATATTTAGAATTACCACACCACAAGAGCGCGAGTTGATCGAGCCATATTTTGCAGCGCTGCAGCGTGCGGCCGAGTCGCGAAAGAAGTTGGAACGCGCGCGAGATGCGGCCAGTGTTGAGCCGGAAGATGCTTAAAGCGTTCGCGTTTAGATTCCCCGCCCTTCGCAGGCGCGAAGGATGGGGCGCCCTCCGGTAAGTCAGTCATTACGAATATAAATTTTCACCTTAGACAATAGGTCCAACCTCAGACATTGGATTACATCTGCTCCCTCTCCCTCGCAGGTGTATAGACCGGGGACATGGGTGGCGCTTGTTTGGGGACATGGGTAACACTTCAGCGTTGTGAGATGATC
>JAUIHO010000353.1 GCA_030432035.1 Phycisphaerae bacterium
TGCGCCCACGCGTCGAGTTCTTCGTTTACAAAATCGCGCGTGGCCTTGGGCTGCAACCCTAGCGAATTGCCGCAGAGATAAATGACGGGCGAACTATCCGCACGCGTGGGCAAGCAGAACCGACCGCGATAGCCGCGCAACGGATCGCGCGCATCCATCTCGCTTGCATACGCTTCGTCGGATCGATACTCAATATTGACGGCAGTCATAGTGGCCTACCCGTGCGTCTAAAAATTAATCTTCGTCGTGGTCATCGTCCGCAGACGAAACGCTTTCGACATCCGAATCATCCTGCGGCGGCCCTACGCGTGTGGATACGTGTTCGTAGACCGTGGCGAGCAGACCGAGCAGCGGAAACCCCTTGCGCACAAAGCTCGGCGCGCCAAGAATTTTCAAGCCGGACTCGACTTCGGCACGCGGAATCTCGCTTAGCGCTTCAAGCGGATCCGTTGGCGGCGTGTTCGTTTCACTCATGCGTCCTGATCGTCCTTCAGCGTTAGGTATTCGCGCAGTTCGGTCGTTGACAAGCCCGTGAGCCATTCGTCGCCGCTGCCCACGATCTGATCCGACAGCGCCGATTTCTCCATCAACAACTGGTCGATTCGGTCTTCGATCGTACCGATGCACACAAACTTATGCACCTGCACGCGACGCGTCTGACCGATACGATGCGCACGGTCGGTTGCTTGTTCTTCCACCGCCGGGTTCCACCATCGATCGAAGTGGAACACGTGATTCGCGCGCGTCAAATTCAAACCGAAACCACCGGCACGCAGCGACAGCAAGAACAGTGGCATGTTCTTATCGCCCGACTGAAATCGATCGACGAACTCATCGCGTTTCTTCGCCGTCGTGCCACCATGCATAAACGGGACATCGACATCGAGGCGCGACTTGAGCAGCTTCACCAACAGCTCGCCCATCTCGCGATATTGCGTAAAGATCAGCGCCGCGTCGGATTCTTCGATCACCTCTTCCAACATTTCGACCAAGCGTTCGCACTTGCCGCTGCGCCCATCGAGCCCCTTATCGTCGGCGGCAAAATGAACCGGGTGATTGCAAATCTGCTTGAGCCGCGTCAACGTCGTGAGAATCAAACCGCGACGGCGAATCCCCGTCGCCGTATCGATCTCGGTCAACATCCCATCGACCGACTTCTGATAGAGCGCCGCCTGCTCCGCCGTCAGGTTGCAATAGACGCGCATCTCCATCTTGTCCGGCAAATCCGATTCGACGCTCGGGTCGGTCTTCGTGCGCCGCAACAGAAACGGTCGAATCAATCGACGCAAATCACCGGCACGTTGACGGTCGCCCATCTTTTCAATCGGTACCGCAAAACGCTTACGGAAATTCGCCGCCGACCCGAGCAAGCCCGGATTCAGCGTTTCCATAATCGACCATAACTCGGAGAGATGGTTCTCAAGGGGCGTACCCGTCAGCGCGAGTTTGTGCGGCGCAGCCAACTTCCGCACCGCAACGGTCTGAGCCGCGCTGGGGTTCTTAATTTTCTGCGCTTCGTCTAACGCGATGCGATTCCACGGCACCTCGGCCAACACGTCCAAATCGCGATGGGCCAAGCCGTACGTCGTAATCACGATGTCGCGCCGATTGGCTTCGTCGATAAAGAACTCGCCGGTCAGTCGCTCCGGGCCGTGATGAATCATCGGCTTTAGCGCAGGGCCGAAACGCTTGATTTCGCGATACCAGTTACCCACGACC
>JAUIHO010000201.1 GCA_030432035.1 Phycisphaerae bacterium
CGTACGCACGCACGCCGAACACTTCGAACGCCTGGCTACGCGCCACGTCGGTGATGTTGCGCACCAACGCTTTATCTTCCAACGCTGTGAGAATGCGGCCGCTCAGTTGTTGTAGCGAATTGTCTTTACATAAGAGTCCGTTGTGTCGGTCGGCAATGATCTCTGCGATGCTTCGCACGGCCGTCGCGACAATCGGCACGCCTGCCGCCATCACGGCAGCCAGCGGCTCTGTCGAAACTTCGGCGGACGGCGTCATCACAAACGCATCGGCCACGACGGCCAATTGCGACCACGTCCATCCCTCGGCAGGCAACACGGCAAACCGCTCGTCCGTCATGCGAATCGCATAGCGCTCGACGCGACCGCGTTCGGCGGATGGATACGGCAGAATCACGCGCATATCGGGATAAATCTGTCGCACGATGGCAGCGGCCCATACGGCTTCGAACTGCCCCGCGCCACGTTCAGGCGGACCGCACATCAATAAAACCGGCCCTGCATCGGGTTCGATCAGCCGCGCCCGTAAATCCGATTCGCGTGCCCGTTTAATCTCGCCAAAATCGGCCGGCCCGCGCACGACCACGCAGCGTTCCGGCGGCACGCCCGCTTCGACCAATAGCTGCCGCACGTGTTGCGAGCCGGCGACCACGCCGGGGCTGTCGGCGAGCGACCGCACACGCCGCGCCAAATCTTCCGCCTGCCGCGGTTCGATCACCGTTAACAACCGCGGCACGTTGGGCAACGTCGCCGCGACAACGGCCAACGCTTCCGGCCCCCACACGTGCAACACATCGGCTTCGTGCTGACGCCTAACCCGGCGCAGGCCTGTGGCAATATTGAAGCTGCGTAACAGTTGCTGCGGCGTGACGTGAATCGGCTGCTCGATATAGGGCTGCAACCGCGCGGCCACGCGCGCATCGAGCGCCGCCACCGCATGCATGGCCCCCTTACCACCCAAACGGCGCAGCAGCATATCGATTAACTGCGCGTGCGTTTCGTGACAGGTACGATCGATAACGTGGAGAACGCGCGGCATTATCCTTGTTCGCGGTAATCGTAGAAGAGTTTGGCGACCTTTTCACCGAGCTTGTTGCCCAACTCGTCGGCAACTTGGCCGGGAGAGATATCGCCGTCGTTCGTCGTCGGGTCGGTCTGCACCGTGACGCGTCGGCCTGCCGGGCTGCTGGGCCATTCGCGCACGTCGCGCTCGCGGTCGGTGCTGACGACTTTGCAGCGCACCTCAAACAAACCCTGAAAGATCGGCGCGCCCGGTTCCTGATTGAGCGTGAACTTTTCGACGGCGATATACAGCACGTTTTCCGCGCCGAGCTTTTCGCCAATCTCGCGAATCGTCAGCTTGTCGTAATCTTCTTCGTGCTGCATGAATCGCTGAATCTGTGGAAAGTCAATAACTTTTGTATTGACATCTTTTTCAGCAAACAGGTCGGAAATCTTGCGATGCGCTTCGCGAATCGCCTTGGGTTGATCGACCCGACCGCCGCGATCATCAAAGAGAATCAGCAGCGGCCCTTCGGGCATTTCATATTCGGCCTCGATCAGGTTACCGCCTTTAAACGCGACAATTAAACCAGCAAAGCTCTGACACCCCAATTGCGTCGAAAGTGCAGCTGTCATCAGACCAATTAACGTTAACGATCGGTAGTTTTCTAACGGACTCATGGTTAGCTCCGTTTCTCTTCGAGGCGAAGTTCGTACGGATAGAACTTTCGACCCGCCAGCATGCTTAAGTATTCGACCGTCGCGTGGATCAGGTCGCGTTCGTCGATATCGTACGCACCATGCTTGGAATCCGGTGGGTAAATCGCGCGAATCTCATCCTGATACAACGCTTCGATCTGCTCGCGGTCGGATTTGCCGAAGAGGTTAAGCGACGCGTCAAAGCGCGCCTTGTGCAGGTGCGGCGTGTTGCTAGCGCGGGTGGTAAACTCGTTCAGGTCCACGCGTAAGACGTAGTCGCATTCGAGTTCCGCGCAAATCTCGTTGTTGGTCATGCGCGACCAGTCCATACCCGAGTCTTCCTGAAAGTCGATCACGTCGCGGGCGTCGATGAACTTGGCGTCGGGCAGGCGCTCGCGCAAGTGATGCGTCAACGACCGGCAAATCTGATTGCGCACCTGCGGGTATTCGTCGCGCACGCTTTGGTCGGCCCAGACCAGAATCGCCATGCTGTCTTCGCCGATTTCGTATTCGGCTTCGACCTTCTCGGTGGCGTCGGGCGCGAACAAGTACGCCGCTTGGCAGCCGGTGCTAAAGATGAACAAACCGGCAAGCAGTAAGCGAGTTGCGTGCCTTCGGGTAAAGTCCCCCAGCCCCAGAGGGGCAGGGGCACCCGGGCGTACTTTGTCCCCCGGCCCAAGCCGGGCAGGGGCACCATTATTGACTTTTCTATCGTCGCGCATGTGCGAGGCTCCTCGCGAGCATCAATTCAGGTTTATCGTTCCCGTCGCCATTCCCCAGGCGATCTTAAATCCCCAACCCAGCATCATACAGATGCCCAACGTTAACATCAGCCGCGGCGCCAGGCGATCCCAATTGATCCACAAGCCTTTACCGCGAACCGCAACACTCGTTCCGTAGATTGCAATCAGCCACGTGCCGACCCATAGCATCAAACCCATCGGCTGTGCGATAAACGCGCTGATAAACTGACCGCGCATCGCATGAGCAAATGACGTCGTCATGCCACACGTCGGACAAGGCAGTCCGCTCGTCACCACGAGGCTGCACGGCGGCAAGCCCAGCGCCTCGTGCGTGCCCATGCCTTCCTTTGCCGGCGTCAAAATCGCGGCCGTCACCAAGACGGCTGCCATTGCCGCCGCGATCACGCCCCACGCCACGCGTGTGCTCGGCGAAACGGGCACCCATTGTCGAGCCCAACGCTTGCTGGAACGTTCGGCGTCGGGTTCGGCCATGACTGTGGCGATGGGCGGCAGGTCTGACATACGGGAAGGTCGGTCGGTGGGTGGTTAGGAATATCGGTCGGTATCGTGTCCCAAACCGCATTCTAACGCATTAAAGATTAGGCTGCCGAGAGCGCGGAATCAACGCTGGGCGCGGCAGGATCGGGTCATAATCGGGCCGGTTGCAGGTGATTTCACACGCTCAGATTGCCTGTTTCCCCATCGCGGATATAGTTGCGGAAATGCGTATTGATTGGCGTCAATTTGGTAGCCGAGCCCTGATCGCGCTGGCGTTATTATCACTCGCCGTCGGGCCCAGCCCCGCCGCGGCCATGGCAACCCTCGGTGCCGCCGCGGAAGAAGCCGCTACGGCTCACGACGTCCCCGCCGATAACGCTTCTGACGAATCGCCAGCCGAAGACGACGCGCCGGCCTCACAAGACGAGAGCCTATCTACCTCATACGTCGCGCCCGCGTCCGCCAAACCGCACGAAACCAAAGAGTCGGTCCGACCGCAAAGCACTTCGTCGACCTTGCTCGTCGCGTGCATCGTGCCGCCGCATTGGCGTGCCTTCGACCAAACAAATCTGACGGGCCATTTGCTGTCCGCATTCGATCATTCACCCATTCACCCCAACGCGCCGCCTCAGTTCTAAATTCAGCGTTGTGGTGGTTCGCGTGTGTGTTTGATTCGCTCACGGGCGCAGTCTCTTACTGCGTCATGACGACGCTAATTTCAGCGAACCCTTCCTAATTAAAACGCGCGACGATGAGCAGTGACCGGATAGGGTCCCATTTCAGCGCGCGGTAACTGACCTCAATTCATTTGTCATCAACGGGTGCTCGATATGGCACGACATGCCGCGCTGCGGCATTCACGCCAACGCCCGAAAAAGTTCCTCCCAGATATGCCGACCGAATCGGCAACAGAAAGTGAACCAACATCATGAACGAACGAGATCTTTGGTGGAAAATAGTTTTCGTCGGCGTGCTGACGGCCTTCGCATGGGCGTCGGTCTTCCCGCTCGATAGCAAAGTAAAGTGGGGTATCGACCTTGCCGGTGGATACAGCCTGCTTTACGAAATCGACGACACGGGCCTGACCGGTACCGACCGCTCGCAGCTTTCGAAGAACGTTATGAGCGTGCTGCAAAAGCGCGTGGACCCGCAAGGCGTGTTCAACCTCGTCTGGCGTCCGATCGGTCACAACCGCATCGAAATTCAGATGCCGCGTCAGGCCGAGGAAGTCACCGAAGCCCGTCAGAACATCGAGAAATATAAGCAAGAGTTGCAAGATTCGGTCATCCGCCGCAGCCAGATCCTCTCTGCAGTTGCCCGCGACGAAGCCGACCGCGGTGCCGTGCTTGAGCGCCTCGCGAGTGGCGATCAACGTCGGTTGGATGCACTGCAAGCAGCCGCTGCGGCTTACGACGAATTGAAAATCACTGAAGCTGAATACGAAGCACGCAAGGCACACCTTGAGAGTTCAAAGCTTTCCACCGACGCAGTGGAAGGCTGGGCCAAGCTGCCCAAAGAAGAACGTGATGCCAGCGTCGAAGAATTGGTTGCCGGCATCGAAGGTCGTCGCGCATTGCTTCAGGTCGCCGCCCTATCTTGGGATCGCGTCGTGCAGGCCATTGAAGAAGCTGGCGACGCCACCACGCAACCCGTCGCTCAGGTTGAGCGGCTGGAGCGGTTGTTCTCCACCAATGTCAAATCGGTCGTCAACTACGGTAGCGATGTCGATGCACTCGGTGACGGCGTTACGATCGATACCATCATCGAAAAGCAGGAAACGCTCGACAAGGCTGTCGCCGATGTGCTCGCCACCAACGTGCAGATCGACAAGCTGCAAATCTGGCTTGAAAGCGATTCGGAAGAACGCGCCGACCAAATCGAGGCGATCAAGAAAAACAATCCCGAACTCGAAGCCACCATCGACGGCCTCGTCACTGCCTACGACGATCTCAACAAGAAGAACCGCAAGAGCGGCGGTCGCTTGGCCGACCCGGCTGACTTGCAACGCCTGCTTCGCGGTGCTGGCGTGTTGGAATTCCGCATCCTGCCCACACGCGATGCCGGCAACAACTTCCAAACCTATCGCGAAGACCTAAAGAAATTTGGCCCTCGCCCGCAACCGGGTGAAGAAGTCTACCAGTGGTTCGAAATCGAAGACGCAGTGGACTTCCTCCGCACGTCGCGCGAAGAGCTCGCCAGCAACTTCGAAGCCATCAAACAATCGACCATGTACATCGTGGAACGCTTCGGCGATCGCTATTTCGTCTTGGCGTATATCTCCGACGACGCCTCTATGACGCGCAAGGGTGGTTCCGAAGAAAAGCCCTGGTCGCTTAAGAGCGCCTACCAAACCAGCGACGAAAGCGGTCGCCCCGCCATCGGTTTCCGACTCGACGAAATCGGCGGTAGCAAGTTCGCTCGCCTCACGCGTAAGCATCGCGGCGGCCAGTTGTGTATCTTCCTCGACGATCAAGCCGTCTCTTCCGCGACCATCAACGACGTCATTCGCACCAGCGGTATCATCATGGGGAACTTCACGCCGCAGTACGTGCAGGACTCCATCAAGAAACTCAACGCCGGTAGTTTGCCGCAAAAGGTCAAAGACCCGCCGATCAGCGTGCGCGCCATCGGTCCGCAGTTGGGGCAAGCAAATAAAGACGCCGGTCTTCGCGCTGCCATGCTGGGTAGCGTATTCGTCGCCCTGTTTATGCTGGTCTACTACTTCTACGCGGGCGGTATCGCTGTCATCGCCGTGGGCATCAACATCCTGTTGATCGGTGCCATGATGTCGGTGCTCGGGGCAACCATGACGCTGCCGGGTATTGCCGGTTTGGTGTTGGCCATCGGTATGGCCGTGGACGCCAACGTTCTCATTAACGAACGCATCCGCGAAGAACTCAAAAAAGGCACGGCCATGCGTATGGCGATTAAGCTCGGTTACGAGCGTGCCTTCCGTGCCATTCTTGACTCGAACGTGACGACGGTGCTCACGTGTGTGATTCTTTACGTCGTCGGTAGCGAACAGGTGAAGGGCTTCGGTCTGACGCTGGGCGTGGGTGTGTTTATTAACATCTTCACGGCCTACTTCATCACGCGCATGTTCTTCGATTACATGTCGATGATTTCGGTACCGAAAGATATCAAGCGGCTTCCGGTTATCTCGGCGATTGTCGTAGCAGGTATCGGCTTGGCGCTTTACGCCATCGGATACTTCACCTCAACGCCGGAAACCCGCGCCGAATCGGTCGGAATCGGCTTCGGCAGCACCCTGCTGATGCTGGTGGCTCCGTGTATTCTCGGTGTGCTCGTGCTGATGCTCATCTTCCGAGCGGTACATAAAGACCGTAAGGAACTGCCAATGCTAAGCATCATCGGGATTCCCAAGGTCGACTGGGTCGCCAAACGCAATCTGTTCTTCGGCGTTTCTGGTATCGTGATCGCCGCCGGTATTCTGGGGCTCGTCGGCCTCAAATCGGAAAACATCTTCGACATTGAGTTCCTTGGTGGTACGTCGGCGCAAATCGAATTGCTCGATAACAACACGTTTGAAGATGGCGACGTGCCGACGCAGATCACGGAGCGCTTGGCCAAATCGGCTGATGCGCTCGAAGGTTACGCCGACAAAATCAAGGATGGCGCGACCGTCGAAGAATCCCCCGCCGGTTTGGTGCTCAAGTCCGACGTCGCCGCCGGTAAGCTCGATCCGATCTTGCGGGCCGAGTTCTTTGACGAACTCAACCAATTGCAACCGGTCAGCTATGAAGATCCGAACGCGAAGCGTTTGACGCTTACGCTAAAGGAAGAAGTAAAGCTCACCGGCGACGAGATGAAGAAGCGTCTGAGCAATCGCCTTGAGAAGGCCGCAGCAGCCGTGCGTACGGCGCAGGTGCAGACCAACTCCGCCTTCGGCACCGAAGACGGCGGCGAGTCGTACACGATCGTCTCGCGCGAAACGTCGAAAGAAATCGTGGTCGCCGCCATTCTTGAAAACATGGCGTCCGACCTGAAGGTCAAGCCGTCGCTCAGCTTTGAAATTAAGTCCAATCAGACGACGGGCAATCCGTTCTTCCCGCTGGCGACGACCGACCCGCGCGACCTGAACCTCGACATCACCGACGCGGCCGCCGCCGCCATCGACCTGACCGAGTGGCAAGGCGGCGTGGCCATCGTGCTCGACAACATCACCCCGGCCCGCACGCTCAAGCAACTGAGCGAACGACTGGACGCGATGCGGCTGCAACCCGGCTTCGAGCAGTACGGTTGGCGCGAATCCGAAGTGTTCGGCCTGCGCCGAGCCGAAGGTGGCGAGACGTTCGAAGAAGTGATGGTCGTCGTGGCCGACGAAAATTACCCGTTGCTCGACAAGAGCGGTGCCGTCTCCCCGATTTGGGAACGCGAATTGGCTCAACCCGAAGTCGAGTTGATCGAGGCCGCCCTGCAGCAGCAGCAATCGTTGCAGCAGGTCACGCAGTTCGACAATCAGGTTTCCGGCGAATCGCAGATTCAGGCCGGTTTGGCCATGGCCCTCAGTTGGCTGCTGATCATCGTGTTCGTCTGGATTCGATTCGGAAACATCCGCTGGGGTGTGGCCGCCGTAATTGCATTGGTTCACGACGTCTTGATCGCCCTTTCGGCGGTTGCAGCCACGTATTACGTCGCGCAATTTGTGCCTGCCTTGGGCAATCTCCTCATGATCGACAAGGTTTTCCGCATCGATTTGGCGATGGTGGCGGCCTTCCTGACGGTCGTGGGTTACTCCGTTAACGATACGATCATCGTGTTCGACCGCGTGCGTGAAAATCGGGGACGACAGGCTGAGGCTACCCCCCAAATGGTGAATGAATCGATTAACCAAACCCTGTCGCGAACGATGCTTACGTTGTTGACCTCGCTTATCACCGTTTTTATCATGTACGCATTCGGTGGCGACGGCATTCACAGCTTCAACTACGTGTTGCTGGTGGGTCTGATCGTCGGTACCTACAGTTCCATTGGTATTGCCAGCCAATTCCTACTCAGGAAGACGGTGCTTGCCAAGAAAGCCGCATAGGTTCGACTACGGCGGTTGGAATAGCCAGGATGGCTTAACGCAGACGTCAAGGAGGATGTCATGGCCACAGAATCGCGCATCGGTATTGCGTTCGGGTTTGTAATCGTCGCGATTGCAAGCGTGTATTTCATCTATGGCTCGGATCGCTCAGACGGCGATCTCCTGCTCACCGATGAGAAGGTCGCCAAGACCGACGCCAAGAAGGATGTAACCCAACCGTCGACCAAGTCGACAACGAAGAAGACCAACACGACGCCGAACGCCGCCAACACGCGGCGCTCGGCGTCTTCTCATTCCAAGGGCTCGCGCAATAACGCGGCCAAGCCTGCGGTCAACAAGGCACCGAACAACACGCGGCTTGCCAACCGCGGCAATCAGAAGCCGACGAGCGCGACCAAGCCGACGCCCCGCCGCAATAAGCCCAATCCCGTGTTGGCGCGCAACAACAATACCGTGCCCACGCGGCGCGACCCGATGCGCATCACCAAGGGCGCGGACGAAGCGGCAAAGACGGAAAAGGAAACGGATGCAACCAACCCGATCACCCGCATCGCGCGGAATCAGGCTGACCGCACACCGTTTCGCGGCCCGACGCCGTTGAATTCCAACGCGTCGAAGAGCTTGGTCGATGCAACCGAAAAGAACCTTAAAGAAGCCGAAGCGGCAAAGGCCGACGACGCCAAACCGCAAGAACAGACCAAACCAGTCGTGCGCCGCACGCCGAACCGTTCGCAGCCGATGAGCGACCGCTTGGCCGACCCGGTGCGTGCCGCTCGCGCACGTGCACGAAGGGTGGGCCCCGGTTCAAACGCAAACACGCCACCGCGACGATCGACCAAGCCTGTCGCGCGCGGCACCGACGTGGATGCAACCGGTAAGACCAAGCGGCCAGACGCCGGCGCAATGCAAGTTCATACTGTCGCGTCGGGCGATACGCTCTCCGAAATCTCGATGCGCTATTACGACACGTCGCGGAAGGTGGATGAGATCCTCGCTGCCAATCCGGATATCAAAAGCGCGACGGCATTGAAGATCGGCCAGAAGATCAAAATCCCCGCTGCCGACGCGAAGGCCGCACCGGCGACCGAAGAGACGATCGAGAAGATCGTCGCAAAGATGGACAAGCCGGAAGTGAAGCGATCGACGAAAAAAGCGGCGACGCGCACGT
>JAUIHO010000202.1 GCA_030432035.1 Phycisphaerae bacterium
AGTCCCCATAACGCGCCGCGATTATTTACCTTGCAGCGGGCGCAACGTACACTCGCTGGGTTGTATGTATGATGACGCAACGGGTTTACACGACGCTTTGGTGAAAGCGGCGATAGCGGGCGAGGCGACGGCGCGCGAACGTCTGATGACGTTGGTACGTCCGATGGTGCGCGCGATGGTCTTTGCGAGACTCTCGCCGATGCCCCATCAGCAGCATGACGCCGATGATTTGGTGCAGGAGAGCTGCCTCGGGCTGAGCCAAGGGCTCGATTCGCTAAAGCTGCCCACCTTTGCCGCATTGCGTTCGTTCGCATCGACAATCGTTTCGCGTCGCGTCGCGGACTTTTTGAAAAAGCAGGCTCGTGTCGAACAGCATGGCCGGTTTACCACCGTCGATGACGACAGCGGCGCGCATGCAATTTGGGTGAATCTGTTAGCGGATAGCCTTACGCCCGGAACGCAAGCGCAGAATCGCGAAGACGTCATTCGCATTGCAAATGCCCTCATCGGGCTCAAGCCGCGCTATCGGGAAGTTATCACGTTGGCGTTGGTTGACCAATTGCCGATCGTAGAAATCGCCGAGCGGCTCGAACTATCGCGCCCCGCGGCGTCAATGCTGTTCTTAAGGGCACTGCGGACGCTGCGTCGAGACGTGACAGGCAGCAGCAAGGGGCCGAAGGATGCTCGATCCGACATTCATCGAAAGCGATCTGCCGGCGACGCCGGATGAGATCGACCGGGCGCTGGCTGAGTTTCAGGCCGGCCGGTCAGACGCGCTCGATTTGCTGCTCGAACGGCTCGACGGCGGCTTGTCGAACATAGGCGCGGCGTTCGATGGATTGGTGCATTTGCCGCGCTTCATGCAGATGGAATTGCCGGCGTTACCCGGCTACCGCGTACTCAACGAACTCGGTCGCGGCGGCATGGGGTGGGTGCTGCAAGCTATTCAAGAGAATACCAATCGCGAAGTCGCCGTTAAGTTGCTTCCCATCGGATTTCGTTCCCGCGACGAGTCGCAGCGTTTGTTTCAGCGAGAGCTGCGCATGTTGGCGCGCTTGAATCATCCGAACATCGCAACGCTTTACGACGTCGGACACACGGCCGACGGTCATCCCGTCCTAGTGATGGAATATGTTCGCGGGGTAACGCTCGATACCTATTGCGAAGATCGAATTGGATTGACCGGAAGTGTGGATTCGCGGCGCGCGCTGTTAAAGATATTCATCGAGATATGTCGCGCAATTGCGTTCGCGCACGTGAAGGGTGTCGTTCATTGCGACCTGAAACCGCATAACGTCATGATCGACAACGCTGGTAAGCCAAAGGTCTTGGACTTCGGCTTGGCGCGTTTGTTGGATGCTGACGCGGGCGTTTCGATCGGCATGTCGATGAGCGGTACCCTCGTCGGAACGCTCGCCTATCTCAGTCCGGAGCAAGCCGACAGCGACAATGCGGATATCGATACGCGTTGCGATGTTTATGCGCTCGGTGTGATGCTGTACGAGCTGTTGCTCGGGCGATTGCCGCACGAGGTGCGCGGCTTAACGTTAGCGGCAGCGGCGCGAGCGATTTGCGAAGAGCCGGTAACGCGACCGCGCCGCCTCGATGCGCAGATATCGTCGGATCTAGAGACGATTCTGTTGAAGGCGTTGGAGAAAGATGTCGATCGCCGATATCAATCGGCCAATGAGTTGGCGGATGATTTAGAGCGTTACCTGCAGGCGCGACCGATCGCAGCGCGACCGCCGAGCCCGTGGTATTTGGCTCGGCGTTTTGCATCGCGACATCGCGTGGCCACAGGCCTGGTGCTGACATTGGTTATGGTGATCACGGTCGCCGTTTGGCAGATTGCCAGCAACGCCCGGCGCATCGCGCGCGAACGCGACAAGGCATTGGCCGTCAGCAGCTATCTCAGCGAGATTATTTCAGACCTCGACGCGAATCATTACGGTTCCGAACTCAATATCGAATCGCTTCTAACGCGGTTAACAGATAGTCTCGATTCATCACTCATCGAACAGCCTTTGACGCGCGCAGGTTTATACGAACAGCTCGGCGACGGTTGGTTGATACTGCATCGAGGGGTGCAGGCGACGCGTTGTTTCCGTGCGGCGGTCGATCTTCGCAAATCATCCGGCGATACGGCAAGTCTCGACTATGCGCGGGTGCTCACCCGTTACGCGTTGATGGGGGATACGCAGTTCGATCGATTTGAGGAACTCGTTCGGGAGGCGTATGAGATTCGCAAATCCCAATTGCCCGCCAAACACCCCGATATCGCAGATAGTTTGGAAGCGCTTTCGCGAATTAATCCGGAGGATGTGGACGGAAGGATGCGGCTGCTACGTGAGGCGACGGAGATACGGCGCGCGACGCAGCCGCAGCACCCCGATCTTATTCGCGCGCTTGGGGATTTGGGGCAAAGGTTAGTGGAAGCGGGCCGTGATGACGAAGCAATCCCGGTGCTAACCGAATTGCTAGACCGGGCGGTGAGCATGCCTCGTTCTATGCCGTTGGATATGGCGGAAGCTTTGACCGATCTTGGTGAGATTTACCAGCGTCGCGGTGATTATGAGCTCGCCGAAGAAGCATATCGAAGGCAACTCGAACTTCTTGAACCTCAGTTTCCAGATGGGCATAACCGGCTTGGATTTACCTATAATGACTTGGCTAGTGTTATGCGGGTGCGCAGTGATTATCAGTCGGCGCGCGAGCTATATGAGAAAGCACTGTCCGTCACTGATGGTGACGAATCATTGGTCTGTAATGATTATGGCATCTTTCTAATGGAAATCGGAGAACTCGAGCGTGCCCATGCGTTGTTGAGGAAGGTATATGAGTGGTGGTATCTAGGACCGCGTCGGAGAGGGCACCCGCCGATTCCGGGCAACGCCTACGGATTGCAGAACTATGCGAGGATATTGCTTGCCCAAGGTGATCTAAGTGCTGCGGAACCATTATTTGAGGAGGCTGCGGGCATTTGGCGTGACTTGTATGGTACCGATCATGTTAAGTTGGCGGTTCCAATGATCGGCCTTGCACAGATTCGTGAACGACGCGGTGAACCTGAGGCGGCACATCAGTTGTATTTGCAGGCTTATCAGATCCGCCGCCGCTTAAACGGCATCGCCCATCAGGAGACCGCTGAGGCGGGAAGTCTCCTATCCGTTTGCGAGGCCCGTTTGGATAATCCGGATGCCGTTGAACGTGCCCGCGATTTGTATCATCTAAATCGCGCCGTTTGGGGGCTAACGAATCCGCAAGCTGCTTGGACCGCCGTGCGATATGCGGAAGTGCTCATGTTAACCGGCGACCAACTTGCGGCCGCGCAACTCGTGGATGAGATTATTGAGATTCAGTTATTGTGTAACGTGCCTTGTCCGCCTTTGATCGAAAAAGCACTATCGATTCAGGATTTGTTGAAGGAAAATGCCTCCGTGAATGACGGGTTCGAAATGCCGTATTGCTATTGCGATCTGAAAGTACGTTTTGGCCAATTCGATAAAGGCGAAGCATCATCACAGCCTCTTACTGAGAATAACTGAGATGGCGGGGAGCCTTTCGGGCCCCCCGCCATTGCGGTGAATCTTCTTGAGTGTATCACTCGGCTGGCGGTGCGGACCGCGACAAGAATTCAGCAATCAGTAAGCCGATGTCTTTTGCATCCATTGCCCCATCCATACTGATCGCTGATGCATTCACAGTGAACACATCATCACCGAGTTCGTCACCGATCGACGTATTCGCGCGAATGATGCGCGCCAGCGTCATGCCGTCGACAGATCGCACCAACGATTCGGGCAGATAGGCACGATAAAAGAATCGGTCGCCATCGCGCAGGCGGCGGAACTGATCGCGAATGATCGTGTATTTCGTTTCGCCAATCATCGCGCCGGCAACATGGTCTTCTGCCAGACCGCCAACCCACAAATCGATATCGTTCACGTCGTCATAAACGGACGCAAGATTCGCTGCGACGGTGGCGTCGCCGGTGATCTCGTCGAACGATGCGTATGCCGACAAGCCTAACGCGATGCGCGTCTGGTTTAGCGTCGCTAGGCCGTGATCGCGACCGCGCTGAATGTTGAGCGATGCCAAGTCGAAACCACCGGACCCGGGCGGGCCGAACAGAAAGTTGCGCACCTCGTCGATGATAAAGGCATCGACGCGCTGTGCCGCTTGGGCCGACAACCCGCGCAACAGCGGTTCGATTCCGTCGTCGATGATGAGTTGCGGATTGAAGAAGCTCTCTGCCAGTGACAGGTGGCCGTTCGCGATCTCGTTGCCATCGGCATCAAGGCGTAACACGGTGCTCGACAACATGCTGTGCCCCACGCGGTAGCTGGCCGTTGCAAATTCATTGGCGATGTTCGGATTCACCTCAGGCCGATAGCCGCGATAGGGGCCGAGCGCGCCTTCGCCCAACAGCAACGGCAGGAACTCGTTGAACGTAATCGCTTGCATCTCGGCTCCCACAATCGCGCGGGCGAATTCGTAGATCTCATCACCGGTAAGCGTTGGGTTGGCGGCGGCGATGCTGTCGGCAAGGCGATTGTGTTCGCGCACGAAGAGCGTGTGCATGGCCGTGAGCGCGACTTGTTCGTTCGCGCGAATATCACCTGCCAGGAAGAGTGTTGCATCGTTACTCGGCGCGTTCGCAAGGCCCGGTGTGTTGAATGGCAGCAGGTCGCCCGCGCTGGTTAACAAGCGACCGGTGCCGTCGTTGGCGCGCAAAGCCTTAGCGCGCTCGTCTTCGGAACCGTAAACGTTTGAGGCGTCGATGTACGCCGTAATCACGTTGAATTGTTCGCGCACACCGTTCACGAGTTGAAATGCCGAGCGATCCAGGGGGATCGTCACCGTACCCGTGTTAAACGGATCGAAGAACATGTCGCCGCCGGGTACGAGAATATCGAAGGCTTCGGCGGGTTCTGCAATGGGCGTCTCATCGATATCGTGATCGAGAAACTGTCCCCACTGCCAGAGATAGTCTGATGCGTTCTTTTCGTTTACGACCGACGCCGTTTGTGCGATCACGGCATTACTAATAGCGCGCGGGCTAGGCCGCGTAGTGCCGGCAGGCGCGTTAGTCCCGTCTTCGTATGCGTTAGAAGCAAGACGTATGAAGGCTTCGTCGACACTGCCCCATGTGGGGTTGGCGAGGTGGTTGTCGGTACCGTCAATGGTGCGTAGGTCGGCGGGGAACTGTGCGGCGCGAGCATTGGCGTTCGGCGGTTGATCGGACGGTGGCTGCGCCGTCGGACGACGGCGCGGACGTTGTACCATCGAGCGTGGCGGCGGCGTGTTGTCTGACTGGTCGGTAAGGTTGTTGAGCGCGGCGTTTTCGATGGCTGCTTGGTCGCAAGCAACGAATGTGAATGTGCTGAAGATGATGACCGAACTCGTTGTTAGCAATGAGCCAATTGCGGTTGAGCGTCGGTTTGTGTTCATAAGTAATCTCCCATGTTGGAAGGGTGCGCGCATTGCGGGCGCACAAGTTTGACGGCGGGTAAACGCCATTTTGTCACGGGCGGGTGATACGCACAGCGTACGCATCATGATTAACAGGCGGGTCGGTCGGCTCGGTGGGGCCGTTGCACGTAGGTGGGCTAACGCGATTGCGATGTGCGACGATGCGATCGCGTTGCGTTGGGCACAACGGCCTAAATAAGGCAAACTCTCATGGCGGGCCTCCTCAGGGTTGGTGGGGCGTATGCAGGTGGGCGAGGCGAGGTTCTTACGGTTAGTGCCGCGATCGTCTTTTTCGAGTAACGCAAGGGTTCGCGGCTTATTGCAAAGGCGTTACAGAAAGTGATACGCCAAAACTATACCGGGGTTCCCCGAAACAATTGGCGATTGTTGATATTTTAGATAATTGTCTGAATACCGAATGTTGTAATTCTAAACTGGGGGGCGCCGAGATAGCGAACCCGATGATTCATACTGTGTAAATCCGTTTACCTGTCGACCTCGCGTTGCCCGCTATTCCATCCAAACAAAACAGGCCGTCATCGATCGTATCAATGACGGCCTGTCGGCTGAATAAAGTTATCGGTGTACGTGACTATTCCGACGGTATCTCATACTCGAACGCCGGTCCGCCGTTAATGCTGAGAAAGATTACACGCGTCGTCGGCGAATCATCGTTGAAAGTTGCGACAACAGTTCCCACGCGCGTGCCCGTTATCGTGGCTGTGCCTGCGAACGGAATCAGATTGGCGTTGTTTTGATAGCTCACTTGTACGCCATCGAGTTCCGTCGTCCACGTGTTACCGGCGCGTGTCAGCATGCCGTTGTAAGTGGAGATCGTCGTCGAGCGCGTGCTGTTGTCGTACGTCGCCGTACCGCTGCCTTCGGTCGTGCTGGCGATGCCGTCGTTCGGCGTCACCGTAAGGTCCCAACTGCCATCGACGGTTACCGTATTGTTCGCACGTGACCAGCTCAATTCAACATCGCCGTCGGTATTGCGTTGGCCACAACCAAAGTCACTAAACGCGAGCGTGATTTCGCGCGGGAAGAACGTGATCGTGCCCGTCGCCGAACCGCTGCATTCGGTCGTCGTTTCAACAGCGTTGGGAGCGCAACCATTGCCAAAGTCGACGGTCAGGCTTGGCGGGTTATTCCCTTGGTCGTCGGTTTCAAGCGTTACTGCCGGGCACGTGCCGAAGTTAACGAGCAAATCCGCATTGGCGGCTTTGCTATTCTGTTCGTCTTCGCTGGCGACGCCGGGGCTTACGGCTTCCGCCGAATCGGAAATACCTTGTGTGGCATCGAGGCTAGCAAGAATCGCATTGATCTGTTCGGTGGTGAGTTGATCGGCCGAGTCGATTAGGCCGCTAACGCCGCATCCGGTTTGAATCGCGAGCGCAAGAACGGGCAGTAGAAAAATTCGCTTGGTCATTCATCAATCTCCTGTTGTGAATCGATGCGAGGCCCGTGATGCCGAACGCGGCATCTCTGCGTTTATTACGGCACGGCAGAATTTTCTCCGTACCGACGGCGCAGCGGGCTTCCGGTGGGACTATCGGCGCGCGGTCAGCGGCGGCTCAATGGGTCCGCGTGAGCGAAGCGAATCGCCCCAATTCTTGGACACCACACCGCCAAATCCCTCATTTGCGGACGGTTTTTCAAAAGATCTCACTTTCCGCGTGTACGCCCACATCGGCGTGTCGCACAGATACCTTGCGACCGTCGTGCCCGGATTTGCCAAACCGCAATTGGCAATCGGCCGACCGCATCGGCCTTGGTGCGACGGCGCAATCCTCCCTCGCGGTAGAGGAGAAGCGGATATGTGTGCGGCAAAAAAATCCAAGCGTGCGGTTTCAAAAGTGATGCATGGGCCGATCGGACTTTTGTTGGGCTTTCTGATTCTGTTGGGTCCGGCGTTGAATCTTGGGTGTGGCATTGGCGATGCGCTCGAGCCGATCAACAACGTTGCCAATCAAATCGAAGCGGCCATTGCAGCGATCGATTTGAACAGTGCTGCGTGGCAGGAGATCGTACGCGACCTTCAAGAGCAACTTCCGGAAGTCGAAAACGACTTAAAGGCAGATATTGATGAAGTGTTGCAGCGCGGCATTAAAGCAACGACCGTCAGCGTGATTGCGTCGGGCGATTTCGTGTCGCGGCGCGTGCAAGAAGCGCTGAACCGTTTGAAGGCTGAGATCACGGGCAAAGAGCCGCCGGTCTATCCGCCCGCGTTTCTTGGCTTCACGCCAGACGCGTTGGATGTGCAACGTGTGCTGGATGACGAAGTCAACGCGATGACGTTTTATGGGTATGACTTCGACCGACGCGACCCGGCGGGTAAGACGATGGAACTGTGGATGCTGCGCGACGGCGCGTACGAAGAGTGTTCGTTCGCGTTGACGATGGCGACGCACTACGAGGGTAAGGTGAATCTCGCCGCGAATGGTGTGCAACTGTCGCTCGGCTGTACGTTGATGGAGCTGCGTTGGGATGGTGAAGTTGTATCGACGCTGCCGATTCTCCAACCCGATCGTCCGCAGCCGGAAAACATCACGGTGCATCCGCGGAGTATCACGTTTCGTCCCCCGCACACGCGCGGCGATAAAGATTTCAGCGGTAACGGCCCGTTCGTGATTTTGGAAGCGCGCTTGGCCGGTGCCGATTTCGTGCTGGGCGGCGCGCGCAGCTTGCAGGCACAGGTGTGGATGTTTGCCGAAGAAACCGAAAGCGATTGGACCACGGCCGTCGGCACGTCGGATTGGGAGAAGATTTACACCGTCGAACCGGGGTATCGGATCATCAACATCCTGACGCCGATCATCTGCGAGGATTCGTACGAGGATACAAATCACTCGGAAGATTTGATTTGTCCAGGAACGGGTAATCTCGTGCAGTGTTTCCGCTGCGTGGGCGATACCGGCTCGGACAATGACGCGGGGCACGCAACAAAGGTGTCAGTCGACTTCGCGCCCGTGGTGATTACGGTGATTAAGGATGATCCGTACTTTCGGCAGTAAGGATCAACTCGTTAAGCTGCGTTGATGGGGGCGAGCGGTAGCGACGTGCACGATGTGTGCGTCGCTACCGACATTTTATTGAAAGCTAAGCGGCCGGCTGATCGAATTCATCACCCTTAAACGTCGTACCCAGATACGTATCGCGCACCATCGGGTCGTTAATCAATTCGCGCGGGCTGCCTTCGCGCAGTACTTGACCTTCGTGAATGATGTAGCTGCGGTCGGTGACTTCGAGCGTTTGCCTTACGTTGTGATCGGTCAGCAGAATCGAGATACCGAGGTCGTTACGCAGGTGGCGAATTTCGCGTTGCAAATCCTGAACGGCAATCGGGTCCACACCGCTAAACGGTTCGTCGAGCAGAATGATCGCGGGTTGCGTTACCAACGCGCGGGCGATTTCGAGTTTGCGTCGCTCACCGCCGGATAGGGTGCGTGCTTCTTGGCGTGCGTTTTTCGTAAGGTCAAACTGCGCCATCAATTCTTCGGCGCGGGCGCGGCGTTCTTTGCCGCGCATACCGGGCACCAATTCGAGAATGGCCATTAGGTTCTGTTCGACGGTAAGCCGAACAAACACACTGCTTTCCTGAGATAGATAGCCGAGGCCACGTTGGGCGCGTTTGTACATGGGCAGCGCCGTAATGTCTTCGCCTTGGAAAAACACGGCA
>JAUIHO010000354.1 GCA_030432035.1 Phycisphaerae bacterium
GGCCGTCGTAATCTCGAATCGGAACCTGCCGGACAAACGCGGCATAGTCGGTAATAGCAAGGAAGCCGTGCTCACGACCGAAGCGCGTTTGGCGACGATCGAGCAACAGGCGATTGAGGAAGTCCGCCTGCGTTATTGTGGCCCGCCGCGCCGAGCGCAAGAACGACCGTCGCACGCCACCAGCGTGGGCTGCCGCCAAAGCACCCAAGATTCGATCGCTAACTCTCATCGCGCTACCGACTCCGTTCAATGTTGTCGCGATTCAAAAGGATGGAGCGTCTGCGGGATCGTACGAAGCAGCCGGGGCGAAGTTCGCCCGGCACACGTGAGAGATGTTAAATCAGATGGCTTTTGCTGGCGACCGTGCCGCCGCCAGTCTAAGAAACCAGCGATTCGACGGCTTCATCGACATCGGCGTCGGCATCTTCCTGACCGGCCGAGATATGATGAAACGCCCGCTCGCTGCGTGCGATTTCGCCGAGCAAATCACCGCTATAAAGATTGTCGCGACCGTTCTCGCCACCTAAGTAGCGATTAAAGAAATCGACCGTGTGCAGGGCGTATGCTTCCGGCTCCACCACGACCGACTGATTGTGCTTAGCCCCCGGCACAATCCAAAGGTAGCGCGGTTGCGCGCTCTGTGCATACAACAAACGCGACTGATCCACAGGAATGTAACTATCGCGACCGCCATGGATAAACAGAATCGGTCGTGGCGTCATACGCATCAGCGCTTTACGCACCGACGGAAACTTGCAATGAAACTTATGCTCGGCCTTTAAAAACACCCACCAGCGCAGGAATCGCCAAAACTCGGGCGGATGACTGTCGGCAATGATGCGCACCCGCGCGAAGATGTTGGCCCAGCGCTTAAGGAAGTGTTCCAACGTGCAGTCCGACGAAAACGCGCCGTCGGTAATCACGGCCTTTACGCTACTGCTCTTTTCCGCGGCCAGCAAACACGCACACGCCCCGCGCGATATGCCGAACAACCCGATCTCGATCGGTCGCCCGCGCTTGCGCAGATAATTTTCAGCCAAAGCAATCGCCGCCATCAAGTCGCCGACTTCGCGATCGCTCGCCCATTGCCGAGGTTGATAGCCTTCTTCACTGGCGGCATCACCTTGCCCGCGAAAATCGAACGACAAAATGTCGTAACCCGCTTGCCACAACGGTCGGCAATATCGTGCCGCCGTACCGCGCGAGCTTTTAAATTCCGGCGCAAAGAGAATCAGCCCTTTCGGCGGGCCGGCATCCGGGTCTGCTTCGTATAGCGTCGCCCGCAGCCGCACACCATCTGGAGCGAAGAAGTCCTTATCTTCACCATCCATTGGCGAAAAGCCGAACTGCCGCATCAACAACGGTGGCTCGGTATCGCGCAAAATGTTGAGGCAAATCTTGACGTACTTGTTGAGAATCAACAGCGGAACGACGACCAACACCAGCAACGTGGCGAAGATCGATATCAACGCCCAATTGCGAACAATGGCGTCGAGCAAACCAGATGCGAGAAACAGGCTCATGTGCGAGAGCATCCACGGCGATACATTGCGGACGAATCACCTGAAACGTTCGTCGCCATGTTATGACCTCAGGCCTCTTTTGAATAGCAAAAAAGGCGACCGTCTCTAATCTTCGAGAATTGCGCTCAAATCGCGCTCCAACAGCACCAGATTGTCCTGCCGATCCGGATCCCACCG
>JAUIHO010000203.1 GCA_030432035.1 Phycisphaerae bacterium
GGTCGACCAATTCTTCCGATTCGAGATCTTCAAAGCCGGTGTAGTCGAGATCGAGGCCGAACTTCTGATGGGCCCAACCGATCATCACCTTCTTGCCGAAGCCCGCGTCCATGAACTTTTCGATGGGGCGCAGGTCAATATTGTCGTATTTGGCTTCGGCGGCTTCGATGAGATGATCCTGCACCTCTTCGACCGACATTTCCTGTAGCTGGTTCTGCGAGAGCTTGGAATCGAACCGTTGCGAGGCCCATTTCTGCAAGCCGCGAATATCCCATTGGCCTTCTGGCACATCGGGACCCATGTATTCGCCGACCTGAATCGCGATTTGAGCGCGGGCTTCATCTTTGGCATTCGCTCGCAGCAGTTTTTCGGTGCCGAGTTGATTGTAGATGTCCACGCTCTTCGGATCGAGCGAGCAGTCGAGCTCGGCGCGGGCCCATTCGCAAACGCATTCGTGCGGATAATACTTGGCGAGAAACTTTTCGGCGGCCGTGTCGATCGTGTTGTCGATCATGCGCCAGATCAGGTCGACCATCACTTCCGATTTGCCGGGACGCGATGCGGAGAGAATCTTCTGGCGTTCTTCGTAGAAGATCTTGCGCTGATGGTCCATCACTTCGTCGTATTCGAGCAGGTTCTTGCGAATCCCGAAGTTGCGTTCTTCGACCTTCTTCTGCGCGCCTTCGATGCTGCGGCTTACCTGCTTGTGTTCGATCGACATGCCGTCTTCGAAGCCGAAGCGCTCGAGGAATTTCAGCATGCGCTCGCCCATGAAGTTCTTCATGAGCGTATCGCTGAGTGACAGGAAGAATCGGCTCGAACCGGGGTCGCCCTGACGACCGGAGCGACCGCGCAACTGGTTGTCGATGCGGCGCGACTCGTGGCGTTCGGTGCCGACGATGTGCAGACCGCAGGGCACATTGAGCGAGCAAACCTTGCGGCCCATCTCAGGGAAGCGCGGATCGACTTTGGGCTTCCAACAGTGGGCGCAGTTCGTTTTCGGGTCGTAGTCCGGGCAACTGATGCAGCACTTGGTGCCGATCACGCCGCTTTCGTGCCAGCCGAATTTGCTCGGATCGTTAGCACCCTCGGGCGGACCGAGGTCGCCGATGCACTTCTCGTGGACGACGCCGGGCGCGAGTTTGATGTCGGTACCGCGACCGGCCATATTGGTCGCGATGGTGACGTTCCCCATCGGTGTTTTGTCTTTACCGCGTGTGGGGATGTAGGTTTGACCGGCCTTGGTGACGATCTCGGCTTCGCGCGCGTGCTGCTTGGCGTTCAACACTTCGTGTTCGATGCCGTAGCGCTTGGTCAATGCACGCGACAGTTTCTCCGAGTCTTCAATCGAAATCGTACCGACGAGCACCGGCCGGCCGCGCGCGAGGTCGCCCATACATCGGTCGTACGCGTCGGTCAGAACTGCCGGGTCGGCCTCTTTGTTCGAGCGCCATTCTTCGAGCGCCCTGTCGATGACATCCGTCGATTCGCCGGTCTTTTGCAATACACTGCGCAGATTCTTCAACAGCGGCTCCATCACGAACGGGTCGCTGGTACGACCGGCCGAGTGGATGTCGTGAATCTCTTCGACGATCGCGTTGAATTTGTCTTCGATCGTTTTGTAAATGCGGTCGTTATGATCCTGCCGATTGACGGGGCGGTTGGTCGGAATCGCCACGACATCGAGGCTGTAAATCTTCATGAACTCGTCGGCTTCGGTCATGGCCGTACCGGTCATGCCCGCGAGGTTGCCGTAGAGTTTAAAGAAGTTTTGCAACGTGATCGTCGCGAGCGTCTGCGTCTCTTCTTTGACCTTAACGCCTTCTTTCGCTTCCACCGCCTGATGCAAACCGTCCGACCATTGGCGACCGACCATGAGACGACCGGTGAACGAGTCGACGATGATGACATCACCGTCTTTGACGACATAGTCGACATCGTGCTCGTATACAACATGGGCGCGCACGGCGTTTTCGATCAGGTGGGGCCATTCCATGTTGGCACCAACGTAAAGCGAACCGACGCCGAGTTGTTCCTGTGCCAACGTGATACCGTCGTGCGTGATGGCAACGCTCTTGCGCTCTTTAGCGACGACGTAAATCATTTGGTGGCCGATGGCTTCGGCCTCTTCTTCGTTAATCCATTCGGGGTCGTTCTTAAACTTGGCAAGGGCGTCGTTAAACTTCGGATGTTCGGAGAATCCCTTGGGTGGGTTGTCTCCCCATTCTTTGAGGCGTGATCGCGTGGCGCGCTGCGCTTCTTGCTGCTTGGCGATCAATACACGCGCGACGGCGTCTGCCGTACGGTAACGCGTAACGTCATCTTCGGCGGGGCCGCTGATAATGAGCGGCGTTCGTGCTTCGTCGATCAGAATCGAGTCGACTTCGTCCACCACGGTGAAGTCGAGCCGGCCTTGTACCTGATCTTCCAGCCGCGTCTTCATATTGTCGCGCAGATAGTCGAAACCGAACTCGCTGTTGGTGCCGTAGGTGATATCGCAACCATAGGCGGCGCGGCGAATGCCTTCGTGACCACCGGGATCGACCTGCCCCTGGATGTATCCGACGGTCATCCCCACCAATTCGAAGATTGGCTGGGCGAATTCGGCATCGCGCTTCACGAGGTAGTCGTTGACGGTAACGATGTGGGCCTTCTTGCCTTGGAGCACCTTCAAATACGCGGCCGGGTGGCAGACAATCGTCTTGCCTTCACCGGTCTTCATTTCGGCGATGGTGCCGTGGTACAGCACCTGTGCGCCAATCAATTGACAATCAAAGTGGCGGTGCTTTTTGGCTCGGCGCGAGGCTTCGCGAATAACGGCGAAGGCTTCGGGCAGCAATTCTTCCGGGTCGGTCCCGTCGGCCAGTTTTTCGCGCAGGCGATCCGAATGCTCGCGCAGGTCTGCACAGAGTTCCACGCGAATCTTCTGAAGTTCGCTTTCGCGTTCATCGGGTTCGAGATCTTCGGCGACGGTTTTTGCTCGGTCTGCAAAGCGCGCGTCGTAATCGCCACGCAATTCGTTTTCGAACCGTCCTGCTTCGAGTGCGACTTGTTGATACTTTTTAACGATTCGGTCGTTGCGGGTTCCGAAAACCTTGCGGAAGCCCGTGCCGACGCTAGAGAGAATGCCCATGACGTTACCCTTGCCTGCATGAAGAACGGGAGCACGCGTAATCGTGCATCACCGAGAATGATTATGTGAATGCGTAATGAAAGAACGTGGATTGACGGCGCTGCGATGAATGGAGAGAAAGGCTAGCGCGATCGGCTGCCGCTGCAACGGGCAACCTGAAGAAAGGCATGGTGTCGTTGGCGTAACGTGTTTGCAGTTTGTTTGCGAACACGTAACGGCGTTGCGCAATAGGTCGCGGCAACTTTGCATACGTTGCGACGCAACAACAACACGCACAACGCACAGATGGCGAGACTGACGCCCGCAACCGGCATATCGAGTTGCGGTACCGGCGTGACGGAGCGCACCACAGCCGTCGTCGATACCTGCCAGGCATCGATCGGCCCCTGCGAGAGCAGGGCGGCTTCGGCGGCCAGCAACGCGGCCAATAAGGCCAATTGCCGAGCGCGTTGTCGATCTCTCACCGGTTTCACCATTGTTTAGATGATATCGGCAGAAGTCGGCATCGGCAATTTAGATTTGGTGGGTCTATTTACAGCGTCTGATACGACGAAATGGGGCTCAATCGGCGTTGCTTCCGACGAATTCGCTCTGAATGAGCGGCGGGGCTTTGAATGAGAGGTCCTTCGCCGGTTGCACCGGGCGGACCTCGCGCTCGTGGCCGATGGCTCGCTGCTCGACACTGTGCGGTAGGCGACGCCCGACCTCCCCCGCCCGATAGGCTTCTTTCACGGCCCCACGCAGGGCGAGCGTCATCATATAGAACGTGGCAAGGCTAGACGCGCCCGCGATCACGAATGGCGACACGCGACCGGCGTATGAACTGATGGCCCAGACCGTGATAAACGCGGCGCAGGCACTACCCACGAAACCGAGCAGGGTTCGCTTGGCATATATCAGGCGATGTCGTTGCACGTACGTTCGCTCCCTCGGGTGACCGTCATCGAAGAAATCGGATTTTCGCCATCCAAACGGTACGATTCAGGCGTTAAATGCAATTCGGTGCAGGTTTTTTAACGCGAAAACTTGGCGTTTACCGGAGCTAATGCTGGGGGCGAACGCTGTCTTCGGACCCACGGGACGGCATGGATTTTGACCGGCGACGTCCGGAAATTGGCACCAGCAGTGCGTGCTGCGGATTTTTTCTTGTCCGACTCGCCTCGCCAAACACGATTTTACGTGTCTAATATGCTGCAAAGGCAGGAAAACGGCCTGTCTTGGAAACGTCCTCGCGAATTCGAGTCGGTTTCAGGCCCGGCTGGTCGGCATGATGCTCGTCCGGTCGCTGAACCGTTTGGCAAGACCATAGAGAGGTTAGTATGACACTCAATATCATTTTCGACATCATTTTCTTCATCCTCGAAATCATCTTCTTCTTCATCTAAGTTCGACGAAGCAAGCTGACGATTCGATGACGACGGGTGCCGAGGCGCGATTGCGCCCTTGCGGCACCCTGCTTCTTTTTTACATCGCGCCTGCTAACATGACGGACCGAGATTCGACCTGCGCGGGCGTTGCCGCGCAATGGTCGAATTGGCTCTGTCATTGAAAACGCAAACGAGGGCGCGGCATGTTTGATCTTGGCACCTTCCGGCATCAATTCAAATACAACGATTGGGCCAATGATCAGGTCTTTGCGGCCGCGTCGCGATTGAACGAAGCGGCGCTCGACAAGCCGTTCCAAATGGGGCGCGGCTCGCTGCGCAAGACGTTGATTCACATCTACGCGGGCGAGTTGGTTTGGTTGCGCCGGTGGAAGGGCGAGGCCGACACCAAATGGCTCAACGAAGATGAGCCGCAAGGCGTGGGCACGCTCGGTGCCGCGATGAAAACCACATCTGCAGACCGCAATGCATTTCTGGATTCGCTTAAGGTCGAAGACCTGCCGCGCAACCAACGCTATTTGGATAGCAAGGGCTCGTACTACACGGCACCTTTGGGCAGCATGATTCACCAACTCATTTTTCACTCGGCCCATCACCGGGCGCAGGCCGTCAATATGGTGCGCAACGTCGACGGCGGCATCATCGAACTCGACTACATGGCTAAGATTCGCGAGGCTGAGTAAATGGCGCGCAAGGTGACGAAGAAACAGGCGGCAGGCGCGACGACCGATTTTCTCATTGAAATGCTCGACGCGGCCTATCGTACGACGGGTTGGCATGGCCCCACGCTGCGCAGCACGATCGCACGTGTGAAGTTGGCCGACGCCGTCGCACGACCCAACCCGAAGAAACACAACATTGCCGAGATTGCGTTACACTGCGCATATTGGAAGTACGTGGACATTCGGCGATTGACGGGCGCAAAACGCGGCGGCTTCGCCCTGAAGGGGAGCAACTGGTTCGCCTTCGGCGACGATAAATCGGACGCCGATTGGCGCGACGTGCGCACGTTGCTAGATGACACGCACGATAGGTTGATTGAGACTGTCAGCGGGTTGAGCGAAAAGGATCTCGTAAAGGTGCCGCAAGGGGCGAAGGTCACGACCCTGAAAATAATTTACGGCCTCGCCGCCCACGACGCCTATCATGCGGGGCAGATTCGGTGGTTGCGCGGGCAATGACGCACTGAATCATTGTTGAAAAGTATGTTTGTGAAGAATGAGCCGGAGTTTCTTTTGACCCGCCTTGTACCTGTCATCGAGTTGTCGCCGTGGGATTATCAATCGGTGGAGCGCCCGGCACCGGTAGGGTCGGTCGACGAATCACCGCAAGAGTGGCAGCGATTCTGGCAATTGTCCCTTCAAGATGCCGGGATCACTGCACCGGCACCGCATCCAAATGCCGGCTCGTTTTTTATCAAAGTTGAAGACGTAACTGAGTCATCGCTGATCACCAAGTTGGTCCGACAAGCGTTTGAGTCGGACGACCTCCCGATCGATGACGCCGATATCGATGACATCAATGAAACGCTAGCTCCGTTCTCTGGCGGGTTCGTATTGGAAACCGGGGAACATTGTGTAGCGCCGCAATGTTGTTGCGGGTTGGCCGACCTTTGTCACTGGCAGGATTTTGCCAATTGGACAAGTGAAGAATGGTGTATGGTTTGGATCGGCCATCCGTGCATTTATGGTCGTCGAATCAGCGATTCGTTTGAGATTTCTTCGTTGACGGATGAGATGGCAAAGCCGGAAGACATCAAGCCAGCATTCGCCGTACCGGTTCAGTCATTGCAGGCCGCAGTTTTGGATGCCGAACGAATTGTGCATGACCTTCGTGAGCGAATCATCGCCATACTTGATACACATTTCAGTGACCGCAAGCGGAATGAGGCAATTGCGAGGACGCTGACGAGTACGACCTCTCAACCAGACGATGAAGCGTGAGTGGGTCGTGAAAACTAAAGGCGAATTGATTGAATATGGTCAACGTGATCTATCGCGAATCTTCTATTTCCGACTGCGTGAGCCAACGAGGTAGAGCTATTGATATCACTTGATCGTTATCGCGGCTGCTGGCTCGGCCTTGCCGTTTGCGATGCCCTCGGCACCACGCTTGAATTCACCGCGCCGGGCTCGTTCGAGCCGTTAACCGACATGGTCGGCGGTGGACCGTTCGGCTTAAAGGCGGGGCAGTGGACCGACGACACGGCGATGGCAATGTGTTTGGCCGAAAGCCTGATCGAATGTCGTAGCTTTGATGCGCGCGATCAGATGCAGCGCTACATCCGCTGGTGGCGCGAAGGCGTGCACAGCCCGACCGGCCGCTGCTTTGATATTGGTAATGCAACGAGCGCGTCGTTGGCACGCTTTGAAAAAGACGGCGAACCGTTCGCTGGTTCCGACGATCCCTACTCCGCTGGCAACGGTTCCATCATGCGCTTGTGCCCGATTGCGATGTACGCCGCGCGCCGACCGAAAGAGCTGCTTCGATTGGCGGTAGATAGTTCGCGCACGACGCACGGAGCTCGATTGTGCTTGGATGCGTGCCGCCTCTTCGCCAGCCTTATTGCGGGCGCGCTCAATGGAGTGACAAAAGCAGATTTACTCGCGCCCGATTTCGACATCACCGGCAACGAACTCAAAACGGTAAGCTTGACCGACGAGATCCAAACCATTCGCGCCGGCAGCTATAAAGAAAAACAGCCTCCCGCGATTCGAGGCACCGGCTTTGTCGTGCAGTCGTTGGAGGCCGCGCTATGGGCGTTTCACTCGACCGATTCATTCGAGGCCGGCGCGCTTGCGGCAGTCAATCTCGGCGAAGACGCCGACACGACCGGCGCCGTGTACGGCCAAATCGCCGGAGCCTATTACGGTATTGATGCGATTCCCAACACGTGGCGTGAAAAGGTTGAAAACGCGGGCTTTCCGACGGCCATGGCGGATCGACTGTATCAATTAGCAGGCGAAACGCCGCCGGTGGCGGATTAACCAGATGCCCATTGTCAACGGGCTGTGCGCGGAGGCATTAGGCATGGTTTCGCCGAAAATCTTTTGCGAAACATCTACCACAGCCGTATGATCTCAACAGATCGCTAGGGGAGTCGCGCGAGCAAGCGTCGCGCGGCTGAGAGTCGGCACCGGGCCGTCACCCTTTGAACCTGATCACCGTAGCGTCGGAAGTGATGCGAGGTGCGTAGGGAAGCGGAGCATGTCTGATTCAATCTTAGGAAGATACCCGCTAACCATCGCAATCGTCATATGGTGCCTAATTGTCGGCATCAATTTCGTGTTTGGAACGGCCCTCGCCTACCCTTGGAACGGCTACGTGTTCGCGCCGATTTTTGGCGTCGTTTCCGCAGTTGTTACGGGCGTGATTGTCTTAATCAGTTTCCTGATCCTATATGTTCTGCGTCGCAAGTTGCACGGGAAAGGAAGATTGGTGGCGATGCTCATGCTGTTGCCACTAACCGTGACCTTGACCGTTTACGGTGCCGGTCAACCATCGGCTGCGAGCACGTTTGAGTATGAACTCGGCGTTTCACCCAGCAACAAGATCAAGAAACTGCGCAGTTTCATTTCGCAAGGCGACATGCAGGATGCCACTGTGGGACTGCAGTTCACGACAGATCGTGAATCACTCGAAGAGATCATTGGAACGAAGCCGTTTGGTAAGAAGCGAACCCTTGAGCAACCGGTTCGCGACATTCGGCCCGATCAAGGATTGAACAAAATTCCCGCATGGTTCGCGAATGAAAACCGCACGGCTGCGTTAAAGTATTGGTCGCTTCAAGACAAAGTGGGGGTCTTGGATATTTACTTCGAACCGGACACAGGAAATGTGTGGGTGGTTCGTCAGGAGATATGAACGCCTCCTGAGAATCCGAACAAAAATAAGGTAACATTCGTGCTGCTGTTATTCAGTGATATTCATGCCGACCTCGAACAAGCCGACGCGTTAGAGGCTATGTCGCGCGATGTAGACGTTGTCATTGCTGCTGGCGATATAGCAAACGTACATCGCGGGTTGCTGGAAACGATCGATGTCTTGAAGGCGATAGATAAGCCCACGGTTCTGGTTCCGGGGAACAATGAGATGTTTGAGGATTTGAGATTGGCCTGTCGTTTTTGGTCAACGGCAATTGTATTGCACGGCAATGGCTGTGAAATAGACGGGCGTCAATACTTTGGGGTTGGTGGTGGGATTCCGGTGACGCCGTTCGGCGATTGGAGTTTTGATTATTCGGAAGAACAAGCTGCCGACTTGTTAAGGGATATGCCGATAGGTGCCGTTCTGGTGAGTCATTCACCGCCCAAGGGTTATTGCGATCAATCGTCGGCGGGCAGGTCGCTCGGTAGTTCCGCAGTATTACACGCGATGAATCAGAAAAAGTCGCCATTGGTTGTCTGCGGCCACATTCACGGCAGTGGCGGTCAAACGGCACAATGCGGTGACACCACGGTCATTAATGCAGGGCCAAACGGAATGGTCTTTGATTTTGAAAAGGCGAGTGCGTAGGGAAGCGG
>JAUIHO010000204.1 GCA_030432035.1 Phycisphaerae bacterium
GGCGTTTGCCGTTAAACTGGGTCGAGTTAGCGATACGATCGATGGCCACGAGCAGCGAGTCAACTTGCTGCTGATTGGCTTCGATTTCGTCGTTGGATAGACCCGCATCGTTAGCGGTTTCCACCACCAGCTCTTTAAGTTCAAGCAGTAGGCTGGAAACTTCCCCGAGCGCGGCATCGGCCGTCGAGATGACGTTGATGGCTCGTTCGGAGTTGCTAATCGCCGTGCTAATACCGCGTATCTCGGATCGGAGAGATTCCGATGCAATGAGACCGGCTGGATCGTCGGCACCGCGATTGATGCGAAGCCCCGAGCTCAGTCGCTCTAGACTTCGGGTCAGCGACTGGTTGTTGGCGGTAAGGTTGTTTACCGCCGTAAGTGCCGGAACATTCGTGTTGATACGAGTCATCGGTTCCTCCCTGAACGCCCACGCTTTTATCGTTTGGTTGCGCGTGGCCTGGCACGCCTACCTGCGTGCCACGTTACTCAATGCGTTGTCGTACGCTGCCGCTTCCTTCAAACCGATCGGCCTCGACGTCATCCAATCCGTGAATCGTCGATCTGCCTTCGGGTGGCGGATATCGTTTTGATATCCATTGCCGATGAAAGCGCTCCCGCGAGCCTTTGTCGCGGTCTGCTCGTCGTATCGGGCGGTCGAAGATGGGACTTTCGTTAGTCCACAAAAAAGTCGGATTTGGCCAGACGATTTTTTTGAATCTAGAACCACTGGATATAGATCGGAAGATCGCAGCGGCGTCGGCGAGCATCGCCATGAGCGCAACAACGTCAGATAATCACGCGATTAATCGTTGTCTGAGTGGGAAAGTCGCAGACCGCCGGGCGGCGTGGCTGCGCTAACCGACGGAACGCCGGCAGGTTGTTGGGCGAGGACCGTCAGCCTGGAAATTTCTGCCAGCGAGGCGCAAAAATCTGAATCGGCGCTGTTCTGTAAGGCCGACGCATTGGCTTCAATGATCTCTAACTCGGAAACGAGCGGCTCGATGACTCCGGCCAACGCGCGAAAAACGCGCTCGCGCTCCGACGCGATCCAGAGGATCGCCGATCGCAACAACGCCAAGACCGTTGCGGGGCCGACGTACTCAAGACAGTTGTCACGCTGCGACAAAAGCGATTCGAGCCGGCCACCGATGCCGTCGCTGCCGAGTGTTGCAAGGGACACGGCCGGTAGCGTTACGGTATCGATCACGTCGCCGGAATAATCTATAACTGGCGTTGCCCACGCTCCGTCGAACAGCATGCGACCATCTTTGGCTTTGCATTCGCACAAAGCGGAGAGCTCCAACATCAGCGTATCGAGCCGACGTTGTACGAGTTCGACGGGATCCTGATCGAATTGGCGGCCGACTTCGACCTCTGCTAATTCGAGACGAGAAATCATGCCGGCGAACTGCGTGAGTGCTCGATGGAGCGACTTACCGGCATAGACAGCGGTCGATAATGCCGTTGCGAGCGAGGGTACCGTTTGTTCCACTTTCGTTGCGGACGCATCTTGATGCGATAGGCGCAGAATCGGCCCGACTGTTTTGCGCGGCGGCGTACGCGTTGGCTTTACGCGGCCTGCAAGGAGTGGGCGGTCTCGATCAGATCTGCGACTCATACTGCGTTCCGCTTTGGAAAGGTACTCGGTACGAAACGAACGTCGTTCGACCAAGCATGATCGGTTATGACCGTCGGCGCGCTGAGTTGCGCGCGACGGATACGCGTGGAACTTGGACGTTGCGAGTTATGCGCGACAGTCGTATCAGTATAACACCGCGATGCAACACGCTCACGGCTATTCGCCAACAAACGACGTCGAATAACTTGGCTTGTTATGCTATTACGTTGGCGACGGCCGGTGGTTCTTTGATGAAAGGACAAGCAATGGTCGTTTGCAGCGGCAACACTAAGCCGTTGTATGCTTAACTGCCCTGCTAACTGGCCGAACAGTGCTTGCCAGCTTGTCGGACGCGGGTGCTTGGCGTGCGACTGGGACATCGTCGCAAAGGTTAGACCATGGCACCGGGTTGAAGATCGGACGCGACCACGCTGCGTTACGGAAGTCGCGCTCGAAATTGGCGGCCACGCCCGGTGAAAGTGTGCCGAGCAACACACCGTGCGCTTCGATTTGGTGAATATTTGATGCGTCATGCAATGGGATGCCGCGCCATCGATGCGTCGCGACATTTTCTTCTTCGGCGAGTTGCGAATCATACACCGCAATCGGACGAACGCCAGCGCAAAACGCAGCTTCGATCAACAACTCGCAACCTTTGCCGCGCGACCATATCGCGATGGTCTCGATGCGATGCTTATCGGCCCAGTTGCGCAACAATTGCCGCGCTTTATCGAGTCGAAACAGCTTATCAAATTGCGCATCGGTTAACGCGATATCGTCGGCTACGTTCGCCGCACGCTCAACGCCGTCGCGCAAGCCGCGTTGAAATGCATCCATTGCATCTAATTGTTTGGCGATGCGGCGATAGCGCTCGACATCCATGTCGACCAGCACGTCGCGCCGGCTTGGAGGTGCATAGCGTGACCAAAGCTCTATATTGTTGCGCACCAAGCGATAAATCATTGCGGCGGGGTCGCGATTTTGCATGGTGCGTTGATGATGCATGACCAAGTCGCCCGCCATGTCGATGTGCCAACCCGCATGCAGCAACTTGCAACACAGGTCGTATTCTTCGACGTAATAATCAAACGCAGATGGATAACCGCCAGTCTCGAGAAACGCCGAACGGCGCACCGCCCCACCACAGTTGACAATAACACCGGCAGCGCCGCCCGCGTCGTGGCGCGCCGGATCGTCGGCCATTAGCACGCGACAGACGACGGCTCCCAAGTTTGCATCGCGATCGAAGGCGGCGATCAGCCGATCGATCGCATCGGGTTCGGGCCAACTGTCATCATCGAGCATGAGAATGACGTCGCCGCGCGCACGTCGCACGCCCAGGTTGCGCGCGGCGGCACCATGATTGCGCGCCTCGAAACACCAAAGGACGTCCGGGAATCGCTTAGCAAGCAATTTCGTTTGGTCGGTCGAGGCGTTATCGACGACGATGATTTCGAAGGATCGATCGGGTAATGCAATAATGCGGTTTAGTGTTTCGGCTAGCCGCTTACATCGATTGCGCGTTGGAATGACAACGCTGAGCTGCGGCGCGTTTTGGTTGTCGCCCATCATGCAACGCGACCTGCTGTTCGCGCCTCGTGGCCAACTTGCAACTCCGGTCGTCGCAAACAAGCGCGGCGCAAATCATCGCGATCCACCGGCAACGGCCCCGCTTTGGTGGCCGCCAGCCCCGCCGCGATTGACGCCAAATAGGCGGCGAGCATTAGCGAATCACCCGCAGCGCACGATGCCAACATCGTTGCCAACAACACTTCACCGCAGCCAAAATGATCATGTGCGAATTCACCGAAGGCTGGCAAATGCTCCGAAAGCAAACGCCCCTTCCATTCGGGCACATCCGGGTCGTCGGTCGGCCGTTGAAACGTGACCAGACCGCGCTTGCCCAACGACACGATCATCGCCGCCGCGCTTGTGCGCTGCATCGTGCGATAGACCAACGCGGACAAGCCGCTTTCGAGGTCGTTCATCTCCAATCGCAGCTTGCGTTCGGAGGTAATCAGCACGTCGGTGTCGGCCATCGCCAATAAGCGTGAAGGCGCGATTGCAGATCCGCCCACGCGTAACAAACTTTGGCCAAGTTGCATCAGATCGGGCAGGCCGCTTTGCGCCAACAACCCACCGTCGGCATCAAAGGCGACCAACGCGTCGGCTTGCTTTGCCAACGGCGTGAGGATGTCGCGCAACTGTTGGCTGCGTTCGGCTTCGACCGGATGCGGCTCGTTGCGTTCGACGAGCATTAACTTTTGATCGTCCACGATGAAGCGCGTGCGAACCGGCATATCGACGGATCGGTGCACGGGTACCAAATCGACGCCACGCTGATCGAGCACGTCTTTCAGCCAAGCCGATTCCGGTCCATCCGCCACGCCGGTCACCAAGGTCGGCTGCGCCCCCAATGCGGCGAGCTGTAGCGCGACGAGCGCCGCCCCACCGGCGAATTGCTTGTCTTGCAGTTCGCGAAGCGACATCATCGGCGATTCGTTCGCCACGCGCTTGGCATCGCAATACACATACCGCTCGATGACCGCGTCGCCCACGACTAGAATGCGTTTGTCGTAAATGCCGTTTAGCGATTGATGCACGCGCGGCAGGGATATCTCGTGTCGTTGGCAAAGCACTTCCAACCGTCGACGTTCGATATCCTCCGTCGGCGTGATCGATTCGATCAGGCGCGATGAACTGAATACGACCTCACCGCTGGAGAATACGACTCGACCGCCGTGCGATTCGACGACGCGTTTCTCTTCGAGAAAACGCGGATCATCGTTATCCGCATATTCGCGCCCTTTGACGTAAATATCCGGCTTGATAACGGACAACACCTCGCGCGCCGTCGGATGCGAGTCGATTACGACCCAATCGACGAACTCCAGCGCCGCCAGATTCTCGGCACGCAATTCTTCAGGAATGTAAGGACGCTGCGGTTGTTTATCGATGCGCGCATCGCCCGTCATCGAGACGACGAGAATATCGCCCAGCGAGCGCGCAAATTGCAGATAACGAATGTGACCGGGATGAACGATGTCGAAACAACCGTGACAGTGGACGACTTGCGGTGCTTGTCCGCTCTCGTTGGTTCGAAGCGTTTCGAGACCGTGCGCCAAGTGGGCGGCGGTGACGATCTTGCGACGAAAATCACCATAGTTCGCCGATGGTCGAGCATGCCGCACGCTGTCGAATGCGTCGGTGGTCATCCGCCGCCTTTCGCCAAGCCGCGAACGATGGCGACGATGCCGCGTGCGATAAGGCTGGCCATCAACAACAGCGACAACCAACCAACGGTCACCACCAAAATGGGCCACGACTGTTCAATCAGCTCGGCCGGGCGCGTCGTGACTGTACCTGCCAGCGCCACAATCGCCGCCGTCGTGGCGATCGCGCCAAAGTGGCCGCGCTCGTTTCCGCGATACGGTGCCGACCGAATGGCCAAGCAAATCATCAAATAAATCGCCGCGCAGACCTGCCAGTTGTCGTAATCCGCCTTCATCAGCGTGACGTATGTCGCCTCGGTCAAGTCGATAAGGTGACGCAACTGATCCCAAAAGGCGGCACCGGTCGCCGGTAACTCTGCCGAAATTTTTTCGACCGGCAATTGCTGCGCGAGTGGCTCGTACAGGTACATAACGAGTAGATAGATCGCCGTGCCAATCGCCACCAGCGGGATAAAGCCGACGAGCATCGGGCCGAAGAACGGAATCTTGGGTTCGTATTGCAGGTCGGTCTGCGGTGCGCCTTGGTCGTCGTCGCTCATAAGGGCGGTGTTGTTGACCTTCGCGCCCGTGATCAGCAGGCCGACGATGCGTCCAAGCGTTGCGACCATGGTGCCGGGCAACAGCGCCGCATTGAAGTAGCGCGGCTTGACCATGCGCGTCCAGAGGTAGTCAATTCCCCAGGCCATGAGCACGATAACATTGATCCAGATGGCAGCGGCAAGGTAGATCATTCGATTCGGGCGCGCAATCTCAGTAAGGTGGTCGAAAAAGATCCGATCTCAACCTGTTTTTATCGGCGTCCCCGGCGGGTCCGCCGCAGAGGGACAGACGCGCAAATCTTGCACGAAATCGGTAGGATCATTCTAATAGGCAGGCGTTTCGCGACGCCGATTGGCGCGTCGCGTTCCGGGTCGGTTATTATCAATTAGTAAGATCGCGCCAAACGCGCTTGGCCGAGAGAAGGACGCCGATTTCATGGCATTTCTGCTTTGCTGCCCCTGTGGAACGCCGATCGACGCTGAGAACATCGATCTCATCGTCGAAGCGGAATGTCCGCGCTGTCAGCGAATGCTCAATTTGGAATTGGAGGTTGCCACTGGCCGGTACCAGCGACCGGTGTTGACGGTGATGGAAGCGGCGGAGTCGGATTGGGTGGGCGAGAAGTTCATCGTGCCGATCGGCGAAAGCCTGACCGTGGGAACCGGCAGCAGCATTTGGCTAAGCCTCGATAGCGCTGAGATGGAAGAACGCCATTGCAGCATCCGCGTGTCGACCAAGGGCTACATTGTTATCGAAGATTTGGATACGAAGGCCGGCACGTGGGTAGGTGGTGCGCGCATCGCCAAAGGAAAATTGCGAGCGGGCGAATGGTTTCGGGTCGGTGAGTTTCGATTTCGGCTCGACTTTAAGTCGTCGCTTGGCACAGCCAGCGGTGGCACATCTGACGAAGACGAAGACTTCGCGGCCGTGTTGCCTGACGGCGAGGTCGCGCGGCTGCACCATTCGGATTCGCCGCTCGATCGGCTCGTGCAAAATCGCTTTTCCATCGCGCGGCAGTCGCTCAAGGTTTTTGCCGTTCTAGCGTTGGTTTATCACGTCATCATGCTGCGCTTTCACGACACCAAACCTTGGGAATTGCATTACGCACTGCTGGCGGGGCTAATCGTTTTCGGGTTGCTGCATGCATCAACCCGTTTTATGCGCGTGCTGCATAAGAGTTTGCGATTCATTCCGATTGGGCTGTTGGTCGTTCTTGCCATCGTCGATATCGCCGCGTGGACGGTTCCGCTCGCGTGTATAGGCGCGCTGGTCATGGCGGCCGGCCTGATGCTGTTGATAAACAACAGTACCGAACCGACGGTCGCTGTGATCGCATGTTTGGCCGTTCTGACGGCGCTGATTTTGATCGTTGCGCCGACGATTAACCGCACTTTGCCGCTTCTGGCGTCGATTTAGCGCGTTCGTCGCGCGGATGATCCTTGCAAATCATCCGCCCCACCACGTACAATTTTGCTATCGAAATTGCGTGCGATTCTGCACGCCAACCGTCACGGCCCTTCGCCATATCGCCGCCGTTCAACGGGACTGCGGGCCGTGCATCAGAAAATGAGGAGCGCCCATCATGACGCAAACCACCAACACGCGCCTTTGCGAAGGTTGCAGTAGCGGAATTCAAAACGAAGACATCATCCATCGCCGCGCCGGGCTGGTGGGCGGTGTGTTGTTGTGTGCCTCGTGCGTCGAGAAAAAGCGACAGGAAATCATCGCCCAACAGGAAGCCATGCAGGCGCAGCAGCAAGTGGGCGGTAACGGACCGACTGCCGCGCCGCCGCCTCATGCATCGCGCTTTGCGGATGACCCGTTTGAATCCAACGGTGCGGCCGATACCGACGATGCGCCGTTGCCGACGCATAACTCGTCGCGCGAGGTGGGCACATCGACGGGCGGAATTTATATGCCGTCCGTACAAGACGGCGTGCGCGATATCTCAGACGAACCCGTATCGCTGATTGACGACGAGCCGGGTATTCAAAAGCGCGAGCCCACGAAGATTCGATCCTTCTCGGAGGGCAGCACGCTGGGCGGTGCGCACAGCGACGCGAATCTCAATCGACCGCTCGCGGCCATGGCCGAACCCGCCACGCGCGTGCGCACGTTTCATGGCAAACTCACCGCCGCCGGTCTGGCCCACATGGATGATTTGGTCAACGAATGGCTGGACGCCAATCCGGATATCTACATCAAACAATCGACGTCATCGATTGGCGTGTTTGAAGGCAAGGCGAAGGAATCGCACTTGGTGTTGACGATATTGTATTGATGCGACGTTTCTTTATACGCCCTAATCCAAACCTTCAGCCGCTCTGACAAACCCTATCTCGTGACCTTCCTTCGGCACGCCTAGCGTCGGGTCGCGGCGGCGTTCGCTCTTTTGTGCGATCACGTGCTTGCGCATGTTCATCAGCCGCTTTTTGTTGGTGGGCCGATCCGGATCGACCGGCAGGTACATCAGACGCAGCCGCTCCCAGTAGGTCGCGCGCTCACCATCCGGTTTGACGTGACTGTTCACGGCGATACGCCGCAAGATTTGAACGCGCTCGGCGGCGCTGCGACGTTCGGCAGGCGACACGCGTTTCTTGCGATCGGTCGGGTCGTCTGTTACGGCTAACAGTTCGCCGAATTCATTGTGTGGATTGGCTTCGCGCCCGATCTTGCCCGGCAGGTTGTTGCCCGTGTGGCAAATCTTGCAGCTCATCACGTAGCGCACGCGTTTGATGCGATTCTCGCTGGGCTTGTCGTCGGGATCGCCGGGGTTGGCCTCGGCAAGAATTTCCACCCAGTTCTCGATACCGTCGCCGTCGACATCGGTGTTGGGCCCAAGCTGTACGCCGTCGTCACCGACCGGCGGCAGCGCGACGGTGGCGTTCGGGTCGTCGCTGTCTTGCGGTGGTCGATCGAGCAGGATCATGCGGTTCGACAACGGCTCGGACGAACCACCCTCGATACCTTTGAGTCGCTGGCCGTAATAGTTCAGCCCGTCGTCAGTCCAGAGAACTGGGTCTTGGTCGATGTGGCAGGTCGAGCAGCGCGAAGCCCGCAACATGAGGGCCGTGCGTACTTGCTCGAGATAGACCTCTTTGGCCGTCGCAGAAACGGGGAGCAAGCCTGCCACGACGACGAAACTGACGATTGCGATTCGGATGGAAGCGTTGGTTTGCATAAAAAAATGCTAGCACAGCCACGGGCGTCGGCAAAGTTTTCAGCATTGGCGGGCCAAAATCGACGCCAAGCTTCGCAATGACAGGAAATTAGGCACATCGGGCTCAACTTTGACGCCGCACTGACCGATAAGAAGGCTACAAGGCCGTGAAGGCAGACGGATCTGCAAGTTTGCCGAAGGCCAGGCGCGAGCGATTTGGTGGGTCACGGCGGACCCGCGACTTCGGTCAGGACTGACTCCGATCCCAGCCCTGCTGCTTGGCACATTCGACGACTGGCGGCCCTTTCTTTCGAATTCATCCCCTTCGCATGCCGCGACGTTGAACCGTCGCGGCTTTTTTATTCGCTGGGGGATGATTGGGGTTCGGGTGTGTATGGATTGCGGGTTGTCTTGGGCCCTCCTTGCATTCCGGGTTGGCCCTCGGCCATTGGCCGAGGGCTAAGTGTGTTGTGTAATT
>JAUIHO010000205.1 GCA_030432035.1 Phycisphaerae bacterium
ATCGGCGAGCGCGGGAATCCGCTTGTAATACAGGATGTCCGGCCCCGTTCGATAGGCGATCGCGGAACCCTTTTCCCCCAAGGTTAACAAGGATACGGACGGCCCCTTCACGGTCAGGAATCGAAGAGCGGCCTCCTCGAAATCCTCCTCCGTCTCCGGTTTTCTTCCAAAGAACAATTCCGCTTCCCATTCGTTCGATTGAACGATATCCACGTTCTCCACCCATTTGGGCCATTCCTCAAACGCCGCCGCGGTCAATCGGCCCTCGCCCGTTTCCCCGGCGTGGAATTTGACGACGCCGATTTGTTAGAGGCAGATGTCTACTTTCGCGATTTTCAAACCCAGTACGCCACCGAGGCCGAGGCCTACCGCGTGCCGCAAACGTTGCAGCGTATTCAGGACAGCCTTGCCCACAAAGAGTTCACCGTGGCAAGCTTCTATGAACGCACCCGCCGCCTCGATTCGGCCGCATATTACTTTCGCTACATCATCGATAGCTGGCCCGAAAGCACCTGGGCCGCGCAATCGCGCGAACGCCTCGTCGCCATCGGCGCCACCGGCCCCACGACCGTGGATATAGACGCCAAGGGCAACCGCCTGCCACCCGCCGACATCGGTGAATCAACCACTGCCGATGACACGACAACCAATGAATCGATGAACGTCACGGCGAATTCCGTCGCAGATGAGAATGTCGACACGGACGACGCAACTACGCCGTCCGTCACTGCCAACGGCGAACCCGCGACGACCAACCAACCCCGGTCAACCCAGGTCGTCGGCACGATGACACCAGTGGACTAATTGCGGTCCTAGCAGCTCTTTGTAGGGTCCGCACAGCGGACCATTCGGCGCGAAAATCTCAATCCGCCAAACGGATTCACTGGCATTCGGCAACTACGACTCGGCTACCGTAGATTGCCTCGTCTAGGTAACAAGATGGTCCGCAATGCGGACCCTACGAATTCGGAAAAGCGAACCGGGTGCCCCTGCCCCTCTGGGGCTGGGGGACAACAAACCCCATCTCCGTTCGCTCCGTCTCGACGACAACCCAATCCCCTTCCCCCATAATCCCGACCGTGCAAATTCTCGGCATCGATTATGGTCGCAAGCGGATCGGCATCGCCCACGGCGACGACGACACGCGCATCGCCTTCGCCCTCACCACCATTGCGGGGCGCAACGACGTCACCCGCGATGCCCGTGCCGTGGCCGACCTCTGCGGCGAACACGGTGCCGCGACTGTCGTGATCGGCCTGCCGCTCAACATGGACGGCACCGAGGGCGAACAGGCCACGCTCACGCGCGACTTCGCCGCCGAACTCGAACGCCTCTCGACCTGCCGCGTGATCTGGCAAGACGAGCGTCTCTCCACCCAAGCCGCCCACAGCGACCTAGACGACATCGGCCTGTCGGGCAAAAAGCGGAAAGCCCAACTCGACGCCCTCGCCGCCCGGCAAATTCTGCAGGCATATTTTGATTCGCTGGAGTAGCGGAACCGTCCCACTTCGGGTGTCGCATTCTGTTGTAGGGTCCGCACCGCGGACCATTCGGGGCGACAACATGACGGTAATATAAGAGGTTCCCATGCATGGGTGGTCCCGAAGGCCGTAGGGTCCGCACTGCGGACCATTCGGCGCGAAAACGCTAGGCCACCTTCGATGCTTTTGATCGATATGAGGACGCGGACGCATATTGTTCAGCGTGAGATGTCGTAAGGACGAACTGGTCCGCAATGCGGACCCTACAACTGCGCGGTCGATATGATGCATCACGGGATGCACCCCACAACTGCACCAACGAAGCGTAATCAATCACAGACCTACCATCCCCCCAACAACCAATTGGTCGAACCCACACTTTCAGCTAGACTAACGCCACCATCGAGGCGAGCCGCAAACAATTTCGCCTCCATCGACCACGGACCTTCACGTCGGAGCGTTAGGATGACGCACTCGCAAAAACGAAAAACGTCTAAATCATACCCACGCGCCACGTGCCTCGCGCTAATCATCGCCATCAGCGCACCGCTTCTCGGCTGCGTCGAGCGCACCATCTCCATCAACAGCGAGCCCGACAACGCTCTCGTCATCCTCAACGATCAGGAAATCGGTCGCACGCCTGTGAAGGTCGACTTCACCTGGTATGGTGATTACGACATCATCATTCGCAAGCAAGGCTACCAAACGCTCAAGACCAACCGCCGCATCAAAGCCCCGTGGTATCAATACCCCGGCATCGATCTCTTTACCGAATGCTTCTCGCCGATCACCTATCGCGACGATCGCGACTTCGGCACGTTCCAACTCGAGAAGTTCCAACCCGCCACCAAGCAGGCACTCATCCAAAACGCCGAAGAGCTGCGTGCCCGATCTGGCGTCACGACGACCGCCGCGTCGAACGAGCCGACCATCGAAAACATCGAATCACCGCCCGCCACCAACAGCGCCCCGATTCAAGCCAACCCAGCTCCCCGCCGCAGCCCGCGACCGCCGGCCGACGGCGTCATGCGACCGGTTAACGAGTGATATTGAGCCCGCCCCCGCGTTTCTGTCATAATAAGAATCGCGTTCCAAGACCGAACGGCGGAATCCGCGCGCGGGCCGATTATCGTCTCACGCCTGCCGCCGCACCGGTCGAAGACTTAACCTGAGCGATACCAGCAACTAACGAACGCCGGCCCAGCACCCTCGCGCCTGTCGCGCAGCGGCGGCGTCATCCGTTGCGAAGAAGCTCCCCAAGGCCAACCTAAAATCGCCTTGTGCAATCCACTCGTAAGAGGACCCGTTATGAGACGTTCCATGTTTCGCGTTCTGCCGCTGCTACTGCTACCGATCGTCACCGCCCTGCCGGTTGCGGCTGAAGACCAAAGCAATCTTTTTGACGCTCAGCAATTCCTAAGCTGGATCGACACGCTCGCCAGCGACGAGTTCGAAGGACGCGGCACCGGCCAGGAAGGCATCGACAAAGCCGCCGATTACATCGCCGAAGTCTGGTCGTCGATGGGCGTGCTGCCCGGTGGTGATGACGACACGTTTTTTCAAAATTTCGAACTGCCGCTCTCGCAAGAACTCGGCCCCAACACGCGACTGACCATCGGCACCAAGGGCCGCACCATTCGCGTGCCGGCGCTGCCCGAGGAAGAATTCGTGCCGCTTCCCTGGTCGTCGGACGAAGGCTTTGAAGGTGAAGTCGTCTTCGCCGGATACGGCATCGTTAACGAAGACATGAAGTACGACGACTACGCCGGACTCGACGTCAAAGGCAAGGTCGTGCTCATCCTGCGTCGCGCTCCAGACTACGACAGCTTTCCGCGCGGCGATCAATCGTTTGTCGCCAAGGCCATGCATGCGAAACAACGCGGTGCCGTCGCCTTAATCATCGTCAACAAAAACGGTGACGAATCGCTTTACGATTTCACCACGGCGGGTCGCGGTCGCGACTATGGCATTCCGATGTTTCACATCACGCCGCCGCTGGCCACGCGCATACTCGCGGCTGCCGGTGAAGAAGACATCGAAAGCCTGCAACGCCGCATCGATGAAACGAAACAGCCCTATCGCGCCACGCTCGAAGGCGTCAGCATCAAAGGGCGTGCCGATATCCAACCCGTTATGACGCCGGTAAAGAACGTCATCGGCATCATCCCGGGCACCGGGCCGCAACGCGATGAATACATCATCATGGGTGGTCACTACGATCACCTCGGTATTCGCAACAAGGGTAAGCCCAACTTCAACCCTGAAACCGACATCAGCAACGGTGCCGACGACAACGCTTCCGGCATCGCCATGCTGATGAACTTCGCCAAGATCTTCACGCGTGACGGCAACCGACCGAACCGCACCATGGTATTGATGGCATTCACGGCCGAAGAACTCGGCCTGCTCGGCTCGAATTACTATGCCGACAACCCCACCATCGATCTCGATAAAGCCGCCGCCATGCTGAACTTCGATATGGTCGGCCGCCTCAAGAATAACAAGCTCGACATCGGCGGCATGCGCACCGGCAACTTTGAAGACTTGGCTCGCGAGTTGGCTGCCAAATACGACATCGACATTCAAGACGGCGGCGGTGGCCAAGGCCCGTCTGACCATACGCACTTTTATCGCAAAGATGTGCCCGTGATGTTTTTCTTCACCGGCATTCACGATCAATACCATCGACCACAAGACGATACGCCGCTAATCAACGAAGAAGGCTCCATGCGCATCGCGCAACTTGCCACTGACATCATCCGTGAGATCGACGCCGACCCGGAGATGCCCGAGTTCGTGCCCGACACGCGCCGCACGCGCATCTCGCGACAGGATGAAGACAACAGCGACAATCGCTCGCGCCGCGAAGAACGCATGGCTCGCCGTGAGCAGCGACGCGAACGCACCGAAGCGCTGCGCGAACGACGCCAAGCAGAACGCGAGAACGAACGACCGGATCGCGAAGCTCGTCGCGAGCGCCGTCGAGCGCGCGAAGACGCCCCGCAGTCCGATCAACAACGCGTCACCCTCGGCGTTCGCCTCACGCCCGATGAACAGGGTGGTGTGTTACTCGCCGATGTCATCCCCAATACGCCCGCCGCACGCGCCGGGCTAAAAGCTGGTGACCGCGTCCTTGCGTTTGACGGTAAAGAAGTCGCGGGCATCGATGACCTCGTCGCCGCTGTGCGACAGATCAACGAAGGCGATGAAGCGCAGTTAACGATCGTGCGCAACATCACGGTCAACTTCGGCGACGAAGGCCAACCGCAAGAAACAACTGTCGCCACTGCCGAACCGGCGGAGCCCAGCGCGATCGCCAAGCTCACCAAGAAAGTGCGCAAGGTGCTAACCACCCATCAGGAACAGCACCAAAGCGGCAAAGTGCGCTGCAAGATCGAAGGCCTTTCCGAAGATCGCAACGCCACCATCACACTCGAGTTGCCCGACGAACGTAGCCACCTGCTCATTGAAGACATGGCCAAATGCCTGCGCGGCTTTGCCGAAGATGAATTCGAATTGGCGGATGGCGAAACCATCGTCATCACGTCGCGCGTCGTTATGGCCAAGGGCGATAGCGATGACGCCGTGACCGTCACATTCGATTTGAAGATCGATGGTGATACGCAGCGCTCGCGCCGCCGCCACGCACGCGCCAATCGCGACCGACCTGCCCACGACCGCGCGCCGAGCGATCGCGCCCAAGCGCACCGCGACCGACCGCAGCCCGCGCGCGAACCGCGCGACGAATCCGATGACGAAGAACGCCCCGAGCGCCCCGTCGTTAGCCTGCAAATCCGACCGACCTACGGTGGTTCCGACGGTGAAGGTTACGAAATCAGCGGCGTCATCGAAGGTGGCGCCGCCGCCCGCGCCGGCATGCGCGGCACCGACCGCATCTATTCCATCGGCGGCCGCAAAGTCACCGACATCCACACGTACATGGAAGCCCTGCGACCGTTCAAACCCGGCGAAAAGATCGAAGTCGTCGTGCTACGCGACGGCGAGAAAGTCACGCTATCGATCAAAGGCAGCGGCGTCCGCGGAAATGCACCGTCGTAGGGCCAATAGCACGCGCGCTGTCGCGCTCCAGTTAGATCGCAATAAACAGAAAAGCCCGCGTTGCTCGATGAGCAACACGGGCTTTTTCTTATCGATCAAAATCGGGGCGGCCAGATTCGAACTGACGACTTCCTGTACCCAAAACAGGCGCTCTACCAGGCTGAGCTACGCCCCGCGCAAGACCCTTATTCTATTTCTGAATCGGTTTTCTGACCAGTCGAGATCAACCAAAGCGTCCGCGTTCGCGCGGCGCGCCGCCCGTGGCCGGCAGGCTAAGCTGATAATCGCCCAAATACTTCTTCGCTTGGAAGTGCTTGAACAATTCCTCGACGCTCGTGAACACGCGCGTGGCCGTCTCGGTAATAAACGGCGACGGTTCTTTGGCCGGTCGCCAAATCACGTACACTTCCTTGGTGCCTTCGAAAGCGTGTTGCAGTTCGCGCTCCACACCGCTCGAAAGCCCCGGAATACCGCCCGGCAGTTCCGGTACGTAGCTCACAATCATGTCGGATTGGTCGATCAACTTGAAATCGCGCGCGTAAATTTGACCGTCGATATCGCGCGCCACGCTCGTCACTTCGCGCACGTCGAACGTTAGCGGTTCGCCGTTCACATCGAGCGTGATCTGGTCTTCGCCCTTCTTCGTCGCTTCGCCCGCTTCGAATAGCAAGCGCTTTTCATCCAAATCGCCGGGGTCGAAGCAAATGAAGTTTTCAGCCAACGCCAAGCGAAACGCGTCAATCTCGGCCAGCACGTCGGGCATGTCCATCACGTGCGACATCGGAAAGCTGGGGTAAATCTTTTTCTTGTCGGCTTCAAACATCAGGCTGACCAACGAACCTGCCGTCGCCGCGTCTTCGCCGCGCGCCAAGACGTAATAGCAACCGTGGCCGCCGAGCGCGTGCGCCAAAATCTCCGTCGCGAGGATTTCTTCTTCGCGCCAGACCATGATGTCTTTCAACGAGTGCGGCACGTCGTGATCGCGCAGCAGCCGTTGGTGAATGCTATCCACGTTATCCACGAGCGTGATATACAAATCCGCATCGAGCGATTTCATATGATCGAAGTCGAACGCTTCAAACAGCCCGTGCTTCCAACGGAACGTCGCGTGCGTATTGACGATCACGTTGTCGACCTTCTCGGCCGTGTTGAGCACATCTTTAAACACAGCGCGGCGCAGTGAGTTCAAACGCGTGCGCGGCAAGTCGAGAATGCGCCCCGACACCACGTCGGGCGCTTCCTTGTACATCATCTCGCCCACGTTGCAGAGCGTAAGATCGTGACCGCGCTCCGCCGCGATGCTGCGCACCTTTTCCAGAAAGGGCTTCTTATCTACGCCCACCTGGCCCGTCAGTACGACCCGCACGCCGTTGCGGTCTTTCTTGCCAAACAAATTGCCGCTCATGATTCGCTCTGCTCCACGCGTAAATTCAACACAGCGCTCTCGCACGCTCCGCAGCAAGGATACTCGATAATGCCCGTTTCCTAAAGAACGTTACCGCCCCGCAAGCAACGGTTACCAGTCCAAAGGGCTGCGCCAGGCGCGGCCCGCCGCCCCGACCGGCATCTCCATCCCGGCTTCCGATCGGGTCGCCACCGCATGAGCGGTTTGGCGAATCACGGCACCCTGCCCCTTGTGGGTGCCGCGCATGCGCGCCACGACATCTGCCCGGGCGTGCGGATACCGCGCCGTGAACTGCGCCAACAGTGCAATCGGATCGGGCGCGGCGGCAATCGTCGGCTCCAGCGCGAGCATGTATCCAAAATGCGGTTGATGGGCGGGCGGATCATCGGCAAGCGAATCGTGCAGCAGTTCGAGTTCGCAATTCGACCCGACGGCCATCTCCACCAGCGCCGTCAACGGGCCGCCGTCGCTCACGTCGTGCGCCGCAATCACGGTACCGTCATCGATGATCGCGTGCACTGTTTGGTGCAACTCAGCCAACTGCGACAAATCTACATCTCGCCAAGATGGATAATCGAGCCCAACGTACAACACCAACGTCGACGCACCATCATCCAACGGCGCAGCCGAATGAATACACTTGTCAATATTCTCCACCACCGAGATGGCCGATATCAGCAACGTGTAAGGAATGCCCAGCTTATTCGCCTGTCGCGCGAACTGTTGCCGCACGACTTCGGCATGCTGGCCGTAACGCGCGGCGACCGTCGCTTGCACGCGATCGGCATCTTCGGCATTCATCGCAAAAACGTTATTAAGCGAATCCTTGCCACTGACAAAAGGCAACCCATACACCTTTGACGCGTCGTAACACGCCTGACAGGTTCGAACCAACGCCCCTAAAGCATGCGGATCTTCCGAACTGGGCCAACAGAAGTTATCGAGAATGGCCATATTGCGCGGGTCGCCGCCGACGCACACGCTGTTGCGAACGGCCTCATCAATCGACGCAATCGCCATCCAATACGGATCGACATCGCCCAAATCCGGCACCATGCCGCAACCGATCACCACGCCGCGCCGGCTATCCAACCGCGGTCTCATCACCGCCGCATCCGACGGTCCTTCACCCGTGCCGACCAACGGCTTGATCACCGTGCCCGAACGCACCTCATGATCGTATTGACGAATCACCCAATGCTTCGAACTCACATTCAAATCGTGCATCAACGTTTCAACGCGTTGCGTTAAATCCGACTCAACCGCAGGCTGCACCGGCTCACCGCGCTCGCGCTTGGCCACTACGTCCGACTCGTGCGAGAAGTTCACCGTCTCGTCGTGCTGGTTCGCGCCATCACTCGCGTTATCATCCGGCTGCCATTCGGCCACGCGTTCGATCTTCGGCAAACCGTCGTGCAGGAACGACATCGCCAAGTCGCCGACGACGGTTCCCTCGTAGCGCACCACCAGCCGCCCGTTATCGCTAAACGTGCCGATCACCGTTGTTTCGACTTCTTCCGCCTTCGCCAGCGCCATCAGCGTGTCGACATCTTCCGGCGGCACCGACAAGACCATGCGTTCCTGCGCTTCGGAAATCCAAATCTCGTCGTAACGCAATCCGGCATACTTCAGCGGCACCTTCTCAAGGTCGATCTCAACGCCCGTGTGCTCGCCCATCTCACCTATGGCCGACGACAAGCCGCCCGCGCCGCAATCCGTAATCGCACTAAACAAACATCGCGGCGTCTCATCACCATTCGGCCCAACATAGTCGCGCGCTCGCAACACCAGGTCGCGCACCTTCTTCTCTTCCACCGGATTACCGATTTGCACCGCGTGGCTGAATTCGTCTTCGTGCGTGTCCGTTAGTTCCGCACTGCTAAACGTCGCGCCGTGTATCCCGTCGCGGCCGGTCCGACCACCCAACACGACCACTGCATCTCCCGGCTGCGGTGCCTTCTCGATTCGATCGCGCGGAATCAACCCGACGCAGCCGCAATACACCAGCGG
>JAUIHO010000206.1 GCA_030432035.1 Phycisphaerae bacterium
TTCTTTGGCTGTTTTTGATGGTCCGCGCCCTCTTGCCAGCATTCAAAAAGCCCGGCGAAAGTCGCAGCTTGCTCGGTATGTTCGTCGTCGCTTCCACCGCAATCGCGCTGTTCTACGGTGCAGGTCTAATGTGGGGTCGACAGACCAACTTGGCGATCGTCGAATACTGGCGCTGGTGGGTGGTTCACCTATGGGTTGAAGGATTCTTCGAGGTGTTCGCGACGGTTGTAATTGCATTTCTGTTTACGCGAATGGGCTTGCTTCGATCCAAAACGGCAACAACGGCAGTGCTATTCTCCAGCACCATTTTTCTTGCTGGTGGCATCATTGGCACCTTTCATCACCTCTATTTCACGGGTACGCCTACCGCCATACTCGCGCTCGGAGCAACCTTTAGCGCGCTTGAAGTCGTTCCGCTCGTGCTCATTGGCTTCGAGGCCTATGAAAACCTAACACTCAGTCGTTCTCGCCCGTGGGTCGTGGCGTACAAGTGGCCAATCTATTTCTTCGTTGCCGTCGCATTTTGGAATCTGGTCGGCGCCGGACTTTTCGGATTTTTGATCAATCCCCCGATCGCGCTTTATTACATGCAGGGCTTGAACACGACCCCCGTTCACGGACATACCGCCCTATTCGGCGTCTATGGCATGCTGGGAATCGGGCTGATGCTCTTCTGCCTCAAAGGGCTTGCCACACAAAACGCCTGGCGAACCAAGTATCTGGCGTTTGCATTTTGGTCTATCAATATTGGACTCGCGCTGATGGTACTTATTAGCCTTCTGCCTGTAGGACTTTTGCAGACGTGGGCGAGCGTCGAGCACGGACTTTGGTATGCACGGTCGGCCGAGTTTTTACAAACGCCGACGATGGAATTATTGCGTTGGCTTCGCGTTGTTGGCGATACCATATTCGCCAGCGGCGTCCTCGCACTTTGCTGGTTCGTGCTAGGGCTTAAGACCGGATGGTCGTTGAGCGATGAGCGCGAAATCGCCATCGAAGCGTTGCCAACCACAATGTGAAGCAATCGATGAATCGAGTTTTTTTTGAACATTGCTCCAAAAGAGGCACCGAAATGAAAAACGAATTACTGAACAAAAGCGTAGGTGAATTGGTCGTCGAACAACCCGGCCGGTCCCGCATCTTCGAAAAGTATTCGATCGACTACTGCTGTGGTGGAAAGAAGACGCTCGCCACGGCCTGCCAGTCAGCCGGAGTTTCGCCAGACGAGGTCGTGGATGCGCTGTCCGAAACCCACGTCAACGATCAAGTTAACCCGGAATCAGATTGGACGAAGAGCAGCATGAGCGAATTGATCGACCATATCGTAACGAAACACCACGCGTATCTTCGAACCGAATTACCGCGGTTGGGCGAGATGGGAGAAAAAGTCGCGCGGGTTCACGGCGATCGATTCGATTGGCTGGCCGAATGCCACAACGTGTTTGTGGGGCTGCGCAACGAACTGGAACAGCACATGATGAAGGAAGAGCAAGTGCTGTTTCCAATGATTAAGCAGATTGAAGTCGCAAGCACCGCACTGTCGTTTCATTGCGGAAATCTCCAAAATCCGATTTCAATGATGGAACACGAGCACGACGACGCCGGACAAGCGTTATCGAAATTGCGCACGCTATCAGGCGCTTTCGTACCACCGGCTGACGCCTGCAACACTTTCAGGGCATGGTTGCACGGATTGGCCGAACTGGAAGCCGACCTTCACCAGCACATTCACGAGGAAAACAACATCCTGTTTCCTCGTGCGCAGGCGGTAGAGGCGAAACTATCAGTGGCGCAAGAGACGTAGGCGAGTTGCCACGACCAACGGTGGGTTCAGATAAGTCCGGCAAAGGATTCCAAATCGGTTCAGTCTGACACACGGGATAACGCGCGAAGATAACCTCGCAGCGGTTATCCCGTTTCCTTTTTTACCGATTGTCTCGTTTTGCTGCCTGCGGTTGCGTTTACTATGGGCAGCTCATTTTTCCGCGAGAATGCGATTCGTTTGCAACGTGGGCTTGTGTCTAATTCAGGATCAAAGATGGCGCCCATACGGTCGAGAACCGATAAGACGCATCGCTCGGCCAGTAAGTGGCAAAGTTTCGACCAATTAGTGGTCGCTTCAGCTCCGATCCGTATTAGGCCAAAGAATGTGAATTCGACGCTGCTGCGAACGATTATGGGATCAAGAAAAAATTGCTTCCATTACAATGCATTCCGTTCGAAAAGCATTATCTTCAGCGTTTGCCCGCAAAAAATGTTGACATTGTGCGATAAGACTATATATTTATCTTTAGATAGGCCCCATGGTGGGATATAGATCGGAACAGACGTTCCCACTCGTTTAAGCGACGTGCGATCTATCATCCCGGCTTATATCACGATGCGCGCTAACGTATGCTCGGTTCTCGGGCAATGGATTGCCGAGAAACTTAAACCTGCTGAGACCGAAGTTGGAAATCATCCTTCGTATCTAAGTGCGAGCTGGATTGGCGAAGCGGACACGGAGTATCGCCGACGCCGACCCAATATTATCAACAGTCCGTCGTCGCGTGGGTGGGCGCAGGCGCTAGCCCTGAACAACGCCTGCGATGCGTTAACATCTATACAAGAGAGAAGTCTCGATGAAACGCAATTCGGACGCGAAGCGGCGAGCACGCCCCAACAAAACTACGATCCCCACACGTCCAAATCGATTTGCCCGCTGGCGTGCGGGTACCCTTCTGTTAGTTTACATCCTAATGGCGATACACATCGCACATTGGAAACTTACAGGAAAAACGCTCGCGCCACTCGAACTCAACGAGGTGATGCACACACTCGAACTCGGCATCGTGACGGCCGGCTTCATCTTCATGTCGGTTGTCATTCTCGCCACGGCTATTTTCGGTCGTTTCTTTTGCTCCTGGGGTTGTCACATTCTCGCACTACAGGATCTTGCCGCATGGTTGTTGGAAAAAGTCCGAATCAAACCACGACCGATTCGAAGCCGCCTTCTATTGTGGGTTCCATTCATTGCCGCGACCTACATGTTCGTATGGCCGCAGATCAGTCGAATCGCAGCCGGAGAACCACCACCTACCTTACGTATCGCGACGGACGCAGATGGCTGGGCATCGTTTTCCACTGAGAATTTCTGGAGAAACCTGCCCGGACCGGGCATCACGGTGACCACGTTCTTCATTTGTGGATTCGTCATCGTATACGTACTCGGCACTCGTTCATTCTGCGCATACGGATGTCCCTACGGCGCCATATTTGGATTGGTCGACCGGATTGCGCCAGGGCGTATTCGCGTGGGCGACGACTGTACGAAATGTGGAACGTGTACCGCGGTCTGCATGTCCAACGTACGCGTTCATGAAGAAGTCAACCGATACGGCATGGTCGTCAATCCCGCATGTATGAAAGATCTCGATTGTGTGAGCGCATGCCCGGAGCAAACGCTGCGGTTTGGATTCGGCAGACCCTCCATATTTCGTCGGTTGATCGGCACGATCCCAGTAAAGCGATCCTACGACTTCTCGCTTGGGGAGGAGGTCGTCGCGGCATTCGTTTTCGTCTTAGTGCTGTTGATCTACCGAGGCCTCTACGACATAGTGCCATTTTTACTTACACTCGCGCTTGGGGCACTTTTTTCATATGGTGTACTCGTATTACTTCGGCTGCGGCGGCGATCAAACGTCGCACTGAATAAATTACAGCTCCATACTGGCGGAAAATTGACACGGCCCGGCGTCGCATTTGTCGTATTCGCCGTCGTTGTTGGAGCATTCACGACCCATAGCGCGATGGTGCGGTATTCGGTGTTTCAGGGACGTCGCCTTTATGCACGTTCAATGACCCGCACCGGAACCGACGCCAACGCTGCCAACGATGCGATCAAATACTTAAATCGCGCCCAGTCTTGGGGCCTGATTCCGACGCCACAAGCCGAACGGTTACTCGGCGAGCTTTATACCATGCTTGAGCGCTGGACCGACGCCGCAGCGTCGCACCAGAAGCTAGTGACGTACTCACCAAAAGACCCGGTCGTCCGATCGCAATTCGCGCACAGTCTGATGAAACAGGGACGGCTTGCAGACGCACGGCAACAGTTTCGTCATGCGATCGATTTGAATCCGAACCGCGCCGAGACGATCTACGGCTTAGCATGTCTCGATTATCAATCTGGGCTCCCCGTTCTCGCCGAGCAAGGGTTGCGTCGCGCGCTAGTGCTGCGACCAGACTTTGCCGAGGCTCATTACGAGCTTGGCGTGGTCTTGATCGCGCGCGGTGCCCTGTTCGACGGTATTGCACAGTTTCGCAAGAGTATTCGTATCCGTCCTCACTTCGGGGACGCTTACTACAACTTGGCCGTCGCATTGGGGATGAGCGGCGATCTGAAAGGGGCCTCCGTGGAAATTGAACGCGCGCTTGAGATTCAGCCGAACGACGAGCAGACCAAGAAGTTTCGCGAGTATTTAAGGCAGTTGCGGGCGAGTGAACTTCGTGCGCCAACGCCAATCGAAGGCTCCGAAACCGGAGGAAGATAATATGGTGGGCGACTCGCGAAATTTTTCGACGGACAATCGTGAAATCCGATCGGAGGCCTTTGAATAACTCGTTGAAGAGGAAAAATATCCGCTTTGACGGCACCGAAAACGCCAAAACGATTTTCGTCTCGCCGGTTATTCAAAGGTCTCATCCGTGATCTCCATCGCTTCCCAAATTTCAAACGGCCACGTGATTGAAATTTGCACGAAGTTCCATTCGAAATCGTTGCTATGCTCGAAACGCTTCAAAAATGCCGCGCGACTTTTGGTCGAATGGGCCGCTTAGAGAAGCTGCGAGTAATCCGTACAATCAAATGCGCAGAACTTAATAAGCCCGATCAGGTTTGCACCTACCATAATCTGCTCCTATTCCTCGTGGCATACCCCGACAATGCGCAGTTGTTGGACATAGCAGAATCCGAATTGAATCGCATTGCAGAGTTAGTTCGGCAAGACCGCGACAAAGGACACCTTACCGCGAGACTCGCCAACACCGGCATCGCAAACACCGAGTTGATTTATTCATTTTCGATTGAGATGGCCGCGTGGCTGACGCGCCGTTTACCCAATGACGTCGAAATCGATTTGGCCGACGATGAGGTGTGCAAACAAGTGGACGAAGTTCTTCATCAGGTCGTTGCATCGGTTGAAGGAGACGGGCTTTATGCGGGACACCTGTCGACAAAAGAATGGTTCGATTTGGCAAAAGGCGACGCTTCAGCCAGTGACGCCCAATGGCTCGTCGAGCAATTCCGGCGACTAAAAGGTCCACGCATCCTTCGCGAAGTGGCATTCGATGCGCTGAACCTCGAGCTGCACTGGCGTCTTTGTGAAAAATCATTTTCGCGCACGACTGCCCGCTTCCCTCGTAGGCCGATCTTCTTCCAAACCAAACCGATCCATCGGCAAGTCGATCTAGCCTCAATTGCGGCAAAACCCCTCCGCGCGCCTGCCTATTTATCGAGTCGCCGAGCCGAGGCGCTTCTCGATACCTGTCGAACGACCCTTTGCGTGCGCCGGCGCGAGACCGACCCACTCACCTACGCCAATCCGCAAGAGGTCTCACTCTTTCGGCTCGAACGCGGCATTGACGTCGCAATATTCGGTATGTTGCCCGACCATCGACTCCCTATCGAAAGCTATTTTGGATTCGTCGTGGCACGCAATCGCGTCCCAATCGGATACGGCGGTGGTTGGGTGTTTTTCGAGCGGTGCGAAATTGGCGTCAACATCTTCGACGAATTTCGCGGCGGCGAATCGGCCTTCGCCTTCGCTCAAGTCATCCGCGTCTTCCATCGCTTCTTCAAATCCAAGCGCTTCTTAGTAGATCCGTTTCAGTTTGGGGCGAACAACCGCGAAGCGATCCAGTCGGGTGCATTTTGGTTTTACTACCGCCTCGGATTTCGACCAGTCCATGGCAAGCTTGATTCGTTGGCGGCTGAGGAAGCAAACAAACTCTCAGTCGATCCACGTCATAGAACCACCGGCGCAATACTTCGCAAGCTTGCGCGAGCAAAGCTCGGATTGTCTTTTGCAAATGACTCGAAACAAGATTTGCCAGTGTTGAATTTGACTCAGCTAGGGCTTGCAGTTACCGGAGCACTGGGGCGACTATACCAAGGAGATCGCGAGCTAGCTGAATCATCTTGCCTAACCGATGCGATGCGTACTCTGCAAACCGGCAGCATCGAGGAATGGCCGTCCGATGAGCAAGATGCCTTTCGGCGGCTCTCGCTTCTTCTCAAGCCATTGGGCGAAATCTCGGATTGGCCTCGACTTAGCAAAACGCGGTTACTCCAAGCGATCAGAGCCAAGGGCGGCCCGCGCGAACGCGACTACACTCTCGCCTTGCAAGCCATCCCAGAATTCCGAGAATCGCTGGTAGACCTAGCTCGAACCGCTCCTTAGTCAAAGCCGCCGGAGTGTGTGAATGGATGTACGCGAGATATCGAATTGGCAAGCCAATCGACTTCAAATTACACACGGTTGCCCCAAACAAATAGCGCCATAGCAGCAACACTGATCGCGATACGCGAGCCATTATTCTTCTTATAGAATTCGCCCGGATCGCTCGCCGATCTCGGAAAATAGACCAGTCAGGTCAGACTTTTTTCTTATCAACCGCCTAGCGTCACCATCCCACTCTCTTGCTGAAATTCGCCCGTTAACTTTTTGCCCGCGATGGATTGATCAATCAGTTCATTAGCCCAATTCACTTGAAAGGCCGAATGTTGCCAACAGGGGGAAATATCCTGAAATCGTGAATCCAGTAGGCACGGAAATAACTTGCCGTCGGCCGTCAAGCGCATTCGCCGACACTGGCCGCAGAATGACTCCGACATTGGAGCGATGATACCGATCGTTCCGACCACCGTACTTCTTGATGCATGAAAACGCGTCGCAGTTTCCCCGCGATTGCGCGGAATCGAAGTTAGGTGATATCGATCCTCTAGAATCTTCCTAATCTCGCTTGCCGATACAAAATATCGCCGATTGAAATCCGCTGCAGGACCGATCGGCATCGCCTCAAGGAATCGTATTTCCATCGAGCGCTCGAACGCCCATTCGGTCAGGTTGACTAGCTGCTCGTCGTTGTATCCGCGAAGCACTACTGAATTCAGTTTCGGCGGAGGAAACCCGGCATCTATGGCAGCGTCTATTCCGCGAATAACGCGATCGACTCGACCGCCTGCAAGCGACTCATACCGTTGAGGATCGAGCGTATCGAGCGAGATATTCAAACGATCGAGCCCGGCGCGCCGCAATTCGTTTGCAAACTTCGACAAGGTTTGCCCATTGGTCGTCATCGCGAGCGAAAGATTCGGTGCAGCGTTTCGAATTCGGGCAACCAATTCAACTATCGATTTGTGAAGCAATGGCTCGCCGCCGGTCAGGCGCAACTGACGCAGGCCACGTTTCTCATAGAGATATTCGATGAACTCAAGTCGCTGGGTATCGGAGAGATCGCTTCGACATTTGGATGAGCCCGTGCCGGGACGACAGTATAAGCATCTTAAATTACAGGCAGAGGTGACCGACAATCGAAGATGGTCTATTGTGCGCCCGTGACCGTCGATCATTGGGCGGTGATTCAGCACTGGAAGTATCGACATTGCTTTTGTGCCAGACGACGACCGATGCAGGTTGGTTGCCAAGACAGTTGAATCAGAGTTGCTCATTGTTTCATTGCCACTAAACCGTCGATGCGAATTGGACAATTCGTTACCCACAGTCAGTCGCCCCCGACCGTCGAGGCGCCACACGCCGAATATATTTCCGCGCACCGATTGCAGACGGGTTGATCGACCACCCACTGCGAGAAATCAACAAGGATAGCGCATCGCGTTTGGTCGTCGAGTTGGTCTTCGGTGGCCCAATCAAATGTCGGGAAACCACACAGCGCACATGGCGAACCAGGGAGCGCGGTTCGCTGGCCACTTGGCTCTTCCCCATCATCGCGAAACTCTGGCAGGCCGTTCTCCGCCCAATCGAGCAATTCGCGGTGATTTGGAGAACTCGTCTTCGCTCGCTCCCACATTTCATTAAATATTCGGTTATCTGAATCGCGGCGATCGAGTTCGAACACGCGATTCAACTCGGTCCGGCGTCGTTCCATGACACCATCCGGCGCCTGCCCTCGATGTTCCAAACGGGCGTCAACATGCAGCGCCCATAAAACTGCGTAACGATCTTGCGTGAGATTCTTCGCCGCCGTAGTCGCACCGCGCGGCCGCAGACCAAGATCGAATCCAAATTCCGGGTCGAGCATGTCGTCGATATGGAGAAACTCGTGCCTCGCCCAGAACCCGAATTCGTTTCGATCAAGCAAAGTCGCCGGAGCAACGGCAATAACGACGGCATATCGACCCGGCGCCCCAAACAGTTCCGCTGTTTGCAAACGAGCATGTGGCGCCTGGGTGACCAAGAGGCGACACACGCGTTCGATAAAGTGTGGAAACTCTTCGGCGAGACTCAAAACCAACTTTCGCATTCCTAGAGCGCCAAATAGCCGCTCGTGGAGTTGGGCAAAGGCCCGATCCCGTTCATCAATGTCGCGGAGTTGGTAACAATCCGAAAACTGTCGCTCGTATTCGGAACGCAACGAATCGTCGGCCCGGACGGCGTCGAATACGATGCGTTCGACGAGATTCGGTTGGGTGGCAAGGTGCATGGTCAATCTCTTTCTTCCATAGCGGAGGCAAGCGTTGGCCCAAGCTCGACGGCCCCCGGCGCACCACAGGTGATTGACGAATCCTCGTCTTCAATCTCTCGCAGTTCTAGCCACTTCGGCCCAGTCTGGATGCCGAACGCGGCGCACCACTCGCACAGTACGGCCTCGGCAAGATCTGCAAGCCTTGCAAGATACGAGTCAGGCTCGAGC
>JAUIHO010000207.1 GCA_030432035.1 Phycisphaerae bacterium
TGGATGTCATCGGGCAGGCATTTTCAGGCGGGGCGCCTTCTGAATCAGGAGGCACTACCAGTCTTGGTATTCGACCGCAGGGGGCGACCTTTAACTTTTCGGGAAACGGATTCGAGATACGTCGTGCACAGCTTTTCTGTCAACCCGAGGCGGTATTTCGAAATGGATCGCAGGGAATCATAACGAACTATTCCGGCGAAACATCGAATTGCCCGATCATAAATGACGGTCTCTTTATTGACGTACTATATTTCGGTCTGCAAGGCACTTCATCAACATTCGAAAATTACGGTAACTATGAAGTCTCGGGTTTTGGCAGCCTCCAATCTGGAGAATTCACAAATTACGGTCAAGTACGTAAGACAGGGGCAGAATCGGTGACAATGACAGGTGCCTTCGATAATTCAGGCATGGTGGCTGTCGAAGAAGGCTCATTAACTATTAATGCCGAGTTTGGTGCTGGCCTAATATTGAACGGTGATTGGTCAGTTGCAGTTGATGCAAATCTAAAAATTGTATCCAGCGTTATGTCCGGAACACTCAATGTTCTTAATCAGGGAGTTTTTTCGCTAGCCGGAGTGAATCCAAATGCACCCTTATTTAATTTTAACCCAACAGACTCTGGGCTGTTGGTAAACGTCGAAGGAAATCCGATCAACTTTGATGTTGCTCGTTCAAGTAATGACGCCACTGGGACCGTTACTATTTCGGAGCAGACCAAAGCGGTCATCGGGGGTACAGGCCTCTCAAATGACAGATTGTTTCGATTCAGTTGGATAAATAACGGTATTACGGAATTACTATCCACTCGCTTAATTGTTGATGAGTTAATTAACCACAATACGCTGCTATTTACGGGAAATTCGGCATCCATCCCTGTTAGCGTGCAGGGCTACGTGCGAAACGAGGCCCTCCTAATGTCGACCGGTGTTACTACAGCTTCCATCAATGCAAACTTTGAAAATGCTGGGGATGTCCTTGTCGAATCGGGTGGTTTACACTTGGAGGGGCAGCTTACGGTTGAGCCGGGGTCATCGCTTTATGTCGCGGAAGGTGCCGAATTCGAATTGGGAACGGTTGAATTGTCAGGAGACTTGATCGTCGCCGGGCAGGGTGAAAAAACGTCGGGACCGGAGGGTGAATTCGTTTCCTGGTCAGTTGGGCCTACCGGTGCATCGTTATTTTTCGATGGCGATGGCATGACGGCTGAGTTGCTGAGTATCTCCGTACCGCTGGGCGCGCAACTGGAGCATCGCGAAAACAGTTTCCTGAGGATGAACCGGAAGTTTGATACCACCGTTGAAGGATTGATTGTCAATAACGGTGTGATTGAAATCGAGGATGTTTTTGGTTCGATCGGTCTCTTTGACGGAACAGTCTTGGTAAACAACGGTACGATCAGGCACCTTGGAGCATGCCGATTCCTTAACGAAGGCGGCGGGCCTACCAGAATTCAAAATAGCGGCACGTTTGTTGCCGATAATGCCCCTTCTTCACTCTGGCAGCCATTGGTGGAAAACACTGGACGGCTTTTCCTCAGGTCGAACGACCAGCGATTTACGAGTGGTTTGGCAAGCTTTTCCGGTCGCGTATCTTCGGGGGGGAGTCTGTACCTTCAGGCGACGGGCATGCCCAACGGTTTGCTCGTGTTGGGTGGCGGCATACTTCAATTGGAAACCTTACCCGGACAGCAAAGGTTCATTTTTGGTGACGTGGACTTCTCTGGCGGTACATTGGTGAACAGCACTGAGGTAGGAGATCTTCGAATCGAAGGCAATTTAAGGTTGAGAGGTACAGGTGGACGAGGATTCGCAGTCGATATCGCGGGCCCACCAGGGAATTTCAATTACGACAAGATTACGGTAACGGGAACCGTCACCACTTTAGAAGCGGTGCGGCTGAATTATGGAACGCTTCGTGTGACGGCGCTCGATGGATATGTCCCAGACATTGGCGATACATATTCCATTCTAACATGTTTTAGTGGCGTGCCTGCTGGATACTTCGATCAGATCGTCACCGTAGGATTCCCACCAAACCTGACGGTCGAACCTGCGTTCGAGGCAAATCGAATAAGGCTCGACATCGCATACGGCGAAACGCCAACCATGCTCGGCGACATGAATTGCGACCGCAGGATAGATGCCGACGACATCACGGGGTTCGTCACGGCGCTGACTGATCGCGATGCGTATGCGTTTGAGATTCCGATTTGTGATGCGAATCGCGCGGATATGAATGCGGATGGTGTGTTGAATGGGGCGGATATTCCGTTGTTTATGCAGGTTCTTCTTGATTGATGGAGTGGCCATGCGCCCAGCGTATAATTAGGCCTTGATGGTTGTTTTTGCGGGTGCACTTCCCTTGGAGGGGCGGGGAACAGCGCGTTAAAGAAAACACGGTAAGTAAAAAAGAAAGCGCGACGCCGTTCCGTAGAACCGCGTCGCGCTTTCCATTTATGTAATCGTCGCCGCTGCAATGTTGCGCGGCGAGCGTGGACTTCAATCTGCCGCCCGTTTCTTGCAGGGTTTGGTCACGCGCGAGTCCTTGCGGTGACCGTTTCCTAACGGGCGCGGCTCTGATGATTGCCTGCCTTCGGTTGCGGTCGATTAGGAAGCATCAATCGCTTGCGGGGCGGGCCAATCGCCGCAGGCGTTCGGGCTTACATGCCCATGCCGCCCATTCCGCCGGGCATGCCGCCGCCGCCGGCCTTCTTTTCTTCCTTGATTTCGCTGACGGCACAGTCGGTCGTCAACAACAAGGCGGCGATCGATGCAGCGTTTTGCAGGGCGACGCGCTCGACCTTGGCCGGCACGATGACGCCCATTTCGATCATGTCGCCGTATTCCTGGGTGAGGGCGTTGAAGCCGAAGGTTGCCTTCTTGTCTTCGAAGACCTTCTGAGCGACGACGCTGCCGTCGAGGCCGGCGTTTTCGGCAATGACCTTCACCGGAGCCCACAAGGCGCGGCGCACGATATCGACGCCGGTCTTTTGGTCACCCTTGAGCTTCTTTTCTTCCTTATCGAGCACCGAAGCGAGGGCACGCAGCGGGGCGACGCCGCCACCGGGCAGGATGCCTTCTTCAACGGCGGCGCGACAGGCGTGCAGTGCGTCTTCGACGCGGGCTTTCTTTTCCTTCATTTCGACTTCGGTCGCAGCACCGACGCGCAGGATGGCGACGCCACCGGCCAACTTGGCCAACCGCTCTTCGAGCTTTTCGCGATCGTAGTCGCTGGTGGTGCGGTCGGCTTCGACCTTGATCTGGTCGATGCGTGCCTTGATGTCGCCAGCCTTACCTGCACCTTGAATGATCGTGGTGTTGTCTTTATCGACGACGATGCGCTTGGCTTGGCCGAGGTCGTTGATGTCGATGCCTTCGAGCGTAACACCGGTTTCCTCGAAGATCGGCGTGGCGCCGGTCATGATGGCGAGGTCTTGTAGCATGGCCTTGCGGCGATCGCCGAAGCCGGGAGCCTTCACGGCGGCGACTTGCAGCATGCCGCGCAGCTTGTTGATCACGAGCGTGGCGAGGGCTTCGCCTTCGACGTCTTCGGCGATGATGAGCAGCGGGCGACCTGCCTTGGCGACCTTCTCGAGGATCGGCACCATGTCTTTCACCGACGAAATCTTCTTTTCGTGGATGAGGATGAAGGGCTTATCGAGCTGAACTTCCATCTCGGCCGTGTCGGTGACGAAGTGGGGCGAGAGGTAGCCCTTATCGAACTGCATACCTTCGACGAGATCGACGATGGTTTCGAGCGTCTGGCCTTCTTCGACCGTGATGACGCCGTCTTTGCCGACCTTGTCCATGGCTTCGGCAATCTTCTTACCGATTTCAGCGTCGTGGTTGGCGGCGCAGGTGCCGACTTGGGCGATCTGCTTGCTTTCCTTCACCGGCTTGGCCATGCGCTTGTATTCTTCGACGATGGCTTCAACGCCGGCGTCGATGCCGCGCTTGAGTTCCATCGGATTGGCACCGGCGGCCACGTTCTTGAGACCTTCGGTGAAGATCGACTCGACGTACACGGTGGCGGTGGTGGTGCCGTCACCGGCGTCGTTGGAGGTCTTGCTGGCGACTTCCTTCACCATCTGCGCGCCCATGTCTTCGTAAGCGTCGTCGAGTTCGATTTCCTTGGCGACGGTCACGCCGTCTTTCGTGACGGTCGGGCTGCCGAACGACTTTTCGATCACGACGTTGCGACCGCAGGGGCCCATGGTGACTTTGACGGCGCGGGCCAACTGGTTGACGCCGTTGCGGATGGCCTCGCGGGCCTCCATATCGAATGCAATTTTCTTAGCTGCCATTGGATGCGTATCTCCTGATGATTCTTTGTTTATTCGTTGAAGGCTTACGCAGGGAAGTCGTCATCGCCGATACCTTCGAAGGTATCTTCCTGCCAGACCTTGCCTTTTTCTTTGACCTGCAACTCGGCCGTTTCGATCGCGTTGGAATCGACGAACAACATGTCGTCGACCAAATCCGCCGCGATGATGTCGGACGTGCGTATCTCAATGCGAAAGCCACTGTCTTCGATGCGCGTGTACGCCAGCGGATAAATATGCAAAGCGTCTTCGTTGCCCGGGAACGTCAGCACCAAGCGGGCGGACGATCCGAATCGAACGGCTTCATCAAGGGCGGTCGCAAAGAGAGACGGTTTCATGCAAGGCCTTTCGTTTTGAACGACTACTGCGAGGCGGGGCGGCGAGTTGGCATGGGCCAAGGTTGCCGCATCCGCAAAACTGCGAAGGGCCTAGCTTAGCCGACGATGGCGAGAATGTCCGACTCATCCATGATGAGAAACTCTTCGCCGTCGATCTTGACTTCGGTGCCGGCGTAGCTGGTGAAGAGCACTTCGTCGCCCTTGCCGACCTGCATCTTGGAGCGCTCGCCGCTGGAGAGCAGGCGGCCTTCACCGATGGCTTCGATCTTGCCGCGCTTCGGCTTTTCCTTGGCGCTTTCGGGCAGCACGATGCCGCCGGCCGTGACGTCGTTGGCTTCGATGCGCTTTACAACCACTTTGTCACCAATCGGGCGAATCTTGACGCGGCTCTTGGTAGCTGGCATTTGCAAACTCCTTTAACGGTTACGTGTCGTTGTTGCGTCGTATCGTTTGGCCGACGCGGTTTATTTGAATTACTCGCATCGCCGCCTTGGCGATGCAAACGAAAGCAATGTGAATCCGACGGTTAGTTGCGATTTCCGACGTCGGGTAATTCCATTTGGTAAATGCGCTGCGCGATCTGCGCGATCATTTCGGGTAATAGGTCCTGCCCTTGATCGGTTTCGATCACGCTGAACACATCGAGCTTCATCGCGTCGGTCAACAGCCGCGGCTGCGACTGTTCGCAGACGTACAGGCAGGGGACCGTTAGGCCCATGCGTCGCAGGCGTCGAAGCGTGTCGAGACCGCCCGCCACAGGCAGGGCGTCGTCGAGCACCATCACGTGGATCGAATCCCGCGCCGTCAGCCCCACGACTTGCTCATCGTTCTCCGACCAATGCAAGGCCAGCGGCCACGGCGACAGGCGCTCGGGCAACGCGTTGGCCCAGTTGCTCGCCGGGTTGCGCGCGATGAGAAGGTTGAGATGGCTGCTGGCAAAGGTCACGATGGAACCGCTCCAAGCGAAACCGGCGAGCCGTGCCGAAGGGGCAGGCGCACACTCTTCGACCGGAGAGTAAGCAACGTTCGTGCCAATCGCGTTGAAATTCGTGGGTTGGCTGGCGGGCGGTTGTAACTATCGGCCAATTATGGAGATAGGGCGTTAGCGACCGGCGCAGGTGATTCGGTCCCTAGAGCCTGTTTGCTGCCATTCGTGGCAGGGCCGGGCCGACCGCGCGTTGCCGGAATGACAGATTGGCACGGGCGGTGGCGTGGCCACCCGCTATCATGCCTGAGAGTTTGTCTCACCATCTCGAAGGGGCGCCGTCTGGTCCGTTGTAGGCCGGGATCGCGCCCTATCAAGGAGCTGCCTGCCGTGAAAGCATCTGACCTGTTTGTGAAATGTCTGGAAGCCGAGGGCGTCGAGTACATCTTCGGGCTGCCGGGCGAAGAAAACGCCGACATGATGATTTCGCTGGCCGACTCCAGCATCAAGTTCGTTCTCTGCCGCCACGAGCAGGCGGCCGCCTTCATGGCCGACGTGTACGGTCGGCTGACGGGGCGGGCGGGCGTGTGTATGGCAACGCTCGGGCCCGGTGCGACGAATCTCGTGACGGGTGTCGGCAACGGCAATATGGATCGCTCGCCGATGGTGGTGCTGACCGGTCAGGGCAGCACGCAGCGACTGCACAAAGAATCGCACCAGGCGATGAACGTCGTCGACATGTACAAGCCGCTGACCAAATGGGCCGAGACGGTGCAGCACCCGGACAACATTCCCGAGATGGTGCGCAAGGCGTTCAAGCTGGCCGAGTTTGAGAAACCGGGCGCGTGTTTGGTTGAGTTGCCGGAAGACATTGCCGGATCGGACACCGACAAGACGCCCATCCCGCCGACGCCGACGCGGCGACCGGGCCCCGACCCGAAGGCGCTGGTCGATGCGGTCGAGTTGATCGAGGCAGCCAAGAAGCCGGTGATTCTGGCGGGCAATGGTTGTGTGCGCAAGCGCAGCTCCGAACAGTTGTGTCGCTTTGTGACGCGCACCGGCATCGGCGTGGTGAACACGTTTATGGGGAAAGGCGCAGTGCCGCGCAGCAGCGAGCATTGTTTGTTTACTATCGGCCTGCAATCGCGCGACCACGTGTCGTGCATCATGGACGAGGCCGACTTGGTGATTGCGATTGGTTACGATCTCGTCGAATACGATCCGATGCGCTGGAATCAGGGCAACGCCAAGAAGATTTTGCATATCGATTTCTTACCGGCGGAGGTGGATGAGAACTATCGCGTCGATGTGGAACTGGTCGGCGATATTGCCAACTGTTTGCACGGATTGCTCGAATCGTTGGGCGATTCGGATACGCCATGCTTCGAGATCGGCAAGCACGCGCGCCGTCGCGAAGAGATGATCGCGGATTTTTCGGCGCACGATGATGACGATACCAAGGGAATCATTAAGCCGCAGAAGGCGCTCGCCGATTGTCGGGCCGTGTTGGCGCCTTGCGATATTCTGCTGTCGGATGTCGGCGCACATAAGATGTGGGTTGCGCGGCATTATCATTGCGACGAACCGAACACGTGTTTGATTCCGAACGGCTTTTGCTCGATGGGCTTCGCACTGCCCGGCGCGATGGCGGCGAAGTTGGTGTATCCGGACCGCCGCGTTATTGCGGTCTGCGGTGACGCCGGATTTCTGATGAACATACAAGACTTCGAAACGGCGGTGCGCTGCGACCTGCCGTTTGTGTGTTTGGTCTGGGAAGATAAGGAATACGGGCTGATTTCGTGGAAACAGGAGACGCACTTCGGTCGTCATACCGATCTGGCGTTTAACAATCCCGATTTTGTGAAGCTGGCCGAAAGCTTCGGCGGCTATGGCGCGCGGGTGGAGAACTCGGTCGACTTGCGACCGGCCCTTGAGAAGGCGTTTGAGAGCGGCAAGCCGGCGATTGTCGCGATGCCGGTGGATTATTCGGAGAATATGAAGCTGACGAACCGGTTAGGGGAGTTGACGTGCACACTGTGACGACTCATCTTCGAGCCTGTTCATTCGCCTTGTTCGCATTGACGGCTTGTGATTCGAGACCGTCTTCGCAGATACCATCGAGATCGATCGGTGCTAATTCAAATACGCGAGTGGCTTCCGAAATAGCATCATTGGATAACGATGAGCTAATTGAGTTTTTTTCAAGGGATGCGTCGCATGAATCGTATTCTGCGTTTGATGCAATTGCTGAATTGCAACGGCGAGGCAAAAATGCAATCGAAGCGCTTCTCGATCATTTGGAGGATGATCGAGAGTCGGTCACGATGTTCAGAGTAACGCGATCCTCAGTGGGTGATGTTTGCTTCTATACCCTCTCGGATATGGTTGCACCGACGCCGGATGATTACACACATAGCTGGGGCCGTACGGGGGTTGATGGAAAGAATCATGAGCGTCCTCACCACCTTCGCAGAACGGTATTCAGCCGCGACAAAGTTCGAGCGTGGTTTGAGGAGAGAGACGATCATTCTCTCATCGATTTGCAAATCGAAGGCTTGGAATGGTGGATCGACGCTGAATCGAAGATTGGCTTTGCGACAGAAGATGCTCGTCGCGGGATACTGGGTCCGCTTAAACGTGAATTGAGTCGATTGAAAGCACAAAAACAAAATAACCAAGCAGGTGCTTAAGCGTGCACTCGGCTAAGCCACCGTTGCGACACTGATATTTGGCCGAACGATTGATAAGGAGCGACCAAGATTGAGTTTTTCAAACATCCTGCGTCACGATCGGTATTGGCAAAAGAGGCTGCCATCGCGCTGTGGTCTATTGGTTGGGGAGCCGTGTTCGGATTGATTTTTGGCCGCTTGGGATTTGGTGACATTTTTCCTGTCGTGATAGCGGTGGTGGCATGGCATTGGGTCGGCGTCGCTTTCCTGAGTAAGCCGATCCGAACGAAGGGCGAGCGCGCTTTGCTGACAGGCGTTGCGGCATTATGCGTGGTGCCAATCTTTCTTTTTTGTTACGGATATTTTGGACGCACTCTGAGCGATCAACCATGGCCGACGTTCGTGCTAACTTGTTGTGCCGCCACGGTCGGATATTGGTTGATGACCTTCGCGACGTTTGTCGGTTGGCAGGTAATGTGGAGAAAACTGGGGACGATTGAATACGATCGGCGCTGTCTAAGTTGTGGCAACGATATGAACGGCAACCCCGCGAGCGCTTGTCCGAAGTGTGGCACGCT
>JAUIHO010000003.1 GCA_030432035.1 Phycisphaerae bacterium
TTGCATTTGGTGTGGCCGACGGTGGTAGCGACAATGCCGAGTGGCTCGGTGCTTGCTGACTGGATGCGATGTCAGCAGATACGTCGGTGGTATGCACGTCGAAATTCGTAGCGATTTGTTGCGACTCGCTCGGCGACGAGGTCGATTCCGTCGGGGCGAACTCGCTTCGTTCTGGAAGCACCACTTCGGCTTGGGCCAATTGTGGCGCCGCTTCTGTCGGCATCTCAAACGCAAACGTAGGCGTCTCAACGAACGCACCGCGCACTTGCTGGCCGATTTCGCCTGCGTTAGCGGTGGACGTGAGCGTGACGTGCATCCCACTGCTTTTGCCGAGCGACGATGCAAGCGTGGTCGTTACCTTCAACAAATTGAACGCCAGCATCAACAACAAATGCACGAATAGAGACAGCGCCAAACAGCGCGCGAGCAGGCTGACTTGTCGGTCGCGAAAATCGCGGATCAACGCGAGAAATAAGAGCGATAGGAGCAAGGCAAAGGCGGCCCACAATAGATTCGGCCCGACTTGCCGCCACAACGCCGCCCAATCGATCGTGCCGCGCTCGAAGGTGACATCTCGAAATACTTCGCGCGATACGGCGCGATAAAGCGCTGAGCCGTCGTTGCCTTGTTCAACCGACCGATACGTTAGTTCGAAACCGGCAAGCCCAAGATAGGGATCGAGCTCATCCCGTTTGCTGTTGATCGTGTCATCCAGCGGTTCGACTTTACCGAATCCATCGATGAGTATGCGAAGACGATAGATGTCGAATCCGCCCAAGCCCGTATCGCGATTAGAGGCGAAGTAAAGGAAGTCACCGACGGGGCTGAGGCAAGGGCCGAGTTCGGCGGCGGTCGTGTTGGCAATGTGTATCGCGGTAGGCGGTGCAGTTGATTTCAGGGTGGTGACGAACAAGTCGAACGACGGTAATGATGCGGAATGGTCGCCTTCTGATTCGATTCGTGATGTGTCTGCGCTTCCAATTTGATCAGAATCGAATGCAACAGCGTGACTTCGATTCGAAGAGAAGTAGAGCGTGTGGTTTATTGCCAACGTGGGGCCTAGATCGTCGTCTTCAGAGTTTGCGTGCGCAAGCAGCTCTGGTTGGCGCCATACGTCGCCGTCGCGCTGACTAACGAATAAGTCAAAGCCACCTTTAACGCCAGGGCGATCGGATGCGAACAGCAACGTTTGACCATCAGGTGCAAGGGCTACGTCGCGTTCGATGTGTGCGCTATTGAGGGTATCAAGCGGCGCAGGTTGGCTCCACTGTGTGCCAATGCGTCGTCGTTCGTAGATGTCGGCATCGATTCCAGTGCCGTCCACGTAAACCAGCAATTGTCGATCGGCATCAAACGCATAATCGGTTGCGCCGTTAGTGAGTTTCAACAATGCGTCGGCGTCGGTTGGCTCATCCCAAAGAATGTCGCGCACCTGCACCGCATCGATGGGGCGGCGGATGTTGCGCGCATCGGTGATATAGCTACGTTCGCGCGGCCAAACGCGCCATGCCAACGCGCCGCCGCCGCCGATCAACAGCACGACGATCACGATCACCAACCATCGCCAACCGCGCTTCGTCATCCGCCGGCACCTACCAAGACGGTATCGAGATAGGGCTCCTGAATGCCTGCCTGCTTGCAGATATCCAACGGCTGAACGATGTGTTCGTAACGTGCCTGACGATCGCCGCGAATCGTAATCTTCTGTTCGGGGTTGTCTTTCAGGGCGTCGTCAATCAGCGACGTAAGCTGTGCGGCGTCGTGCGGTTGGCCACCTACGATCATCGTACCGTCGGCGGTAACGTTGATGATGATCTCGCGCATCGCACCCGAGATCGGGCCGGCGGCTGCCGCTTGCGGTAGGGCGATTTGCAGTTCGCGCTCTTCTTCCTGAAACGTGGTTGCAACCAGAAAAAAAATCAGCAATAGAAAGACCATATCGATCATCGGTGTCAGTTCGATCGATGGCGAAGCATTGGTGTCGGCGCGTTTAATGAGCATTACGCACCTCCGCTGAGCTCGGTCACGTTGCCGACGGTCATTGTGCTGTGACCGTTGCCACCATCCGATGTTGGTGCCTTAGGTGCGGATGTATTAGCGTTACTCGTTCGCGCTACAACAGCGGGCATTGCCTGTTGATAAGCGTGCTCGTCCAAGAACTCGACAGTCAGCCGATCCATCTCGGTAACGAGGCCGTCGATGCGTGCGGTCAAGTAGTGATAGCCGATCAGTACGGGGATCGCGACCAACAATCCGGCGGCGGTCGTAATCATGGCTTCGTAAATGCCCTCGGCGAGCAACTCGGTCTTGCCCAGCGCTTCACCGGAGATGGCCACGGTTTGGAATGCATCGATCATACCGAAAATGGTTCCGAGCAGCCCCAGCAGCGGACAGATCGATGCGATGACGGTGAGCACGCGCACGTTCTTGCGCAGCGTTAGGAGTGACCTTTCACCGGCGTCTTGCACGTGTTTCTCCATCAGTTCGGGCGTGGCGTTGAGTCGCTTGATACCTGCGGCGAGGATGGGGCCGAGTGGTGATTTTGTATCGTGACAATACGCCAATGCCGCGCTGCGATCGCGCGTGGGGCTTCGCATGATATTGTGAAGGCCGTCGAGAAAATCGGGCGGGATGATCGTCGACTTGCTGAGGCTGCTAACGCGTTCGACGAAGACGCCGAGCGCGAACAGCGAGCAGATGAAGATCGGAATCATCATCGGGCCGCCTTTGACGACGAAATCCCAAATCGTGTTGATCGCGACGTCGGAACCGGCGGCGTCATTCGCCTGTGCCAACATGGATGTGATGAATAAATCGCTAAACATGGTGCAGTGTTCCTTTTAACGTGCGACGGTTTGGTTGCCGCAGTGAGGCGTTTGGTTGCGTCGCGATTTCGCTATGCTGGGCTAAGTGCAGCGCATGGTGGCTGATGAATTGGATCAGCTACCGGGAATGTGCCGTTGCGATAACGCGGTCAACCGTTCTTGCGCGGGGGCGGCCCACTTGGATTCGGCAAAGCGTTGTGTGACGGCGGCGAACTGTTCGCGCGCGGCACCGACGCGTTGCAATCGCTCAAGACAGCGACCCGCTTCAAATAATGCCGCGGCACTCCATTCCGGATAGGCATAGAGAATGTCGGTCTTTAGCAACTCACCAACGGCGGCTTCGTACCGCTGTTGCGCGAACAGACATTGCCCGATTTGGAATTGGGCGCGGGCGGCCGTCTGACCTTGGTGCGTATTGGTAACTTCGCGGTAGTGTTTGAGCGCGTCGTCGGTCTTACCCTGATTCTCTAACGACCACGCCAAGCCGAATCGTGCCTGATACGTCAACGGATGTTCGGAATGATCGGTAAGGAACGTGGTGAAATGTTGCGCGGCATCGGGCCAACGTTGCAAGTCCAGGTGACAATCGGCCAAACGCAGGCGTGCCGTGCTTGCATACTCGCCATCCGGCTTGGCAGTCAGAGCGGCGTCGAAGTGAGCCGCTGCGGCTTCCCATTGTTGCATTGCATACGCGGATTCGCCGGCAAGATATTGTGCCGCGCTGGCATATGAACTATTGGGAAACTGTTGCAACAGTGTTTGGAGTGTGCGACTGGCAGGGGCGAACTGCTGTAACTCAAAATGTGCACGACTCTTCTGATACAGCGCTCGATCAAGCGCCAAGTCAGGCGGAAGTTTCTTTGTTTCGTTCGCAGCGACGAGTTGATCGAGATAGGACAGCGACCGCTCGTTGTCCTTGTTTTGAGCGGCAAGCTCTGCCAATGCCATGAGCGCGTGATATTTTAGCGGATTGTCCACTGCCGTTTCGACGATCTGCTGAAACACGCGTGCCGCTCGTTCGTTGTCTTCGAGTTTGCGCAGGCAATAGGCGAAGTCGAATAAGGTTGTCGTACGGAGGTCACCGTCAATAGATTCGATTTTAAGTTTTGCAAAGGCGTCAGCGGCTTGCTGGTACTGTTCAGCGCGGGCCAACGCGATTACGCGATTGGCATACAAGTGACCGAGCGTTGCCACGGGCAGCTTATCTGTATCGTCATCAATGGGCTTTAGAAACGTCCGGATCGCCTTGGCGGCGTCGGCGTATTGCTGTGCCTGCAATAGCGAATCGGATTGGCGGCAAACGGCGGCGGCGCGTTGGTTGAGGTCGTCGGACGATTCCGCCGCTTCGGCATAGTATCGCGCGGCCAATTCCGGTTTACCGAGTTTAAGGCCGAGCGCGGCTAGATGGTCGCGCGCGGAATCGTGCAGGCGCTTGGCTTTGCGATTCTTCAGCACGCTTTCGAACGACCGAGCGGCATCTTCGAAGCGCTTTAGAGCGAGTAGGCATTGACCGCGCTCGAACATGGCTTGTGGCGCGTGGGTGCTATCGGCGTCGCGCTCCAATAGGGCGTTAAACCGTTCGATTGCAGAGTCAAACTCGGAAAGCCGCATCTGCGCGAGGCCGAGTTTGATCAGTCCGTCGTCGATACCCGTCTTTGGTTTGCCGGCGACAAAGCGTGCGAGCCACGTTTGTGCGTTTTGCCAGTCGCGCTTGCTAAAGTGGATATCACCGACGGCGTAAGTCGATGCGGGCGTATGGTCGGCGTCGGCTAGTTTGGCTAACGCCGCGAGTGCGGGTTCATATTGTTGCATTCGATAGTGAGCCAACCCCAAGCGACGCCGCGCGGCGGCCGCGCGATCGTCCGTTTCATGCGTCGATAGGAAGTTGCGATAGCCGGTGATCGCATCGGCGAATTCGTCGGTCAAGAACGCGTTCTCGGCTTGAATGAAAATCAGATCTGCGGGTAACGCGTTTGCTTTAGTATTGGTGCGCGCTTGCCACTTGGCAATGTAGTCGCTGCTGGTTTGATATTGCGACAAACGATGCGTCACGATTGCACACAGTCGCAACGCTTCGGGAATAAATTTGGCCTCTTCGTGCTTGGCTAGCACGACCTTTAGCGATGAAAGCGCTTCGTCGAATCGGTCAAGTCGCACCATCGCTACGGCGCGTTCGAACCGTAGGTCGCCGATGAGGTCGCTATCCGAATACCGCTCGACGGCGTCGTTGAGAACATCAACGGCGCGGTCGTTACGATCGAGCCGTGCCAACGTTTTCGCGAGCCAGTAGGCATCACTCGCGCTGCGACTAACTTCGTCGTCGTAGAGCGTTTCAAAGTCGCTCAACGCGTCGGTAAAAGCGTTGCGTTGAAAATTGATGCGGCCGCGTAGTTGCAAAGCAAAGTCGCGATCAATGGCGTCGGGGTGCTTCAACGCGAGGTTAATTGCGTGCAGTGCGCTCGCCAAATCTTCGGCTTGCCAGGCTAGTAAAGCCAATCCCTGCTGAGCGCGGGCGGCGAGCGGTGGGGCGGCATTGACGAGTTCGCCGAACGCCGCGCGTGCCTCGTCGGTCTGCCCCTGTCGGGCCAACGCTTCGGCCAGCGTTAGGCGAACGTGTGCCACGTGGGATGCGGGTACGTCAAAACGCAGCGCGTTGTTGAGCCATTTGATGGCCGCGCGTTCCTTTCCCAAGTTGGCTTGCGCCATCCCGGCATAGGCGCAAACCAAACCGGCCGACGGCGATTGAACGTAACGCGCCATAAATGTGTCGGCGTTTTCGGCACATGCTTCGAGGTGACCCGCTCGGTAAAGTGCTTCAATGCCCAATGCGGCCGCGTCGTCGGCGAGCGGATGATCGGCAAACTCCTCGCGATGGTCGGCGATGATCTGTGCGGCTGTGGTGTATTCGGCAGCCGCCAGTTTGCACTGCGCCAACATGATGGCGACATCGGCGGTGAATTCGAATTCGTCCGCGTCGATTAATTTTGCCAACAGCTCGGTCGCCGAAGAAAGTTTCTCTTGACGCATGAGCGCGACGGCTAGACCGTACTGCGCTTGTTGTCGCCGCTCGCCGTTCGGATCGGTCGCCAACACGCGTCGATATTCCGCTTCGGCCAAATCGTAAAGCTTGCGATTGAGTAGGCCGTTGGCGACCTTGATCGACGCGGGAGGCGCGTCGTCGGCGTAAGTCATCGGACAAAGCAATCCAACGACGACGATCAACGGCAGGCCGATACGGCGAAGTATCACAGTCATGATCGAATCCCGATGTAAGTTAGAAAGTGATCGGATTACGTGGCGTTTTGTTGTGTTGATCCCGTAGAACCGAACACGCCTTTTCGCGAAGCTATCTTTACAAGTGGCGGTGTGGATGCAGCATAGCGTGTTCGCTGGATGAAGTACGATTGTTAAATCGCTGCGGTTCGAAGAAAAAGTGATGCAATTCCGAGTGCCGCATTGCAATTACGTGTCGAACGAAAAAACACGCGCAACATGAATGCCGCAGGCCGTTCACGGTATGTGTACGGCCTGCATCATCATTGAACGCTCCAGTAATTCGCCAGCTACGCGGCGTCGCGCATTAGCCGTCGGCGAGTTCGTCCATCTCGTCGCCGAGTTCTTCGATTTCGGCTTCTGCTTCGGCGGCAGCGTCGTAAAGTTCTTCAGCTTGCGCTTCGATATCAGCCTGGGCGGCACGGATTTCGGCAAGCTTCTGATCGAGTTCCACAATTTGATGGTCTGCATTGGCTCGTTGGCGTGCCGCCTTGAGTTCTTGGTAATGCGCCCGCAGCGTTTCGGCGCGAGCTTGCATTTGGTCGGCCTTGGCCTCTAACTCGCGAGCGCGGCGTTTGACCTGTTCCTGCGATTTTTGGATTCTGCCGCGAACCGCTGCATACTCTCGCGCGACCAACGCCTCGCGCTGCGCGCGCTCGGCGGCTTCTTTGGCTTTCAAAGCGCCCGATAGGCGAGCATCTGTGTACACCGAGGGCCATGCAGCAGGGGCGGCCGTGCGGAGCTTCGAGTGCTTGCCGCCCTTCGGCGCGATCATGTCGACAAAGTCGCTGAAGGTTTTTTGGATCAACTCATTGCCGTGCACGGTAATGCGATCGTCGTCGGGATCGACCAAAACGGGCACATCGTCGCGAACCATCAACGTTCGCAGGTCGTCCATTTGGGCCGGATGGATTTCATAGGTCTTCGTGTGGTCCATACCCTTGCCGCCGAGCATCAGCACGAAGCGTTCGAACACTTCGTGTTGTTCGGCATTGCCGATGAGTTCGATGCCATCGGGGCGCGGCCGCATCAAGACCGGCACATCGCTGCGCTTCATCAAGGTGTTCAGCGCATCGCGCTTGCCGTCTGGTAGTTTGTAGCGGCGGGTTAGCGTGTGTTGGCCGGGAAGCGCGCGGGCGGGCGTTAATCTTGTCGTCGGCACTTCGGCGGCAGGCCAGCTTTTTGGTTCTGTGAGATGTAAGCCAGGGGCAGGTTTCGGAAGGCGTTCCCGTCGTTGGTCGAGGGATGCCGTCAAATGCTCGACTTGCTCTGTGAGTCGCGCAAGCTGCGCTTCGAGGCGCGCCATGCGACCATTCTCATCGTGGGATGCATGTCGCAACGTGTGTGCGCGACCGCCGCCCGAATGTGCATGAGCATGGTCGTGGTCTTCGTCATGATCGTGATCGTCGTGCACGGCTACGGCCACTGCCGGTGCGGCGGGCGATTTGGGAGCAACCACGACATGGCCGCTACCCGTTCCGGCGACCACCACCGACGGCGCATCCGGGACTTCAGCGACGACCACCTCGTCCGCTTCGGGCGCGACGCCAACGGAGACCGCAGTTTGCGAATGGGCCGGGACCGTCACCCAAGCAGCGAGCAAGAGGGCGGGCACACACATAAAGCCGAATGACGAAGAGCGTGGCGTGTTTCGATGCGTCATAATCATGGTTAACCTCCGCGCAATTCGCTGCGCTTGCGGGGACAGAATTCCCACGGCCGACGCGGGCGTGGGCGTGAATTGCTTTGTGGTAAGGAACTGTTGCGTTTGAATGAGGGCCGTGGCGTAAGCGCGGCGCGACGTTGGTGCCAGCCATGTGACCCACATGTCACATGCATTTTCGGCTTCGTCGGCAATGCGGCGGCGCATCCACCAGACGAGTGGGTGCCACCAATACAATGCACCGAGCAATTCGTTAAACCAATGGGTCCAATGATCGCGGCGCTTGAGGTGCGCGAGTTCGTGCAAGATCACCACACGGCGCGAATCGGCGTCGAGTTCGGCCCAAAGTTCTTCCGGAATGATCAGTCTCGGTCGCGGATAGCAAAGAATCAACGGTGAGACGCGCTGCCCGACCAAGTGGGCGGTCGGTGCGCATCGCAGCCCGATCAGTTCTGCACATTCATCAACGAGCGATTGCACGGCATGCGGCGCTGGTCGAGCACGCTTCAGGCTGCGCGTGAAGCGTATGCTGGCGAAGCCACGCCATGAGATGATGACAAAGGTTAATGCTAACCACAGTTGCCAAGGCAATCGCGGCAACGCAGACAACTGTTGCGACCATTTCTGGACGATTGCAACGGCAGCGGCGAAGGGTTGTTGTAGGGGCGTGAGCCAGCCGGATATCGGGGCATCATCCAGTAACGGCGATGCAACTGTTTTTGGAGGATCGACGGTTGCAGCGTGGTCATTGAGTGGTAGTCGGGCCGCACGCTTTGTTGCATCAAAGGAATCGGCGGCGTTCGCTAAGGGAGGATGCTCATATTCGTTCGCGAGCAGCGACGTTGTTTTATGAGCGACTTGTGCGTCGTCGCCGCCGAAGATGGCGTCGGGCGACTTGGCGTCAAGCGTTGCTACTTCGACCGGTTCTTGAATAGTGGGTGACGATTGCCCGACCGAACCAACCATCGAAGTTGAGACATGCGACGGTTGGCATGACGATCGGGCAATCGTCGTGGGTGGAGTGGGGTCTTGTGATCGTTCATTCGAAGGCAACGCTTCAGAAGGAACGGTTATGTCAGTGCCACGCTCAGACGGTTTAGCATCTAAGCACGTATTCGATGCGTGCAGAGATTCGGATCGTAGCCAGTCATGCTCCCAGTTTGAAAGCAGCACTGCATCATGCGAAACAGATTCGACGGGATGGATTCGATCTTGCCGCGAACGGTCAGCATGTTCAACGGCCTGAGTTTTCTCGACTAACGACGAATTCGCAAAAAAATCTTTCGACGCGGATGTTATGCGCTCGTTACGTAAACCCACATCGTCTGAATGGTCCGACGCCGATGGCAACGGTGGCAATAACAACCCGATCACGAGCCAACTGAGCGCGCCCAACCAGATAACGTGACGAGTAGCAGGGCGACGTGCCATCAATTGAACGGCGAGCCAAGCGAGCAACGCGACCGGCACCAACGCCAGCCCGTTTCGCCACAAGGCATCGATCCACCATTCAAAAGAAACGAACATCGGTTTGGTGCCTCTCTCCTGGCGTTTCGCGATGATGCTAGGCACACATCGCTTACTCGTACAACCAAACAGTTAATGGCTCACAAGTCGATTAAGACCGACTAGCTTGCTTTATCATCCAACTCATCAATGAGTTTTTGCAGCGCTTCGATGTCGTCGCGATTTAGATGTTGCGACTTGAGCAGTTGCAGCACCATCGGGCCGGCGGCACCGTCGTACAGTTCTTCGACCAACGACTTGATGCGATCCTTGCGGACGCGATTGCGCGTGACGGTCGCGCGATAGACGTAGGCCATGCCCGTCTTGTCGCTGCGGACCAAGCCCTTTTGTTCCATTCGCGTCATGAAGGTGAGCACAGTGGTGTACGCCCAGTCCTTACCGCGCTCGGTTAATGCGTCTAGCACCTGCCGCACGGTGGCCGGACCGATGTCCCACATCACGCGTAGCACTTCGAGTTCGGCGGGGCTGAGATCGAGGGGTTTCTTACCCACGGGCGTATCCTCCACTACAGTTGTCGTAGGCTACTACATCTGTCGGAGGGTTGCAAGGATTTTCCCCGCTTTTTTCCGAAGGCCTGATTTTTCAGTAGCGAAGCGTCGGCACGAACGAGTGGATACCTGCTAAAACGCGGTAGCGAATCGGTTATCACGATTTGATTTTCGCCGCCGGAGCGAAAATATTTCGGACGACGGTCGGATTTTCGTCGCTGTGCCGCGATCGGTTTCAAAATAGGTAAGCTTTGCGGGTCGGGCTGGATGAAATCGGCGGTTTTCGTTCAAATGGGCGGTATGAACGCGATTTTAGCTACATCCGAATCGGCAGGGGGCTGGGAGCTAACGCCTCAAAACATGTGGATCCCGTTTGCGATCATCGCCGTGCCGCCGGCCGTGCTGATGATCTGGTTCTTCTGGGCCGACAAACGCCTCCGCGAACGACGAGCGCGCCGCGCGAGCAAATAGCGAGCCGCCTCAACAGGTAAACGGCAGTGACTCAGCGCGATCGGGCCGAACCGTTGGGCAGGCGCGGTTGCCGTGATATCTCAATGGGGGCGTCGCTTCCGCGTTGAATGCGCGGGGCGTTCTTTGGAAGTCTTACCATGCAAATTGCATTTGACGGCGTTTCAAAATCCTTCGGTAGCGGTGCGCGGCGCGTCGTCGCTGTGAACGACGTGAGTTTCGAAGCCGCCGGCGGTACGGTGTTCGGCATACTGGGGCCGAACGGTGCCGGCAAGACCACGATGATCCGCATGCTGCTCGATGTGTTTCGGCCCGATTCGGGTCGCATTCATACCGACGGCGTCGTCAACGGCAATCGCGAATTGTCGTTTCGCCAGCGCGTGGCCTATCTACCCGAAGAACGTGGCCTCTATCAAAAACGCAAAATCTCGGACGTGATTCATTACATCGGCGCGCTACGCGGTATGGATCGCGATCTAATCCGCACGCGCATGATGCCGCTGCTCGAACGGTTCGATCTTGTCGACTCACTCAAAAAGAAAGTGTCAACGCTATCGAAGGGCATGTCGCAAAAGCTGCAGATTATTCTCAGCGTCATACACGACCCGGATATGTTGATCTTTGACGAGCCGTTTAGCGGGCTCGACCCGGTCAACGTACGTTTGGTGCGCGAACTGGTACGCGAACACCGCGACCGCGGCAAGCTCGTGTGCCTCTCGACGCACATGATGGCCGAGGTCGAAGCGCTGTGCGATCGCGTGATGATGATCGATCACGGTCGGCGCGTGTTATACGGCGCGCTGGATGAGGTGCGTCGCGCCAATACCGATTTTCAAGCGAGCGTGAATAAGGATTGCGACCCGACGGGCCTGCCCTGCGTCGTGCGTGTCGTGAAGGACGTCGATTTGAATCACGTGTATTTGAAAGATGGTGCGACGATCAACGACCTGATGCGCGAATTGGCGGCCGCCAAGCGCCCGGTCCGGCGACTTGTCGAAGGCATGCGCCCGATTGAAGACATCTTCATTTCAGTGGCGGGTAGCGCAGCCGATGGTGATGCCACACCGCCGACGAAGCAAGCCGACGCCGTGGAGCGCAGTCTATGACGGGCACGATCGCCAAATACGAGTTTTTGTTCACGATCAAGCGACCGGGCTATTTGATACTGACGTTTGGGTTGCCCGTGATCCTTGGAATGTATGCCGGTTTCATTTCGTTGATATCCGTCGCCACCGCAGGCGCGATGGCGAGCGGCCTATCGGCGCAAATCGGGGTGGTGGATAAGACGGGCTTGATTGAAGCGGCCGAACAGGCGGCGGAAGAAGCAGAGGCGACTCGGCGTGCAACGGAAGAGGCTGCGGCTACCATCGGTGCCGATCCAAAATCCGGGAAACTCAAGTCGCAACTCGACGCGCTCGAAGCCATGGTGCGTGAAGTCATCCCCGACGCACAACGATACGACAGCTTAAAGGCAGGCCGCGTCGCACTGGAAGCCGGTGAGATCGACGGCTTGGTGCTCGTGCCGGAGGATTATCTACAAAAACGAACGCTCGATTATTACACGCGGACGTGGCAGATGTTTAAGGGGCTCTCGGCGCCGCAGCAGGTGCGGCGACAGTTGTACGTCGGTGTGCTCGAACGGGCTGAGTTGACTGCCGAAGAACGCGCGATGATCGAAAGCCGCGGCAAAGGCGAAGGCTTAACCGAAACGGCGTACTACGAATTGGGGCTGGATGGCAAGTTCCTCAAGGTCGACACGCTCTCGCGGACCGTGAGTTTCGTGCTGCCTGCCGCCGTGGCCGGCATTCTGATCGTGGCGCTGTTGATTAACGCGGGCTTTCTGCTGGCGGGCGTGGCGGAAGAGAAAGAGAACAAGGTTTTCGAAGTCTTGTTCTCAATGGTGCGCGTCGATCACTTGTTGATGGGCAAAGTATTGGGCTTGAGCGCCGCTGCGTTGCTGCAGTTATTGATATGGGGCGCGATGATCTTGCCGCTCCCGTTTCTAACGTTTCTTGTTATCGATCAGGTCGTCGATTTCGAATGGCACGCGACGTCGTTATTACTCGCCGCACTGTTCTTTATTCTGGGCTTCTTGTTCTACGGCTCGCTCTTCGTCGGCATCGGCGCGTTGGGCAATAACGTCAAGGAATCGCAACAGTATTCGACCATCATAGCGCTGCTGCCGGTGGTACCGATGGTCGCGTTTATGAGCCTGCTCAACAGTCCAAACGGTATCGTGGCGAGGGTGCTGGCGTGGTTTCCGCCCACGAGTGCGCCAGCGATGATGTTGCGGCTGGCGACACGCGAAGTGCCGCTGTGGGATGCTGCCGTTGCGGCGTTGTTGCTGATCGTTGGGATTTGGATTTCCGTCAAAATCGCGGCGCGCATGTTGCTCGTTGGCGGCATGATGCGCGGTCAATCGCCCAACCCGCTCAAGATGCTGCGGCTGTTGCTCAATCGATAACTTGCATATCAACTTTTACTCCGGGCCGATTATGAAGAAAAAGAAACGCAAGACGAAAAGCATCGCCGACCATCCGGATGTGCAGCGGATGTATGCACTCTCGGTCGAGTATTGCGACCTGCTGGAAAAGGGCACGCGAAGCAAACGCTATCTGTTGCGCCATCTGGGCGATTTGCTACCTCAGTTGTTCGCGGCGGCGATGGCGCTGCCATACGCACCTTGCTCGCGGCGCATTCAACGTGAGTTGTCTCATTGCTCAACGTACCTTGCAGGTAGGGAGCAATCGCCAAGTATCCAACGCATAGCGAAGAGTAGTTCGTATTTAGATACCGTTGTTTCTACAAAGCCGTTTTTTAGGGTCATGGCTCGAATTCGCAATATCCTTGGCGAGTATGACAAATATCGACACACGTTTGATCCCTACCGTGATCGAGATGTCATGTCGTCTACGCTCAGCAACGATTTAGCTGAGATATGGCAAAATGTCAGTCATGCTCGCCTGCTGTTCAAACTGGATGAAGATACAGCAAAGAAACATGCGATTTGGTCGTGGTCGTTCGATGTACGACAACATTGGGGAAGTTGTCACTACTGCGATGCGATGAAGGCGATCTTCTTTGCGATGAGCGATATTGGCGATGACGACTGGCGCTATCGAACGCTTACAGCAAAACGCCTGCCACGCGGACAATACCGTCGTACCAAGCGTAGAAAAAGAGTCTAACGCGCGCAGCCAGCAACGCAGGCCACTAGAATAACCGCGACTTCTATGCCACCCCAATCCGCTGCTTCACCTCTGGGTCGGTCGCAGCATTGCGCACGTTGAAGTACCGCGCTTCCGGGTGATGCGCCACGATCGCGCTGGTGCTTTGCTCGGGCTCAAGCTGATATTCTTCGCTCAGCGTGATGCCGATGCGCTCGGGTTCGAGTAGCGGCCAGAGTTTTTCCTGATCGCCCAGTTCCGGGCAAGCCGGGTAACCAAAGCTGTAACGGCTGCCCTGATAACCTTGCTGAAAGAGTCTACGCATCTCGCGTGCGTCGTCACCGGCAATGCCGAGTTCCATGCGGATTTGCTTGTGCATGTATTCGGCCAACGCTTCGGCGCACTCGACGCCAAGGCCGTGCAGGTGTAGGTAGTCGCGATATTGATCGGCCTTGAACCACTGTTGCGCGACTTCCGTTGCCGCGCGGCCGACCGTCACGATCTGAAACGCCGCGACATCGATCTCGCCCGACGACACCGGTCGCCAGAAGTCCGACAAACACCAGAACGGCTTCTTGTGTTGCCGCGGGAAGTTGAAACGCATGATCTCGCGGCGATCGAACGACTTGGCATCGATCGCGCCCGGGTCGGTCGGCGGTTCGTAAAGAATCAGGTCGTCGCCTTCGCTGTTGCAGGGCCAATAGCCATAAACGGCTTGCGGATTCAGGATGTTCTCGGCACGGCACCGCGCGACGAGATCGTTCAGGATCGGTCGCACTTCACGCTTCACATAATCGGCGTACTCATCTGCGCTGCGACGATTCTTTTTGTATTGCCACTGCACCTGGAAGAGCATGACTTCGTTGATGTAGCCGAGCACGCTTTGCAGGTCGATGCGTTCGATCACGCGCGAGCCCCAGAAAGGCGGCGCGGGAATCGGGTTATTCGTTGCAACGTCGCTGCGGTCAGGAATCTCAATCTGCGGTGCGGCTACGCCGCCGTCGTTCTTGGGTTGCGCCGCAGCTTTCTTTTCTTGCTTCGGTGCTTCAACCAACGATTCACCGGCGGCGAGTTTATCCATCAGGCGCAAACCTTCGAAGGCATCTTTGGCATAAGCGACGTCGCCGTTGTATAGATCGCGCAAATCGTGTTCGACGTAGTTGCGCGTCAGCGCTGCGCCACCCAAGATTACCGGAATCTTCATCCCGCGTTCGTTTAGCACCTGCAAGTCATCACGCATGACGACGGTCGATTTCACCAACAAGCCCGACAAGCCGACGGCGTTCGGCTTATACCGGTCCCAGGCTTCGATGATGTTATTGATCGGTTGCTTGATGCCAAGATTGTGCACCTTGTAGCCGTTGTTGGTCAGGATGATATCGACGAGGTTCTTACCGATGTCGTGCACGTCACCTTTGACGGTTGCGAGCACGATAATGCCTTTTTCTTCGCCCTCGATGCGTTCCATATGCGGTTCGAGATGCGCGACGGCGGCTTTCATCGTTTCGGCCGAGCTAAGCACGAACGGCAATTGCATCTTGCCCGCGCCGAACAAATCGCCGACGACCTTCATCCCGTTAAGCAGAAACGTATTGATGATGTGCAACGGCTCGTACTGTTGCATCGCTTCGTCGAGGTCTTCACCGATGCCGATGCGATTACCGTCGATGATGCGCTGCTTGAGGCGTTCTTCGATCGGCAAATCTTCGATCGATTCCTTCTCGTCGAACTCGCTGCTATCGCTGAAGAGCGACATAAAGTGCGTGAGCGGGTCGAAGCCTTCGCGCCGGCGGTCGTAAATCAAATCGAGCGCCGCATCCCAGCGTTCGTCGCTGATCTTGTTGCGCGGCAGAATCTTACTGACGTGCACGATGGCACCCGTCAGCCCGCGGTCGCGCGCTTCGGAGAGAAACACCGAGTTCAACACGGCTCGCGCCGCCGGGTCGAGGCCGAAGCTGATATTGGAAAGCCCAAGTAGCGAACCGCACTTGGGGAATTCCTTCATGATCATCTCGATGCCGTCGAGCGTTTCCAAACCGAGCCGACGATCCGCGTCGTTGCCGGTCGTGATTGGGAACGTTAGGCAGTCGAACAGGATGTCTTCTTCATCGATGCCGAATTTATTGGTAAGCAGGTCGTGCAGGCGGCGGGCAATCTCGATCTTGCGCTTCCCCGTTTTGGCCATCGCCTCTTCCGGGTCTTCGTCAATCGTGAGCGCGACCACAGCCGCACCGTACTTGCGCAGCAGCGGGCATACCTTTTCGAGTTTCTCTTCGCCGTCTTCGAGGTTGACGGAGTTAATGATGTTCTTGCCGCCGGCCAGCTTGAGCCCGGCTTCCAATACCTCGGGCTCGGTCGAGTCCAACATCAGCGGCACGGTCACATCTTTGGCATAGCGTGCGGCGAGCTTGGCCATATCGGGGGCGCCGTCGCGCCCGACGTAGTCGACACAAAGGTCGAGGACGTGCGAACCTTCTTTAACTTGTTCGCGACCCATCTCGACGAGGCCGTCGACGTCGTCTTCGAGCAGCAAACGCTTGAACTTGCGGCTACCATTGGTGTTGCTGCGCTCGCCGACGATGAGGAAGCTGTTGTCCTGCACCAGCGTGCAGTTTTGATACAGGCTCGACACGCTGGCTTGATGAATCGGCTCGCGTTTCTTCGGCTTGAGATCCTTAACGGCTTCGTGAATCGCCTTGATATGCGCGGGCGTGGTTCCGCAGCAACCGCCGACGATGTTGACGCCGTCGGCTTCGACGAACTCGCGCGCCCACTTGGCAAGTTCTTCGGGCGTCAACGCGTAGTGCGTTTTGCCATCGACCAATTCCGGCAAACCCGCATTGGGCACCACACTGATGAAGCGATCGCAGTAGTGGCCCAAGTGCTGTACGTGTTCGGACATTTCCTGCGGGCCGGTCGCACAGTTCATGCCGATGACCTGCACTTGCGGAAACGCTTCGAGCGCCGTCATCGCCGCGCCGATCTCGGTGCCGACGAGCATCGTGCCCGTCACTTCGATCGTCACTTGCACGATGATGGGCAGCTTCTTGCCGCGCTCTTCCATCGCGATGGTCGCACCGTTGATGGCCGACTTGGCTTGCAAAATATCCTGACAGGTTTCGATGATGAATGCATCTGCGCCGCCGTCGATTAGTCCGCGCGCTTGTTCGGCGTAGCTGTCTTCGAGTACGTCGTAAGGCGCGTGGCCGAGGGAGGGCAGTTTGGTTCCGGGGCCCATTGATCCCAACACGAAGCGCGGCTTGTCGGGCGTGGAATATTTATCCGCCACGCGCCGCGCCAATTCGGCGGATTGCTTATTAAGCGAATACGTTTCGTCGGTCAGATCGAATTCCGCCAACACGATCTTGTTGGCACCGAACGTATTGGTCTCGATGCAGTCGGCGCCGACTTCGAAAAAGCTCGCGTGAATTTCCTCCATCACGTCGGGCCGCGTTTCGGTGATCACCTCCGGACAGTTCTCGCAGTTCCGATAATCCTTTTCAAGCGTCAGGTCGTACGAGTACACGCTGGTACCCATCGCACCATCGATGATCAGGATGCGGTCGCGCAGGGCGTCAAGAAACGGGCTATCAAAGCTGAAGTCGGGTTTCGCCAAGGGAAAATCTCCTTTCGGAGCATGTTACGCCGGAAATTCTGTTGATGGTAGCAAATCTCAACGGCCATCCGCCAAAAATCGACGGATAGGGGCCGCTAGGGGGATGCTATATCCATTTATTCGGATTTACAAATGAATTAGGGTGGAATTTGACGCATCCCAGCCGAAATGGCGGCGGCGTCGATCAGAAAATTTTCGAGAGGGTGCGGAGGAAAAATCGGGGCCTGGGTTACTCGGTGCCCACCGCCAACCTCGGCTCCAGATGATGGTGCACCTGGCGCGAGCCGCGGTTGGTCTTCACGATGTGCTTGTAGAGTTCACCGCGAACGAAGCGACGCGTGACGCAGTCGGCGTGGCCGCCCGTCCAGCCGAGGCTGGCGTGTTGGCGCGTGCGGCTGATGTTAACGACCCGACCCGAATCGGAACCCGGTCCGCGCAGGCCGACAAGGCCAGCCGAATCGTCAAAGCTTCCGTCGATCGTCCCCAGCGTTCGGACCGGCCCTTGCAAGACCGGGTCGCTGGTCGTGTGGTAAACGTAAATCTTGCCCTTCATGTTTTTGAGGGCCTTTGTCACGTCGTAGCGGCTCGACAAACTGGAGCCAACCATGATGAAGTTATTCACCTTGTAGGGCGGCTTTACGTTTTCAATGGCCCAAATGCCAACACCGGTGCCGGCGGATAGGGCGATGATATTGGCGTCACGCTTGGGGTGAGTTCTAAGGTAACGGGTGATGTCGCGGCCGAGCGATTCACCCGAGCCTCGCGCGATAAAACGCAACGTTTGATCGAGCGCGGGATTGAGCGTAAGCGACCAACGATGGTTGCTAACGGCACCTTGGTAACCGCGATCTTCGAGACCGGCGGGCACGCCAATGGCTCCAAAGCCCCAGTTGCCGGCACCGTCGATGTACCATGTGCGGCCGAACTCTTCCTTCGGATCGGAGCAGCCACCTGCCACGGCGGCAAACCCTGCGACGATTGCGACGAGGCAGATGGTGCGTACGAATCGGGAATGGCCAAGCGCGGTTGTTGCGCGGGTCGAGTCGATCAACATAAGACGTGCTTCTCTATATCTGGTGCCGAAATGGCTGCTGAACACTGAGTTTGACCGCTCCGCCGTCGGTCAATCTATGGTTGAAATGGTAGCAATTTTTGCCGATCCGTCCAGCAGGAGGGACGGGATATGGGCCTTTTGCGTGGTGATCGAGATTCCCAATCGCCGTCCTGCACTTAGCCCTCCGGCCATTGGCCGAGGACTGCTCGGGACGTGACGTGCGGCATATCGAAAGATTTCCCAACCTTCGCTGGCACGAAGGATGGGGCACCCCAGAGGCGTTCCGCACGGCACATGGCCTCGCCGTCTGGCTTTACTCCGCGTCTGTTTGATCTGCAATTCGCTTCTTCAAATTCGCCAACACCTGCAACGCTTCCATCGGCGTGGTTTCGTCGATTCGCACGTCGGCCAGTTCATCGAGCAGCGATTGCAATTGCGGGTGCATCGTCGCGGCTGGGGTGGCGGGTTCGTCGCTTCCAAATAGCAACATCTGATCCGGATCGTGATCGCCCGGGTTGGCAGCAACGGCTGAGCGCTGTTCGAGTTGCGCCAAAATCGTTTCGCTGCGGCGCGTCACGCTCTTCGGCAGGCCCGCCATCTCGGCCACATGCACGCCGTAACTTCGATTGGCAACACCGGGAATGATCTTGTGCAGAAACGCAATCTCGCGACCGCTACCGTCGGGGCGCAGCGCTTCGCTCACGGCAACGTTGAAGTTTCGCACGTGCGGCAAACGCTCGGCCAGGTCGGTCAGCTCGTGATAGTGCGTCGCAAACAGCGTGCGGCAGCCGATGCGCTTGGCGACGTGCTCGGTAATCGCCCACGCGAGAGATAAGCCATCGTACGTACTCGTGCCGCGCCCAATCTCATCGAGAATAACGAGCGATTGTGCCGTCGCGTTATGCAGAATGCGCGCCGTTTCAACCATCTCGACCATAAACGTCGAATGACCGCGCGCGAGTTCGTCGCTCGCGCCGACGCGGGCGAAGATACGATCGACGGGGCTGAGCCGCATCGACTGCGCCGGCACAAAGCTGCCTGTCTGCGCCAATAGCGTGAGCAGCGCGACTTGGCGGATGTAGGTCGACTTACCCGCCATATTCGGGCCGGTGAGTATCAACAAGCGTGCGTCGTCGGCAGCAAGCGCACAATCGTTGGGCACAAAGCGTTCGGCCAGCGTGCGATCCAACACCGGGTGCCGGCCTTCGACGATATCGAGCGTGAGTTCGTTTTCGCTTTCGATTAACTCGGGCACGACGTAACCGCGTTGCCGGGCCAATTCGGCAAAGCCGGCCAACACATCGAGATTGGCAAGGGCGTCGGCGGCCTGTTGCAACGGGCCGAGCTGCGCTGTGACTTGTTCGCGCAGGGCGGTGAACAAATCCTGCTCGCGCGCCTTGGCGCGATCGGCAGCCGTCAGCACTTCGTTCTCGTGATCTTTGAGCTCGCTGGTGATGTAGCGCTCGGCGTTGCGGACCGTCTGCTTACGCGTGTAACGATCGGGCACGCGCTCGCGATGTTGGTGCGTGACTTCGATGTAATAACCGAAGACCGAGTTGTATCCGATCTTGAGCGTGGATATGCCCGTCTTCTCGGCTTCGGCGGCTTGATACTCTGCCAGCCAAGCCGCGCCGTCGCTCTCGATACTACGCAGGCGATCGAGTTCGGCATCGACACCGCCGGCAATGTAGCCGCCGTCGCGCTGAATGGGTGGCGCTTCTTCGATCAGTGTGGCGCAAATCGTCGCACCGATATTGGCCATGCCGTCGAGAGACTGTCGAATGGCTTCGAGCAGATCGGCGTCATCTTGCTGAATCGGTGCGGCGATGGCGTCGCGGAGCGTATCGAGCGCCTGCAGCGTATCGCCCAATGCCCGCAAATCGCGCGGCGAAACGCGGCCCACACCGAGCCGACCGAGGATGCGCTCGACGTCACCGAACTCACGCAGTGACGCGCGAATCCGCTTGAGTCGTTCGGGTTGATCGCGTAAGTCGGCAATGGCCCGTTGCCGCGCGCGAATCGCATCGACTTTTCGCAACGGGAAGCACAACCATTCGCGCAGTCGCCGAGCGCCCATCGGGTTGGCCGTTTCATCGACGGCGGCCAGCAGTGTGCCCTCGCGGCTGCCGTCGCGCAGGGCGGTTTCGACTTCGAGCGAACGCAACGTGACCTGATCGAGCATCAAACAATGGCTCGATTGGGCGGGAAGCAACTTGGCAATGTGCGCGAGGCTACTGCGCTGCGTCTCACCGAGGTAGTCGAGCACGGCACCTGCCGCGCGCAGCGACGCGTCGAAGCTATCGAACCCAAACCCGGCAAGCGAACTCACACCGAAATGGTCGGTCAGCGTTTTCTCGGCGTGGCGTTTTTCAAACGTGTGTGCGGCGCGTGGCGAAACGACGGTCCGAAGATGCGCCGCAAGATCGGCATCGAGCGGACATGCATGCGCGTCGTCGAGTTCGGGGATCAATACCTCTGCCGCGCCGACGCGTGCCAGATGATCTTCGAGCGCCGTTCGGTCGATCATCTCGGCGGCGAAGCGACCGCTGGCGAGTTCGAGTGTGGCAATGCCAAATTGGCTAGCGCTCCAACTAGCGGTGCGCGGGCAGAGCGCGACCAACACGTTCGCGCGCGTGGCGTGCAGCAGCGCGTCGTCGGTAAGCGTGCCGGGCGTGATGATGCGTTGCACCGCGCGCTTGACGACGCCCTTAGCCGTCTTTGGGTCTTCGATTTGTTCGCTGATGGCAACCTTGAAGCCCGCTTTTACGAGGCGTGCGATGTAACCTTCGGCAGCGTGATAGGGCACGCCCGCCATCGGGATCGGATCGTCGCCGCTTTTGTTGCGTGCCGTGAGCGTGAGGCCCAGCGCTTTGGCGACGACAGCGGCGTCGTCGTAGAACACTTCATAAAAATCGCCCATGCGAAAAAGCAGCAGGGCGTCGCCAACCTCAACCTTTTGGTCGAGATATTGCTGCATCGCGGGCGTAGGGCCGGCGGCTTTTTTCGCGGTTTTCTTGGCGGCGGCGGCCGGTTTGCTCGTGCGGCTGCTCTTGCCGGGTTGTTTGGGGGCTTTGGTGGGCAAGCAAGGCTCCGAAGAATTCGTTACACACGTCGAATGATTGCGTCGGTCTGCCGAAACGGCATTTTCGTATCTTCAATCTCTCGTTGATCATATGCGAAGCAGGCGATTTGTGGTTGAATGCGACTACGATTTCGCGAGGCAAAAATCACAGCATGGATATCAGCATTCTTAGCACCGGCGGCACGATCGAGAAGACCTACGACGAGACCGATGGGTCGATGCGTAACGTCAAATCGGTACTCGACGACATTTTGCTCCGGCTGCGATTGTTTAACCTGAACATTCGCCACACCAATTTAATGTCGAAGGATTCGTTGCATCTGACCGACGAAGATCGCGGCATCATTCTTGCGGCCGTGCGATACGCGATGGGGCAGGCCGACGCAATTATCGTCGTGCACGGCACCGATACGTTGAGCACGACGGGCGAATTGCTCGTGCGCGAGTTGCCAGACATTACTAAGCCGGTGATTCTGACGGGCGCGATGCGGCCGTACGAGTTTCGCGATACCGACGCGATCCAGAATTTGACCGAGTCGCTTCTGGCGTGCCGATTGGTGTCGCCGGGCGTGTATGTGGCGATGCACAACCGCGTGCTGCAGTTCCCCGGTGTAACCAAAGACCGCAAGCGGCTGACGTTTGTGAAGGGTGCAGAGGATTAGAGGGTCTAAGTTTTCCCCTCCCTTGCAGGGAGGGGTTAGGGGAGGGTTGCATTCTCAAAGGAAACCCAAATCGTTGCGAGCAATCTAAAAAGCAGCTCGCGGTTTGTGGACAGCCTTAATTGGAGCGACTGTTCCGTATGCCTAAATTTAGTTTCGGCCTGGATTAGCCGCCAACTATTCTGACGTTTTGACGTCTCGACTTTTCGACGTTTCCCATGATCGTATTGCAAAGTACCGCCGCAGTGATGAGCCAAGCCCGGCACGTTCGAATCAATGATGCGGCCATTCGCACGTGGGCGCGCACCACGCCCGATGTGCAGCCTGCCGCCGCTTTCAAACGCGAGTTGTTAGCCGAGTTGCCTCCGCAGCGCGATGCGTTGGCAAATTTGATTCTGCTGATCTCGGCACTCAACTTCTCATTCTGGGGGGACGAACCGCTCAGCATTCAATGGCGCGGTCAAACCTACACCGGTTTCACGGCGATGCTGATCTCGATCACGATGGCCGCCAAGCACGATGCGTCCTGGTCGAAGCCCGAGTATTGGGTGTCGGCACCGCTCGACGAGTTGGAGCAAGTGCTGCAGGGACGGCATCAACTGCCGATGATGGACAAGCGGATTCAGATCGTGCGCGAGACCGGTCAAACGCTGATCGACCGCTTCGACGGCAAGTTCACGTTTGCCCTGGATTCAATTAACGAGCGCGCATGGCCGTTGGCGGTATTGTTGATGACGAACTTCGATTCGTTTCGCGATGTCGCGTCGTTCGGCAACACGCCGGTGTACTTTCTGAAGCGGGCGCAGATTTGTGCGTTGGATTTATCGCTCGCATACGAAGCCAACGGCCACTCGGGGCTCGTCGGCGTTGAAACGCTAACGGCCTTTGCCGACTATCGAATTCCGCAGGCGCTGCGTCATTTGGGCATACTCGAACTGGATACGGATCTCGAAGCGCGCATCGAAGGCGGCGAGGAACTTGCCAAGGACTGCGTCGAAGAAATCGAAATCCGCGCCGCCAGCGTTCGGGCCGTCGACATGATGCTGAGCGAATTGCATCACGTCGATCGTCGGGGCTGGACGTGGGAGATCGACGCCGCATTATGGGAATTGGCACGTAGCGACGCCGTGACGGTCGCACATCATCGGACGCGTACGGTGTTCTACTGACTCTCGGTTCTAGGCCGGAAGTTCATTCGTTGCTCAACGTGACCGAAAGACCGATAGACGGGGCTACCACACAGAGGTGATTCAAATGTTGATTCGAAACGGGCTGATCATTGGAGTTGCACTAAGCGTCGCAGTAATGCCTACCGGCTGCGATAAATCGACTACTTCGCCGCCCGAGCGAGCTGGATCGTCGTCCGGCATCGAATCAGAAAATCGAGTTAGTCCAAAGGACGACCCAGATTCGGAAACACCGACAGTTGAAAGCGAGTCGTCAGCGTCGACGACAGGCGGCGTGGACGTCGCTGAAAAGCCGTCGATACGTGAATCGAAAGCAACGGAGGTGTCGGGCGTACCGATGGTCGCGCTCGACCAAGTTCCGGAACAACGGCGACCGCAATTTGAATTTGCGCAAGAACAGGTTCGTGATGCGCCCAAAAGTACCGATCGCATCTGCGACTTGGGGTTGCATTACTTGGCATTCGGATTCAATGACGAGGCCGTGACATGTTTTTCTATCGCGATCGAGCAACAACCGATGGCGATGCGATTTCATTACTTTCGTGCACTCGCATTCGAAGCGTCAGATTTGACAGCAAAGGCTCGGGAAGATTTCGAACGGGCGCTGGAGTTGGCCCCGGAGTATGTTCCCGCATACGTACGATTGGGAATGATCGTTCAAGAAACTGACTTGAAACGTGCCGCCGCGCTGTTCGAACAAGCGACGCGGCGCGACGGGAATGACGCGCTGGCCTGGTTCGGTCGCGGGCAGGTTGCGCATCGAGAGGGTAAGACAGACGACGCGATCGCCCATTGGCAAAAAGCGATTGCCTTACAACCGGACTATGCCGACGCTCAGGCAGCGCTGTCGGATGCGTACGAAGGGCAAGGCAAAAAGGATTTAGCTCAGAAACATCGCCGGCGCGCCGAACTCGGTGGAAAGCCGGTTGTTCAAAACGACCCACTGGCGTTTCAAGTGACTCGACGGACGCGCGATCAGGATTCGATCGCGCTCGAAGCGGTGGAAATGGCACGCAAGGGCCATCCGATCACGGCGGCTCGTTACTTGGAAGCGGCTCAATTTCACGGAATTGAGTCTGAGTCGATTCGCCTTGCGCTCGGCGGCATCTATTTGGATGCCGGCAAAACCGAAGAGGCGATCGGTCAGTTCTTGTCAGCGATGCGGTCGTACCCGGACTCCGTTGACGTCAAATTGGCACTTGCTCGCGCCTATGCTGAGGGTGGGATGACGACGCGCAGCTTTGCGTTGTTTGACGAGTTGATGTCGAGCAATTCCGAATCCGCCAAGGTGTTGATGGAACGTGGCCGACTGTATGCACGGGAGGGTGAGCCGCAAAAGGCGCTCGCCGATTTGCGCAAGGCGGCGGATTTAGATCCGAAAGATGCCGCTGTTTGGTTCGACCTGATCGAGCTGTTGCTGCTTATGAATGATGTCGACGGAGCCGAGCAGGCTTTGCGACAGGCACCGAACGAAGCGAACACGGCAGGGAGAAGGTTGTTATTTGAGGGAGCGGTGGCAGCGCGTCGCGGTGAAACCAGTTCTGCGGAATCAAAATGGCGCACGGCCATCGAGACGGAGCCAACCTTGGTGATGGCCTACCAAAGCCTCGCACAGTCCATGCAGCAGCGCGGAAACGTCGCCGCCGCGTTAAAGGTCCTGCTCGCCGGCATCGAGCAGACGCCATCCGCGGCGGACTTACAGAATAATGCGGCATGGATACTCGCCACGGCAACAGATCAAAATCAGCGCGATGGCAAACTCGCATTGGAGCTAGCGACGCGCGCATGTGCACTAACGGGAAATCGTCGGCATAATTTTGTGGGAACGTTGGCCGCCGCTCATGCGGAGACCGGTGATTTTAATGAAGCGGCTCGTCTCGCCGAAGTTGCCGCTCGATTGGCCGAGGCCGATGGTTTGACGGAGGTTGCCGAACAGCATCGCATGCGCAAGGCGCATTATGAAGACCAACAGCCGTGGCGACAATGAGAAGGTTTGAGACGGCGCCTATGAGTGGAGAGCTTGACGGCCGACTGTTCGATTGTTGATTAACCATGACGGCGATCTTTGGTAAGCCTCTATTTAGGTTACACAAGAGCCGTCCCACCAGTATTCACTTTAATCCGATTTCATTTTACATTTTGTGACCAGGGCAAGGAGCACTTTCTGACACGCCGAGAATCACGTTGTCTGGTTGAAATACAACCTCAGCAGCCGGATACATCGATTGGAATTGGCATCCAAAAGAGACGGTGATGGTTTCGGCGTTGCGGGGCGCATATTCCAAATAACCATACGCTGACTTCGTTGTGCCACACCTCTGATTTTCCGCGTTACTTTAGGATTTCCCCTCCCGATAGGTTATCAACGATTCATGTATTGGATAGGTTCATGAACGCGTGATGTGAGCCGGTCGATCTCACAAATTGAACTCGTAAAAAAAGAGCGGACCAACATAAGATGTCGGTCCGCTCTGAAGAATCAAACTAGCTGCGATATTGAGAATCGCTTAGCGACGGCGGCGGACGAGCACGATGCTGACGCCCATGCCGAGCAGAGCCAACGAGGTCGGCTCAGGAATGACGATGTATTCACCGATCAGGTTTGCGCCGGCAATGTCATCGCTGGTATCGGCCGGGAAGTAAACGTTACCGCTCGTGGCACCGGCCAGCAATTCGGCGTAAGCGCCGGACGAAATCGTCCAAGTGCCCGAGCCGGAGAATGCGGTTGCTCCAGCCGTGAACGTCGAACTTGGGTCGTCCGTGTAGCTGTAAACGTTGAGGCCAGAATCACCACCAAACCCGCGGAACAACACCGGCGAATTATCCGACAGGTTGTTGGCCGACGTCAGGTCACCACCACCGGATGCACCCAAGCTGCTGGTGCCGGGGCCGAAGATACCGTCGAGGTAAAATCCGGTGCTGTCAGAGCCGGAGGCATCGACTGCCGACAAACCGCCAGTTGCAGTGATCGTGACTTGATCCGGCACGCTAACGTCCACAATCAAAACAACTTCGGAAGGTGGCGGGGGGACGCCTGCGTTAAAGGTAAAGTCGATGTTGTCCCAAATAGCGTCGGCCATGCCGTCGCTACCGTCGTCAAAACTCTCATCGAACTCAAACGTCCAGAGGCCTGCCGGGTCGCCTGCGCCGTTAAACGCGTTTGAGCTTCCCGAAAAGGGGACTGTGCCCACAAAGCCACTGCCCGAGCCAAGCTGGATTGTGGCGTTGCCCAATGGGCTGGTAATGTTTACTTCGGCTTCGCTTCCGAACGTACCGGTATTGATTTCCGTGAGGAGACCATCCCAATCGATCGAACCCAGCGTGTAGCCGCCGGTAAGGGTGCACGAAGCCGTATTCGCCGTCGTGCCACCGCTCTCCACGGCCGTGAAGTTACAAAATTCCGGCTGTGCCTGTGCCGTGGATGACCACGCCAACAGGGCAGCCACGCCCAGACTCAAAAATCCTTTGCGAAAGCTCATATGCCTTCTCCTCCAACTTCCTGCCCATACTTTTAGATAAGGGCGAACCATGGTGGTAGCCATCGGCACGTTTCTCACTGCAAACTCTGCGAGCGATTGCCGATTGACCCGAATTGCAACGTCATTTTGGGGGCGGATGCGACGACCGAATGGTCGTTACAAAGGACGCTAAATCCCTCACTTGGCATCTTTCCCACTTAGACGGAAATCTAGATTAATCAAAGTTTTATCAAGAAACAAGAAAAAAGGCACAGAAAAGGCGCTAAACGCAGAAATTCTCGCGCGGCATGCTTCAGGTTGTGGTTTTTGACCGACTACCGGTTCGACGCTTCGACGTTATCGGGCAACTCTTTGGGCCGGATCAGGCCTCCGGATAGCAATTATTGGCCAGTTAATAGAATAGTAGTGGAGCACTTGTTTGGGGAATTCCAATAAGTCGCCTCTGGCTCGCGGCTGAGGGATTCTTGCCATCTTGCCAAAGTTATTCCCATCTCGGTCGCTCTCGCAACAGGCGTGAAGCCGAATACCTCTCGGTGATTTCGGATCAATATAAACCGGCAGCTCCGCATGGAACTGCCGGTTCGACATGTCATGTCAGTTGGGCGAACGCGTGAGGTTAACGCCGCTTGCGTGCCAGCGTGATGCACACGCCTGTACCAAGCAAAGCCAACGACGTCGGCTCGGGTATCACGCGATACTGGCCGATCAGCGTGGCGGTGGAAATATCCACATCCTGATCAGCGGGAAAATAGACGTTACCGCTTACGCTGCCGCCCAGAAGTTCGGTATAGGTCAGGGCTGCGATATTCCATGTGCCGGAGCCGGTGAACGCGCGCGTACCGGCCGTGAATGTCGAGTTCGCGTCATTCGTGTAACTGAACACGTTAAGACCGGCATTGTTGCTAAAGCGGAACAGGTCCGGGCTGTTGTCCGACGTATTATTGAAATGCGTCAGGTTGCCGGATACCAGCGTATCGCTAAGGCCGGTGCCGGGCGCGCCGAAGATATTCGCCAAGTAGAATCCGATGTTGTCGCTTCCAGAAATGGTAGCCGCCGAAAGCCCGGTCGTTGACGAGATCGTAATTTGGTTTGGCGTGCTTAGGTCAACTTCCAACACAATTTCGGCCCGTGCGGCCGACGCCATCGTCGCGACCGCAAGGGCAATCCCCAAACCCATCAATTTTCGAAAGCACATATGCCTTCTCCTCCAAAATATCCCGCCCAGTACCACCTGGACGGACGTGTTTTTCCCATCAGACCGAGTCACCACGCACCGGCGGCGCGTGGATGGCTGATGGATCCTTTTTCGAAAAAGAAAGAGGCAAGATGCCGCGACCGAACAGTCACGCTGCCGTGCAATTTCCCCACGCACGCATATTGCCTAATATAGACAATGCGCTAGATTAGCAATTCGCATTTATGAGTTCAATAGAAAAAACATCGCCATGCCAAAATATACAAATTGAAATTGCGGACGAATAAACATGGCGAACGGGCTTTAAATCTGCCCTAAAACTCGCGGCGACCCTCGATCGCGTCCTGCAGTACAGCCCGCGTCGCGTATTCGATCTGGGAGCCACTGGGCAAGCCACGGGCCAGCCTGGTGACGTTTACGCCTTCGATTCCCGTTAACTCGCTTTTAATATGGAGTGCCGTGCCTTCGCCTTCGATGGTCGGGTTGGTGGCGATGATCACTTCGGTGACGCCGCCGGCGCGGACGCGGTCGAGCAAGGCGGCAATCGTAAGGTCGCCCGGTTCTACGCCGTCGAGCGGGGCGATGTGACCCAGTAGCACGTGATACACGCCGCGAATGAGGCCCGTCGCTTCCAATAGCAGCAGGTCTTTGGGTTGCTCGACCACGAACACTTTGCTGTGGTCGCGACGGCTATCGGCACAGATGGGGCAGGGGTCCTGCTCAGTCAGGTTAAAACACTTGCCGCAATGCTTGACCATCGATTTGACGTCGCGAATAGCATCGGCAAGGGCCAAGGCGGATTTCTTGTCGGATTTGAGGATATGAAATGCCAAGCGTTCGGCGCTACGTGGACCGATCCCCGGCAAGCGGGCGAATTCTTCCATCAGGCGATCGAGGGAGCGGGGCGTCATAGGTTGGTTGGTAAAAAGTGTTCGGAGGCGTTTTCTTTTTTTATACCCGCGTCACGCGGCGCTTCGCCAGCTACATGTCTGCGGCCTAAGTTCTGAGACCTTTGCAATGCAAGTCGAACCATGAAACACGGTGGTTCGAAATTTGAAATCTGCAAATTTGAGATTTGAAATTCACGCGTCGTGCCACATGGTGACCGGGAGATTGTGTGCTTGGGAGACCAAATGTCTAATGTTTCGTGGCGATCCTTTAGTCGGGGCATTCTAGCCTTTTGCACTTTCAACTTCGCACATAACGCCAGCGAAAAAAGTCAAACGGGCTAATCCCGATCAAAGCGCCTCAAGACCCAAGACCCACGACTCAAGCCTCAAGACCCAAGCCCCATGACCCACGACTCAGGTCTCAAGCCCCAAGCCCCACGCCTCTCTACTGCCCACCCAGCATCTTATCAAGCCCCGGCGGCAGACCCATCTCTCCCGTCATGCTCGTCAACTCTTCCTTCATGGCTTCCGCCGCTTTGGTCTGTGCGGCGACGAAGGCGGCTTTCACGAGGTCTTCGATCATCTCGACATCGAAGCGCGTCGCGGCGACCTTCGCCTGCATCTCCTTCATCTTGGATTGCATTTCCTGAGCTTTTTTGAGCATGTTGGCCATGTCGCCGATTTTTCCAAACATTCGTCGCTCCGTGGGGGGCTACTGTTAATCTCGATGCCGCGCGTGTCGATGACGGCGGCATTCCTGAATCTTCGCAATGGTCGTCGTTCGGTAATGACGCGTGCGCTACCCACTCCAAGGCTGGTCGCAATCGCATCGTTCACGATTTGATGGGATTCTAATCGTCGTCGTCGTCATCGTCTGCGGGCGGGGGGCCGACCGGCGTTTCGCGCCGCACTTCGACAATTTGGCCGCCGAACAAGTCGAGCGCGGCCCGCACCAACGGCTCTGCCTCGGCCGCACGAATATCGTCCATCGTGGTTCGCGGGGCGGATACCGTTCGCGCCGGTGTCTTTGTCGTTTGCGTACCTTGGTTTGCAGTCGCATCGCCGGTGCGACCAGCAGCGATTTGCCCGTTTGGCGCTCCCCCCGCGTTTCGCGTTGGGTTTGACGCCACCGGCGCACTCACAGCAGGCCCGCTCGTGGCCTCCGCCTTCGCCGGTTCGCGCCGCGATGCCGCGGGCGGGCTCGAACTTCTCGCTACGTCATTTGGTGGCGCGTTTTTTTTTGCGACGGGTGCACTGGCCGAGGGCGGAGGCGCGGCACTGCGGGCGGGGGCTGCGGTGCCGCCTTGTACCGAGGCGAGCAGGCTTTCAATCGATGAGAAGTTCGACGCTTCGGCCAACCGCACGACGGCGGCTTCGACCAAGGCGCGCCCGCTTCCCGATGATTTCACCGCCCGTCGCAGCTCTTCGAGCACTGTAATCATGTGAACCCAAGCACCGCCGTCGAACTTTTGAGCCTGTTCGAAAATCGTATCGCGCAGACCGGCAGGCACGTCGATCAACTCGGTCTCTTTTCCGCAGGTGCGCATGATCATCAGGTCGCGCACCTGGGCGATCATCAGGCTGCACCAGCGGTCGGGCGTCACGCCTTCGGAAAAGATGTCGTCAATGACGCGCAGGGCGTCGGCGGGGTTGTTACTGGCGACCGCGTCGATCAACTCGGCGTTACGCTCGTCGTGGGCCGCGGGGAAGATGCTGTCGACCAACTCGCCGGTAATGCCCTTGTCGGAGAGCGACATGACCTGATCGAGCAGGCTCAGCGCGTCGCGCATCGAACCGTTGGCCAAGCGCGCCAAACGCTTGGCGGCGGCCTCGTCGATTTTGATCTTTTCGTCTTTGCAGATGCTGCGCAGTTGCTCGGCGATTTGCTCGGGGCGGATGCTCTTGAAATCAAACTGCTGCACGCGGCTGCGGATGGTTGCGGGCACCTTATGTGTTTCAGTGGTCGCGAATATAAACTTCACATGGCTGGGCGGTTCTTCCAGCGTCTTCAGTAGCGCGTTAAACGCGCCGGTGCTGAGCATGTGCACTTCGTCGATGATGTAAATCTTGAAACGCGAGCGTGTGGGGCGGTAGATTGCGTTGTTGCGCAGCTCGCGGATGTCGTCCACGCCCGTGTTGCTGGCGGCGTCGATTTCGATCACGTCAACATCGTCGCCCTTGGAAACCGCCACGCAGGAATCGCACTCACCGCACGGTTTGACGGTCGGACCGTCGGACTGATGGCAGTTGAGCGCCTTGGCCAGAATGCGGGCCATGCTGGTCTTACCCACGCCGCGCGTGCCGCAAAACAGATAGCCATGGTGAATGCGATCGTGCTCGATGGCGTTCCGCAGCGTTTGCGTAATGGCGTCCTGACCGACGACTTCGTCGAAATCGCGGCTGCGGTATTTGCGGGCAAGGACGGTGTAGGACACGGGGTCGGGGCTCCCAATTTATGCTGCGTTCTGAGCGAGTCGCAGTACGAGCAACATTCTACGCGACCAACGCCTTTGGATTTTCAAATCGTACCGCACACGCCAGCCGCATCGGGCATCGTGCACGCATTTCGGAATAACTGAGCGTCAAAGCGGTAGGATAATCGAGGATTCGATTTGATTGAAATCACAGGGGAAGGTTGGTCGCCCATTCGGGCGTCAGCCGAATCCGGCCCGGCTGGCCACGCACACGGTCTGACGAGGGTGGGCTGCTTGGTTTCCCACCTGACCCGATGCCCATGCCCGAGCGTTGCATGGGGCCGAACCGGATTCGACTGACGCCACGCGGGCGCCATTGCGGAACGCCAAAGTATAAGGGGGATGGGGGAAACGGGCTAGGTGGCGGTTGCGTCGTGATGAATCGGCTTACCGCCTGATCGTGACGACTCGTTTGGCTGCTAGTAGGGTGCATCCCTCGATGCACCAACCTTACTATTTTTATTCAGAAGGATATCCGCCATGCGCATTTGTGGTCTTGTGTTCGTCACGGTCAGCCTGTTCGTCTCCGGCTGTGCCAATCCAAAGAACCCACCGATTGATGCAACGGACAAGGCGGCGAATTTCCCCGCCGCCTGGCTCGGCACCTGGTCGGGCACGGCTACCGTCACGCTGCCAGATGGCAAGCAACCCTTCGAGACTGACATGTCGCTAACGATCGAGCCGTTGGACGATGGTAATGGCGTCACGTGGGCCATTGACTATCACCAAGAAGACGGTGTGCGGGCGTACGAACTGCGTGCCGAAGACGCGAGCACTGGTCGTTACCAGCTCGACGAGAAGAACGGCATCGTTATTCCCAACGCGCTGGTCAGCGACACGCTTTATAGCAGTTTCACGGTTGGAAAGGCGCAACTGATTACGCGCACACGACGAATCTGTAACGACACGTTGTTGTTTGAAATCATGACATTCCCATCGGCGGATTCGTCGACGACAGGTAATCAAGACGGCGTGCCTGCCGTTGGAACACGAGAGCTCAAGTCGATTCAGCGGGCCACGTTGCACAAGGCGTCGAGCAATTAACGAACAGCGAGGTTCGACCAATGCACGCTGTGCGTTACGGCGCACGATCATTCCCGCGCTCCGCCATCGCCTCCGCCACCCATTCCAGCACATGCTTCGGATGGCTGCCCGTATGGTGTTCGATTTGATGCCGACAACTAAAGCCTGTCACGGCGATGCGGGCTGTCGGCGCGGCGTTGACGGCGGGGAACAAGCGTTCACCACCCATCGCGGCGGCCACGTCGTAATGTTCGCGCTCGTGACCAAATGCACCGGCCATGCCGCAGCAACTGCTGTTAATCTCCTCGGCACGACCGTTGGAAATCATCTTCAGCAACTGCACCGAAGCGTCCATCTCGTGCATCGCCTTCTGGTGGCAATGACCGTGCAGCAGATAACGCGTTTCGGAATCGGCCCCCTTCCCATCGTTATCGCCGGGCGTATCGAACAACGATAGGTCGCTCTTTTCTAATTGCTCGACCAAAAACGCATCGACGGGTTGAATGACGTTCGCGATTTGCCGCGCCGCATCGTTGTGCACTAACTGTGGCAATTCGTCTTTCAACGCCGACCAACAACTGGGCTCGCTCGCGATGATTGGTACACCATCGCTAACATACGGCCCTAAAACATCGGAGACCTGAGCTAACCGTCGCTGCGCATCATCGAGCAAGCCCTGACTGATGGCGGGGCGACCACAACACATCGGCGGCGGCACGATTACTTGCCACCCCAAACGCTCCAGAATCGCCACCAGCGCCTGACCCACGGCGGGCGTGATGCAATCCGTCCACGTGTCAACGAAATACACGACGCGCCGATCCGAGCCCGCGCCGTTGCGCACAGGCCGATTCGCGAACCAACTCCGAAACGTCTGGCTTGCCAAGCGTGGCGGCGGCACGCGTTTGTCGATGCCGACGAAAAAATCCGCCATTTGCCGACCGATTCCGGACTGTGCCATCGCGTTCGCCGCCCACGGCCAGTGCGCTGCGGCCCGCAACACGTCTGGCGTCGCCGCGATCATGCGGGCACGCAGCGGCGCACCCTCGCGTTGGTGTTTTTGAAATTGCCACTCGGCCTTGAGCCGCGCCATGTCCACGCCCGTCGGGCATTCCGTCTTGCACGCCTTGCAACTGATGCAAAGGTCCATCGCTTCATCGAGGGCCGGGTCGGTTAGGTCTTTGATCAACCGGCTGTCGGTCATCGCATGCCGCAGGGCGTTCGCACGACCGCGCGTGGTGTGTCGTTCATCGCGCGTGGCGATATACGACGGACACATCACGCCCGATTGCGATTGGCGACATTGCCCGACGCCGCTGCACATGCGCGCCAAACCGAGCATGCCATCGTGTTTGGAAAAATCGAGCGTCGTTTCGCCGGGCGCTGGCGTCGGCAACGTACCGTAACCGCGCCGCAACGATTGATTCATCTTCGGCGCGTTCACGATCTTGCCGGGATTGAGAATACCGTGCGGGTCGAACGCGCGTTTGATCTCGCCGAACGATTCCATCAATTCGGGGCCGTACGTTTTCGCCAGCCATTCCGAACGCAACAATCCGTCGCCGTGCTCGCCTGTCATCGCGCCACCGAATTCGAGCGCGAGCGAACTGACGCGATCCGCTACCCGATGCATGCGCTCGATATCTTCCGGCTTACCCAAATTCAGCACCGGCCGCACGTGTAGGCAGCCGACGCTCGCATGTGCATAGTAGCCCGCTTGGCCGACGCCTTCTTCGCTCAGAATTTTCGCAAAACGTTCGATGTAATCGCGCAAACGCTCCGGCGGCACGGCCGAATCTTCGACGAACGCATAAGATTGGTTCGCGCCGGGCTTTGACATCAACAAACCGAGGCCCGCATTTCGCATGTTCCAGACCGTCGCCTGCTCTAACTTGTCGGTAACTGTCGTAACATGAATGGCACGCGTATCTTGGCTGGCGGTTTGGGTGATCGCTGCCAAACGCTCGTTTAACTGCACATCGTCGTCGGCGGTGCACTCCACGACTAAGAGGGCTTCGGTTGCGAGCGGGGCAAAGTCGGCATCGGTTTGAAATGCGCTGCTTGCACGCGACGCATCGAGGATGAGCTTATCAACCAACTCCACGGCGGCCGGTTGGTTTTCCAACAACGCGGGTACTGCCGCCAACGATTCGAGCAAGTCGTCAAACGCAAGGACGACCAACCCTTTACACGTGGGCAATGGCAACAGGTTCAACGTCGCCTTGGTCACGATTCCCAGCGTGCCTTCGCTACCGCATATCACGGCTTCGGTATTGATCGAATCATTTTCTCCTCGCAAGCGATCCAGACCGTAACCGCCGTTGCTCCGCAGGACCTTTGGATATCGTTCGTCGATCAGCGCGCGTTGTTGTCGAATCGTTCGCTTGAGCAACTGCTCGGCATTCGCTTGCATTGGAGTGACAGTTTTATTGGGGCGATGCGTACCGAAGTGGGCCAGCTTGCCGTCGCCTAACACGACGTCTAGCCCAAGGACATGGTCGACCGTGCGCCCCGTTGAAACCGAATGCGCTCCGCAGGAATTGTTCGCGATCATGCCGCCGATCGTGGCGCGACTGCTCGGCGCGACGTCGGGCGCGAAGTACAAGCCGTAGGGTGCGACGGCGGAGTTTAAATGATCGAGCACGACGCCGGGCTCGACGACGGCAATTCGCCGTTCGGCGTCGATCTCCAAAATGCGGTTGAAATAGCGCGAGCAGTCCAGTTGTATCCCGCGATTGACGGCACCGCCGGTTAGGCCCGTGCCGCCACCGCGCGCCGTGATCGGCACGCGATGTTCGACGGCGACCTGCACGGCTTTGCGCACATCGCCAACGGTCCGCGGCATCAGCACCAAGTCGGGTTCGATTTCGAAGATACTGGCGTCGGTGCTGTAAAGCGCACGGTGCAGTCGATCGGAGCGCACGTCGCCAAGAAATCCGCCCTGTAGCGCGTTCAGAATGGCGGCTGTGTCGAAACTCTTATCGCTTAGGGCAGCGGAATTCGTCGCAAGGTTCATAGTCGCGCAAGTATAACGGGTTGGTGCCGATCCGCGCAAAGCTGGCAGGCAATAGACCGGTCGGGCGATCGATACTTGACACTACCGAAACGACGCGCTCAGACGCATTGGATATCCAGATTCCTTTCGCGAGCAGATTGCTTGTCCGGCCATGCAAGTTGGCAATAGTCATGAAGGAGTCGTTCCCCGTCTGCTTGCGTTGTAAGTGAGCCTTTCCCCTTCAATCAGGCCTCCTCTATTGTGCACAACGCATGCTTCGCCAAGAATCTCGCGGGTGAACGCACCCACGGCAGACAGACAAACCCTCAACGCGCTCGACCGGCTCATGCTGGCGGTCCATGACGGCCTCGTTGCCATCGGGCACTACGGCTTCGTCTGCCAAACCCATGTCTGGCTGGCCGGTCGCGTTGATGTGCCGACATTGCAACGCGCGCTCAATCAACTGAATCAGCATTACCCCGTCATGACGGCGCGATTACGCTCGCCGGTGATCGGTAAACCTTTCTGGCAGTTTCGGGCCGACGCAGCACCGACGATCATTGAAAAGGACCTAGCAGGCGCTGACCCGACGGCCGTCTGGCAATATGCGGAAACCCTCTGCCATCAGCCATTGCCGCTGCGCGACGTCGATCCGCTTCAATGGCACCTGCTACACCTTCCCGACGGTCGCGATGTGCTCGTCATACTGTTCTCGCATGCATTGATGGATGGCAAAGCGCCCGAGCATGTGCTTAAGCAGTTGAACAGCATCGCAAATGACGCGCAACCCAAAAATGATTCGATAGACGAGGGAGGCAAAGATGCGCTGACTGCCCACCTTCGGAAAACGCCGAAACTCAAACGCGTGCGGTTGGCTTTTCGGCGATTGTTTCACGAGATGCGTTACTCGCGTCGCGCTGCAACGCTAACCACTTGTCCGCGTCGCTGGAATGGCGACCGGTTTCGCATCTACGTGCATCAACTCGATGAAACCGATACCGCCGCCGCCGTACAGCGCGTGCGCCGGCTGTGTGGCTTTCCCAACCTATCGCCCGCCGTCTTGGCGGCGGTTTTTCGAGCGCTCGATGCGTTGGGCCCCGGCGTGCGCGATAACAAGTTGCGCTTTCGAACTGACATACCGCTCAATTTGCGACCGCCCGGTAGCAGTGAGCCGTTGTTTCGAAATTTTATGAGCTTTATCAAAATGGGGGCGACCCGCGAGGACTTGCGCGACGCCGACGAACTGGTGCGCAAGCTCAACGCGGGCATGCGAAACGAAATTCGACGCGGCATCGATCTTGGCGGTCTCGAAATGATCGATGCGGTCGCACCGTTCTCGTTTTTGGTGAAGCCGACGTTGCGACTCAGTGCGGGAAAAGTGCCGTCGCTTGGCTTCGGCTTTCTCGGGCCGGTGCTGCCCGATTTGAAGTCGTTGCTCGACGTCGATATCGACTGGCTTTACACCATGAACATGCCTGTCAGCCCGCCCGGCATCACGCTACAGGCCCATCAATTTGGTCCGCGGCTCAATTTGGTGCTCACATTTATCGACGCGGCGGTGAGTGAATCCGAAGCAAGGCGATTCTGCGAGTTCGTTGCCGAGGAATTGACAGGGCGTGACGGAGGAGCGTGGAACTGACTAAGATGGCGATTTGAAATCTTCAGCGCTGCGTGATGCGAATGATCCAAATCAAACCAACACGATGAATCCCATGTCATACGACCTTACCGAACAGCAACACAACATTCGAAGCGAAGCCGAAGCCTTTGCCACAGAAAACCTTGCCGCTACCGAATTCAATGCGACCTTTGACCGTAGCGGTTGGGATGCCTGCGCGCAGTTCGGCGCGATGGGCGTGACGATTCCGGCCGAGTTCGGCGGGCGCGGGGCGGGATTGGAAGAATTCGTCGCCATGTTCGATGGCCTCGGTTACGCCGCGCCACATCGCCTCGGCTTATTCATTGCCATTAACGCACACGTCTTCGGCAGCGTCGAAACGCTCTTCAAGGCCGGTACCGACGAACAGAAGCAACGCTTTTTAGGAAAGCTTGCCACGGGCGAGTGGGTTGCCGCACATAGCGTGACCGAACCCGACGGCGGCTCCGACATCGGCAATATGAAAACAATCGCACGTGAGGCCAATGGTGGCTGGGTCATCAATGGCATTAAGAAATACACGACGTGCGGGGCCGGCGCCGATTTGCATATCGTGTATGCGCGGATGGATGATCCCGAACGGTATCGGCTCAGTTGCTTTTTGATCGAACCCAACACGCCCGGCATGACGGTGCGACCATTACCTGCTTCGGGCCTGGATGGTTCCGGGCTATCAGAAGTTACCTACGAAAACGTGCGCGTGCCTGCGGAGAATCTACTCGGCAAGGCCGGTGCCGGTGCAATGTTGTTTCAAGGTTCTATCGAGCGCGAACGCGCCTGCATCTTTGGCTTCGTCATCGGCGCGATGCGTCGGCAAGTCGAGATGGCGACCGAGTATGCCCGGCAACGCGTGGTGAGCGGTAAGCCCATCGCAGGCTATCAAGCCATCTCGCATCGCATCGCGGAGATGCGCGTGCGGCTCGATGCGGCTCAGATGTTGCTCTATCGCGCGGCCGCGTTAAAGGCGGCAGGTAAGCGAGCCCCGGTCGAATCGGCCGTGGCCAAGCTCTACGTCAGCGAAGCGTTTCTCGAAAACAGCCTGGCGCTCAGTCGCGTGCACGGCGGAAACGGCTTCCTGAAAGAAAACGGCATCGAACGATTTGTACGTGATGCGCTCGGCACGATCATTTTCAGCGGCACGAGCGACATCCAACGCAACATTATCGCGGCCCAAATGGGCGTTCGAGAATAGGCCGTTTCTTGTAATTCGGTCGATGCAGGCGAAGCGGGTATAATGCCGCCGGTAAACACCGAAACGGTGGAAGGGAGAATGCATGAGCACCGAAGGCCCAGATCAGTCCACGCCCAAACCAACCGGCGAACAGCCGACCGCTGCCAATACGCCGAGCGAACCATCGCCCAGTCCGCAGGCACAGCCTGCGCCGACACCGGCGAAAGTTGGTGGTGACAAGCTCGCCAAAGACACTTCCGCCTCCGACGCGTTTGGCTCGTCGGCGGAAAAAACGAACACGGAAGCAAAGGCCGGACCAAAGAAGAAGGAAGAGAAAGAAAGCAACTGGCGCGAAATCGTCTCGAAGATTTTCGGCATCTTGCTTTGGCCTTTTATCTTTGTATTTCGACCGCTCATTTTCCGCGTGACCAAAGAGCAGGGGAACCCCAAGGTGCACTTCACCAGCTTTTCGGCTTTGTTCTACCTGTGGCCGGTGATGGTGGTCGGTTGGCTCGGTGTATTGTTTTATGACCTTATCCGGCCCGAAGTGTTAGGCTGGGCGTGGATCACCACGTTGCTCCTCGTCATGATTACCATTGCCACCGATATCGACCGCAACAAACTGATCGGCCTCGCGTTAGTCGTCGGGCTCTGCTGGGCGGTCGGATTTATCTTGCAGAGCAACCAGGATATTCCGGTCTTGTCGGGCATCTATGGATTCTTCGCCAAGCAAGAGGTGCAGTTCAACGTCGGCATGGCCAACGTGATAAGCATCATTATCTTGATCATCCAAATCGGCGTCATTGGTTACGCGTGGGTCGATGGTCGTTACGAAATCACCACGCGCGAGATCACCCACCGCAAGATGCTTCGTACCAGCGATTCATTGCCGCGCGCGGCCAAGCGCATCAAGCAGGATTGGCGCGATATCGCCGAACTGATCATCGGTCTCGGCGCGGGTGATGTGATTGTGCTCGACACGCAGAAGAACATCATCATGCGCATTCCGAACGTGCCGTTCCTCTGGTTTTTCCGCCACGATGTCGACCACGTACTCGAAGTGATCGCCACAACCGACGTGCATGAAATCGCCGCCGCGCTCGAAGAAGAGGAGTTTTAGCGAACCCGCCGCGCCTGTACGACGTTCTTTCTGGTAACGATAAGGAGTGTGCGCCATGCCCGCTGCCGAGCACCTATGCCAAGGTTGTCGCCATCAGAACCGACCGGCGGCGCAATTCTGCGCCAATTGCGGTGCCGACCTTTCGTTGGCCGTTATGGCGGATGCGGCTCAGCAGACATCCATCGGTGTAGCGAAAACACACGCGGCAGAACGCGAGCCGTCTTATGACGGGAGCGCGAGAAGCAGCCCGATTCGGCTTTTCATTTTTGTTTTCATCGTCTTCGCATTAGCGGCCAGTGGCGTCTTTTGGAAGGCGTTCCGCAAGCCGCCGCAGGTTATCAAACTCGATCACGGCGACGCTGTTGCGGTCGAATCGCACCACCACGCATACCACGGTGATCACCATGTCTCTGTTACCGAAAGCGACGATCTAGCCGACCGTTGGATCCGGCGTATCGCGCAGGGCGCGAAAGACCCTTACACCGTCAAGCAAACCGTGCAGCGAATGTTGAAGTTCGCTCGGAGGCAGTCGCGCGATGGCGAATCGGACCTGCGATTTGAAGCACGTTATGAAGTGCCCGAGGCAAACGTGCATGCGCTGGAGGTCGCGCTCAAGTCGATCCACGGTGAATTGACTTTTTTCTATCGCGACAATCGCTTCACCGTCGAGGCGGCGGGGGATGTTCATACCGTTCTACGCCGCGTTGTATCGCTGCTCGACGGTTACACGATTATGAAACAGGTGCGCAGCGATGGTGATGAGTATTAAGCGTGCCAATGACGATTGATGCATGAATGTAGAGTCTTACGTATTCGTCGCCGCTTTCCGTCGATCACATATATAAATCTGATGCCCGTGATGCCCCGGCAAGATGACCAGCTTGCCACCCAGCGCACCGACAAAATCCTCGAGCAGTCCGCAAACGCCCGTCCATTCCTCGCCTTCCATGCGGCAATCCTGGAAATTAAGAACCACAGTGCGCGGAAATGTTTGGTCCGCTGCTTGTCTTAATAGCATCAGCAATCCGGCAAGCGTGGCGATCGAACAGCCTTTGCGGCGCGCGCGAAAAAGCAAATCACCGGCGGCTGTCGCGCGAAAATCCCAGCGACATAGCAAGTACTCGCTCTCCGCCAAGGCGGCGCGCCGCGCAGCATTTATAGGGGCGGCTGATTGCCGTTCAGGTTGGGTTGGCTTCATGATATTGTTCGACTACGTTTTCGTGGCGAAGTAGGAGTGCTCCGTTTGGCAATGCCGCACGGTGTGGGTGACGGTGTAACGAATTGCAAGATGCTTGCCATCTGCATCGCAATATCAGCGGCGTTGTTTCAGTCCCGCTAAAATCCGGTTGGTTAGCTAACGTTTTGTATCGAATCGAAAAGAGAGAGTTGATGCCCTGCATACGCGCGAATAATCGGACGAACTCAACCGTAACTTGGGCAACTGTGCGCAGCGTTTTCGCGCGAATGGTTCCCACATCAACCTTTTGCATCGCACTCTTGATCATGATCGCGCTCGGCGGATGCAACGGCACACCGTTATTTCAATTGCCCGATCCGGCAGTGCGCGTGATCGCGTTTGGCGATTCAACAACGGATGGACCATCCGACAAACAATACACCGAGTTTCTGCAGGAAAACCCGGCGATCGATCCCGCCGCAATCACCAACGCGGGCATGGGTGGTGAAACGACCACCGACGGGTTGCCGCGCTTACAACAAGTGCTCGACAGCGGATTGTTTCCCAACGCCGAGATGGTGATTATTTGGGAGGGCGGAAACGATCTGATCGATTTTATCCAACAGCGCGATCCGTTTATCGCCGTGCCGCCCGAGTCGCCGCTATTTCTTTTCGGCCCGCAACTCGATGAACTGCTCGCGCAGGTGCAGGCCAATCTCGTGCAGATGATCGCCGCATCTCGCAACGCTGGTGCCACGCCGATATTGGTGACGTACTTCTTTATCCCGGAAGAGCCGATCGATTGCGGTTTGTCGCCATTGCCGACCTTGCTAGCAGCTCAGGCCACGACCGCCAACGGTTACGTCGAACGCTTGAATACCGTGATTCGTGACGTGGGTGCGAGCGAGACTGTTGCCGTAGTGGATGTGGCCACGCTCGATGCCACGCTGCGTGCTGACATCGCCAACTACACCAATTGCAATCACCTCAGCGCAAACGGCAACGCGCTCGCTGCTGACATGATTGGCGAAGCAGTAATTACAGAACTGAACAACTAGCGTTCGTTACTGCGCGACTTCTGACCGAAGCCCGCGTTTTCACGGAGCAGTTTAAAGAACCGACTCAGTCGACTCTCACGTTGGTCGTCGATTTCTTGACGACCGTACTGTGCGGCGTAGAACCAATCGGTGTATTCGGGCAGGTCGCGCAAATCGTCTGTCGTTGATGCCAGCCGTTGGGCAAACTCACGCGGCGTGGCCGAGTTTGATTTCACGTGTCCCTTACTCGCGAGCAACACCAACAGTCGATCGTAAAAGCGGGCCATCGGCTGGCGCGGTACCACGCGCTCGTGTGCAACGGGTTTGCCGAACCGCTCGCGCACCAGCAGCGACAAAATGATGATCACACGCAGCAGTAGCACCAACCCTACGACGAAAAGCAATAGCACAAACCAATAGCCGGCGCGTTGCCACCACGTTAGCCCGCTCGGGCCATAAAAAAAGCTGGTAAACAATTCGCCGAAACTTCGCGGGGCGGTTTCTTCCTGCGTGAAGTTTGCCAACCACAACCGCACTTCGTCATAAATCGTCTTGCGCGTTTCGCGGTCAAACGACACGATCCACGTGGACCAACGGAATTTTAAAAAGTCGATCGCGCGGACTGTGCGTGCCCAGAAGGAGTTGTCTATGCCGCCGTCGCGCACAGTTGATGCGGGCGTCGGATCGAACGTGGTCCAACCCTTATTCGGCAGAAACACTTCGACCCATGCGTGGGCGTCTTTTTGACGGAAGCGATAGTACTCGCCCGCAACGTTCAACTCGCCGCCTTGATACCCACTAACCAAGCGCGCGGGAATATCCAACGCCTGGCACATCAGCACCATGGATGACGCAAAATATTCGCAATGGCCGCGCTTGCTCTCGAATAGGAAGTAATCGACCCAATCGCGGTCGCTCGGCACGCGCTGCGGTCGCAACGTATATTCAAACTCGGATGATCTAAGATGCGATTCGATCGCGCGGGCAATCCGTGCGTGCTGGTTGGCATCTGTCGGGTCGCCGACGTTGATAGCGAACTCGCGAGCAAATCGTTTGACCGATTCGGTAAATTTCGATTCACCGTCGCTTCGGTCGCTCTCGTACACTTGTAGCCACTCGGCTATCTCCGGATTGTGCTCGTTGGCCGATTGCACGATGTAGTGCGCGGCGCCGCGCGAGTTATCCGATTCGAGAATGAAGTCGCGTTTGTCGAGCTTGACCACGCGCAGGTCGTCGGAGCCGATGTAGATCGGCGCGTAAAGCGCATAAATCTTGCCGTTGCCGCGCGTTTCGAGCCAGACTTTCTGCGTAATTAACTCGGTGCCGTCAGGAAGCGCTCGACCGAAAAACGACCTCGGCCGCCTGAGCTTCGTCGGGGGCACGATGCGCGGGGCGGTGATCGGCGTCCGCCGCCATTCACCGTTGTAGTAGCGCGTAAACGTCTGCGCCCGCATGTACGGCTCGAACGATTCGTCGACGATGAGCCGACCGCCGCGCTCGAACTGTACCTTCATTACGGGCGTGGGATCTTCGAAGATGGCCGTATGGTCGAGATCGACAACATCGCCGATGCCCGTCATCGCGCCCGGCACCAAATCGTGCATTCGACCGAAGATGCCGCCGTACAGTCCGCGCGGCATCAGCACGAAAATAAACGCCGCAATCAGCAACATATACAACGCGTTTACCAATACGACGCGCGATAGCCCGCGACCCACGAGTCGTTTGACAGTCGCCGGTGCGGTCGGCACGTGGCCGTTTGCTCCGTCCGTTGTTCTGCGCACGAGCCGTTGTTGTCGCTCAGCGATCTGGGCTTCCATGCGCGCCGTGTGAAACACGATCAACCAGCCCAACCCGAATGTGAGGTCGATCAGGATGACGATTGCGAATAGTAGGCTGGCACTCACGAGCGCGCCGATCGCCATCAACAAGAAGCCGATGACGGTAATCAGCCCCGCATCGCGATACGACGTGCATTCATAGAACTTGCAGCAAGCCAACAATGCGACGAAGTGGGCCAAGTCGATAATGTGCACCGACGGTTCTTCGTGCGGGCCGAACATTTCCCACAACAGAAACACGAGCGCGACCAACACGCTGATGTTGATGGCGATGGAGGGTAATGGCTTGCCGCCCGAGCGAGAGAACCAGACGAGACTTCCGACCGCAAGCGCACAGGTCAGCCCCATGAGCCCCCACGATTGCTCGACCTCCATCGTCGGCAACATGTTCAACACTGCCAGGCAGATCAGCGTGATATGTAAACCGCCCAACGGTTTCATAGTAGCGCCGCCTTTACCGCACCGGGCACAGGGTTGACCGGAACGTCAACACGCTCACTCGCGGTATTCAGATTTGGCAGCCGAATGAATTTGTCGAAAGATCGCGACCCCGGAACCAACACACGGACTGTTCCCAATGCACGCTCGATCGCCGCAACAGATTGATTGACATCGTCGTCTTCGCCGCAGGCAAAATAGAAACAGGCACCGTGCCAACGCGCGGGCCACGGATGACTGCGAATGTGCGGGGCGAGACCGTCGTGATGGTCGCCCGCGCGCAGTGCCAACTCGCGTAACAAGCGCGGTCGATGCGACCGCCCGGCACCCGGCGGTAGGATCACGAGCGGATCACCGTTACAGATTAGGCCGACGCTGGCACCTTGTTCCAGTACGGCACACACAAACGTTGCCGCAGCAGATAGCACTTGCTCGAGATGGCCGGCGGGATCGTCGTCACCTTCGATGCGACGCGAATCCACGACGCACCAATATTGTTGCGTGGCCGTCGCGGCCGTTTCGCGAATCATCAATTGGCCGGTGCGGGCACTGCGACGCCAATGTATCTTGCGCAAACTGTCGCCGTGACGGTATTCGCGAATGCCGAAATATTCCTCTTCGCCGCGCTGTCGCCCGAGATTGCTCGAATTGCTCGACGTCTCCAACGCGCGGGCAAACGTCCGCGGATCGGCGCGCAGGCTGCCAAGCATCGGATAGATCACCATTTCGCGCTCGTCGATAAGCCGCCGCCATTTCACTAGCAAATTGAATGGAAACCCACTCATCACGCGAAACGATGAAAACGTGAGCCGACCGCGATAGTCACATAGATAAGGAATGTTAATCGTCTGCGTTTCACCCGGCGCGAGTGCAGTAATGAAGCCTTGCGGGCTCGGAATCGACGCACTGCTGTGGGCTTCGTCTTCAATGATCAGCGCGCGGGCAGTGATCCAACGGTGTTTGTTGGTAATCACGTAACGCAAATCGAATTGCTGGCCAACCACCGCCGCGTCAGGCGCGATGCGCCGAATGCTGATAAAACGCAAGCATCGCCAACCCAATAGGAAGTTCACCAGAAATGCGCCGACGCATAAACCGAACAGCATGAGCAACAGATTCACGTCGGCATCGACGGCCGTGAGCCCGATGAGCGTCGTACCCAACAAAAAGCCAAGCCCGCTTAGCGTCGGACGAATGCCCGTCGTCATGCGGGTCGGTCGGGTCAGCCATGCTTGAAGGCGTTGCAAGAGCATCATGAGCGTGGCTTGCGGCTAACTGGGGGCGGGCGTCGATTCGAGAATTTCCAACAGCACCTGATCGCTCGACACGGCACCGCCATCGTGCAGGTAAGACTTGCTCACCAAGCGGTGCGAAAAGCAGGGGAGTACCAGCGTCTTTACGTCATCGGGAATGGCGTAATCGCGACCATCGAGCAATGCCATGGCACGCACGGCTCGCAACAGGGCGAGTGCCCCGCGCGGTGATACGCCGACTTGAATCGCATCGTGATGTCGCGTGGCGTGCACCACGTCCTGCAAGTAGTCGAGCAGGACGTCATCGACGCGGACCAGATCGGCCTGCTTTTGCAGTTCGATGATATCGTTGCCATGCATCGTCGGCCTTAGCGCTTCGAGCAAGTTTCGGTCAGGCTGTTCGAGCAGAATCTGACGTTCAAATTCGCGCGACGGATAACCGATGTTGATGCGCAGAATGAATCGGTCTAGCTGGTTCTCCGGCAGGAAGTACGTGCCTTCAAACTCGTGTGGGTTTTGCGTCGCGATCACCATAAACGGTTTTTCGAGCGGGCGCGTCTGGCCTTCGACGCTGACCTGCGTTTCGTTCATGGCTTCGAGCAACGCCGACTGCGTGCGCGGCGTGGTTCGGTTGATTTCGTCGGCCAATACGATGTTGGCAAAGATCGGGCCGGGTTTGAAATCGAAGCTGCCGCTTTTTTCGTTATAAACGCTGACGCCCAAAATGTCGGACGGCAGCAGGTCGGGCGTCATCTGCACGCGCGAAAACTGGCAATCGATGCTGCGTGCGACGGAGCGGGCCAATACCGTTTTACCGACGCCGGGCACGTCTTCGACCAATACGTGGCCGCGCGCCAACAGGCCGATTAGCATTTGGTCGATCGCGTCGGATTTCCCGATGAAGACCGACGCGATGTTGTCGCGCAGAGCGCGCAGTTTCTTAAGCGGTTCGGTTTGGGTTTCGGCGGCAGTCGTCGTCATGGTCCCGTCTTCGACACTTCGGTCGGTAAGGTGCCAAGTTATCGAAAGGCGTAAGCCTTGCAGAATTCTCCGATCGGGCTCGATGATGTCGAGCAACGTCACAAAGCCCGGCTCTTTTTCACCAGCAGGAGCGTATCCTTCGCTGCCGATTGTACCGGATTTCGCCCACGGTCACACGCCGCTTTTAACAAGGCAACGACCGGCCTAACGTGAGCCTGTCGGTCGCCACAAATCGAGCGTAACCCATAGGATTTGCACGCCAAACGCCGAACCGAAAATCGCACCGCCGGCGAGAACCGAATATACGCCGATCTCGGACGAGCGCGACAGCCACCAACCACCGAAGTCAAGCAGCAATGCGAGCATGGGCAGCGGCAAGATCGCGTTGCGTAGGGTCGTCGGCCCCCGCGCGCCGGCAAATAGCATGGCGACGACCAGCGTGAACATTGGGATCGATAACATATGAATGTGCGAGATCAGAATCAGCCGCGGCATATCGTATTGCGGCTTTAACGTTTGCCTGCCTTTTTCGACTTTGGTATCGCTGGCTAGATACGGTTTCATCTGTTCGTATTCGGGCGAGAATTCGTCGGGGCCGAAGGGGGCTTCGCGCGAGATATCCGTGCCCGTGCTGACGGCGTGGCAGCGCATGCATTGTTTAATTAGCACGCGCCGCGGCGATTTGCCGTTCTCGTGTTTCTCGTCGAGGCCTTCTTCCGATCCGCCGTCTTTGAGCCAGGCTTCCAGCGTTTCAAACTGCGCGTCGGTCTCGATGTATTGCCGCATGCTGGTGCGCACCTGCGTCAACATGCGCGACGGCAACACGGTTTCTTCCGTCACCTTGATCGTCAACCCGGAATAGACCGCCTTAACGTCGTCAACACTAAGGCCTTCCTTACCGTCGGCGAGCTGATGCTTTTCATAGAGATTTGCCAGCGCGACGAGATACCCCGTGCCGATGATCGCGAGAAATGCCGTCAACATGACGCGCACGGCCAACGGCCAGCGTGATGGTTGCCAAAGTGAATTCGATTGGGGACTTGCTTCGCTCATGAACGATCTTTGGTTGCAGTTTGAACGGCCGTTACCATCGCGGCCGTCACCTGTTGGTATGCGTCGTCTAGCGACGTGAACAGTTTCGCGCCGGCTGCCCGTTCGTGACCGCCACCGCCGAACATGCGGGCGACGGCGGACACGTCTACATCGTGCTTGCTGCGAAAACTCACGCGAATGGGGCCGTCGCCTTCGTAAGGTTCGACCAACAGCAGGGCGGCCACCACGCTGCCGATGCGCTGCGGCTCATTGATCAACTCTTCCGTCATCTTGCCCGTTGCGCCGACGCTCTTGAGCATCGCGCGGTCGATACGAATCACGGCCAGCTTTTCGTCAGCCAGCAACTCAAACGTACGCAACACTTCGCCCAACAAACGCAAACGCGGTGCCGGGTCGCTCATGTATAGTTCTTCGTACAGCTCGTTGGGCTTCACGCCGCATGCAACGAGCGCGCCAGCGGCCTCGTAACAACGGGCGTCGGCATTGGAGAATCGAAACCACCCCGTGTCGGTTGCCATACCAGCGTATAGCAGATGGGCCAAATCGACGTCGATGGGCCAGCCGCTCTCATGACAGAGCCGGTAAATCATTTCGCAGCACGCGCCTGACGTATCATCGACCCACGCTTCCTGCACGATCCCCTCGCGCGTCTTGTGATGGTCGATCGCCATGCGGGGCGTTTCGCTTGCCGTCCAGATCTCGGCTATCGCGCCGATTTGTATCGCCGCGCAGGTATCGACCACCACGAGCAAATCCGCAGCCTGCATTACGTCGCCGGCAGTCGCCACATCCCAAACACGCATCTGATCCATATCCGGCAGAAAACGATAGCGCGGCAACACGGGTTCATGTAAGTAGACATCCGCCTGTTTACCGAGAGCCTGCAGTGCGCGGCGCAATCCCGCCGCCGAACCCAGCGCGTCGCCATCGGCGCGCGCGTGCGTCGTTATCACGATGCGCTGCGCGGCCTTCAATCGCGCCGCTGCTTCGTTTACCTCAATGCGCTTCGGTTCGTTCACCTGCCAGCCTTTCCGCGGTAATCGCTTCGCGTACCACTTCAATATCCACACCGATCTGCGCCGTGAGCGCCTCGCGTGATTCGAAACGCCGTTGGGCGCGCACGAACGTATGAAACTCCAGCCGCACCCGCCGGTCGTATAGGTCGTCGGATTCATCCAGCAGGAACGCTTCGACGACCAGCGACGTGCCGCCGAGTGTCGGCCGTAGGCCCACGCTGATCGCCGCGGTGCGCCGCCGGTCGCCTAAATCGGCCACGCCCGCATACACGCCTTCGCCGGGAATGATCTGACCGCTGACGTCGAGGTTGATCGTCGGGTAACCCAGCTTGCGACCTTCGGCTGCGCCGTGCACGACCTGCCCGAACATCGTGAACGGTCGGCCCATGCATTCATTCGCCAGCCGCACGTTGCCCGCCGTTAGCGCCACGCGAATCGCGCTGCTGCTGACGGTTAAGTTGGCGTCGTCGGCGGTGCGCAATTGATAAGGTTCGACAATCGCAACTTGAAACCCGCCCTTGGCCGAATGCTCGCGCAGCGTATCAATATTGCCCTCGCGACCGCGGCCAAAACCGAAGTCGGGCCCTTCCACGATGTAAGAGGGATGAATTTGCTTGACCAACACGTCGCGCACGAAATGATCCGCCGACAGCGCCAGCAGCGGTTTGTCGGTGGACAACCGAATCACGGCATCGGCACCGCATGCAACCAACAGGCGTGCCTTTTCGGCGAATGGCGTGATCAACTTCGGAGCGGCATCGGGCCGAAGCAGTTTGAGTGGATGCGGGTCGAACGTCATCGCCAATACGGCCGCGCTCGATACGCGCGCCAACGCCCGGGCCTTCCGCAAAATGCGCTGATGCCCGCGATGCACGCCGTCGAAATTGCCGACGGTCAGCACGGCACCGCGCCAATGATCGGCAACGGCGTCAACGCCTTCGATGATGGTGGTTTCCGCATCGGTCATATGGTGGGGGATGATAGTAGATTTGGCGGAAGTGGGCGACGCGAGGGGATTTGGGCTGGTACAATGATCTGATCGAGGATCGGATGATGGAGATTAACGACTACAACGGCACCGGCATCTGGAGCGCGGACGAGATCGTTCGTCGCTATCAGTCGTATGCGCAACAATTCGGTATTGATCCGCCGCGCGATATTCAGCCGGACATTACGGAAAGAGTAGGGCGTCGTTGGGTATATCCCGTGATGGACCAAATCATCGACGGCATCCGCGCCGGAGATGTGGCTTGCGCGCAAATCGGCGTCGAATTTATCTGCGAGGATCAGGGCTTTACCTTCGGCTTGATCTTAAAAGAAGGCGCGGCGCGAGCATTGCGGCAGTTTGATGGATTAACGCCCGATCAAGTCGCGACGATTCGCAAGCGCATCGTCGGCATGCTGACGTCAGGTATCGTTCCGCGCGAGTTCGAATCGTATAAACGCCTGCTGCGAAAAGTCGGCGTCGGAGAATATGCCAGTGCGATCAAAGCGGCGAAACCGCAGAACTATTACGCCGCCCGCGGTAAGCGTTATCTTGAGCGCCACGTCTTAATGGTTTTACAAGGTTAGACCTAGGCGAAGCCCTTCGCAGCTATTGCCGCTTCATAGTTCAAAAATCAGCCGATACCCCATTTGATAAAGTGATTCAAAATCGTCGGCTCGTTTTGCGCGGTTTACCGCCTTCTATCCTAAACTACCGCTTTGAGTATTCTCCGTGCCCGCGCCATGACACGTCCATGGCTGACGCGGCGTAATAGCGTTTTATGTCGCGCAACGACAGTCGAAAATTCAGGACTCGAAATGTGCGAAATCGCACGCTCGGTATGGCCATACGCTCTGCAAATAACGATTTCGTTAAGGTTTAAAAAATCCCGCAAAAAACGGAGCGTCACACTTTTTGCGTGCCTAGTATCGATTGTGGACGTTCGTCCGGTATTGAATGAAATACCAGTGTTGAGTATCATAGTAAGTCACATCGAAAGTAAATGGTCGTCGTTTAATGCATCGGTGCAGCGGCGATTCCCAACCCATACCTCAGAGGGAGTTAGAACATGAAACTCAATGGCATATCGTGCTGGATGGCGGCAGCGACCGTCCTAACGGCGGCTTCCGTGTCGCAAGCTATCGACCAGATGATCTTCGGCGTTCCGGCCAGCATCTACGTCGACAACATCAACGGCCCGGTCGGTCTCGACTTTGCCCCCGATGGTGCGCTGTTTGTGGGCCGTGACTTGTCGCTAAGCGGTGGCACCAGCGGTCAATCGACTCGGATTCATCGGGTTGCGCCTGGTGGAGTTAGCTTCGCTGAATTCGGGGACGTCATCGGCGATCCCGACGAGGTATTTGTTGACGTAACGGGACAGTACAGCGGCACGCCAGGCTCTGTTTTGGTTGCGGGCAATAATACTCCTGCCATTACCGGCGCGATTAGATCGATTGCACCGGATGAAACGACGACCTTGCTCGTTGAAACCGTTGCATCCGTCAATATTAACGGCCTCGGTGCGCTGAGCGACGGGACGCTGTACGCGGGATCGAATGAAGGTGATTACTACGTTTATAACCAAGGTGCAAATAGTCTCGACCTTGACTTCTTTATGGACATCGGCACGGGTGGGGTGGCGGTCGACAGTCAGGACCGAATCTACACAACCGTGGCGCTTCAAATCTTTCAAGGCGGAATGCTGGTGCCTAGCGCCAATCCTGGCGATATCCTTCGCTACGATCCGATGACTGGCATGGTTGAAACGTTCGCAGACTTGAACATGGACGTATCGTCTGGCGGTTCTGCTGCAGTCTTTGGCCCCGGTGATGCATTCTGGGGTTCGGATCTGTACACGTTTGATCGCGGCACTGGCGATTTCTTGCGTGTCGACTCTATGGGCAATGCCACGATCATTGGCAGTGGCTTTGATCAGGGCATCGTTGCTGACCTCGAATTTGGTCCCGACGGCGCACTATACGCTTCGTTGCTTCAGGACAATCAGATCATCCGCTTCGCACCCGAACCGTCGAGCGTGATTCTGCTCGGCCTCGGTGCCGTCGGCCTCATTCGCCGCCGCCGTGCATAAGCTCGTGCGAGATAGCGAATTATTGATCGTTTGAATGTCTGATTGATCTTTCGAATATTCGATGGATCGACTGACGGATTGTTCATTCGATTTGAGTGAATGAGTGATCGGAAAAGCAAATTTGAAATTCGAGATTTGAGATTTCGAATTTGAAATTGCAAGCTAGAGATTAGGAAGCCCGGATCATGATTGGTCCGGGCTTTTTTATTTATGATGGGTGCTGTCGTTTTCGAATGACGTTAGGGCTGGTAGTCCAAACTCTTTGAATAGTTCGAACATGGGTTCTGGATTTTCGGGAGTTTGCCAGGCCTCATGGTTGCGCGCTGTAAGCCACTTCTGATGGTCGTCAACCAGCCATCGCATCCCTCTCCAAGAGTAGGCGTCGTGTATTAAAGGATGGGTTTTGGGACAATCGTCGCGATCGACTTGGCCCAAAATCACGACCGCGTATCGTTCGTGATATCGGCACGTGACCATAACCGTGATACGACCGCAATATTTGTACCAGTTCAGTTTCTTACGTTGATATCCGCACGGCAGCAGCAGTTGATTCATGCCGCGGATCATGGCGCGTTGGAAAGGAAGCATTTCCATCGCTCGTTAAATCTCCAAAACCTCCACCGCCTTCTCCTTATAGCCCGATCCGATACTCATACATTCAATGCTGCCCTTGCGGCAGCGTTTCTCGCGATGGATGTGGCCGCAGAACATGTGGCTGACTTTATCGAACTCGAGCAACACCTCGCCGAGCATCTCGCTACCATGAAACGCCGTCGCGAACTCCCAATTTGGCAACACGCTGTGTGGCACCAGCTCGGCAAACGGCAAGTGGTGTAAGATCGTCACGATTCGCTCGGCGCGCGTGCTGGCTTGTTGTAGGTGGTCGCGTAACTTTTCGGCGAGCATGCTCGTAAAGGCCACATCGCTCACCGGCAGCTTCACGCGCACGCCGTCCATCCACCGCGTCGTGATCGCGCGGGCATCGTCGCTCACGTCTTCTTCGACGGTCAGCAAGCCGCCGTAATTCCCCAGCCGTGCCGCCGCGCCGGGCGCGACCTTTCCCTGATAGAACCGTAGCGGAATTTGCAGCGCCGAAGGTCGGAAGCTGAAATCGTACCAGCCCATGTTGCCGACGAACGCAGTCTCGTCGAGGTAGAACGGTGCCGCATCGAGATAGTGCACACCGTTACGCGCGAAGATTTCCGCCAGCTCGGTTCGATAGCGCTCAAGCGAATCGGCACCGCCCGTTGTCCAAATATCGTGATTGCCGGCAATGGCCAGCTTGTGACCGTTGAAGCCGCCAAATAACCCAAACACCTCGTCGAAGTACTTTGGATCGTCAGCGGCGATATCGCCTGCGAATATGAGAACGTCACCACCGAGCTGGCACACGCGTTCGGCCAGCGCCCGCGTCGGCTTGCGGCTGCGGGCCACGTTATAGTGAAGGTCAGACGTAATCAGAATTCGCATGGCAATCGCACTTTCGACCAAATATCAACACAAGTCTAATAGCATAGTCGGGTAAGAAGTTGATGCCAAAGCGGATAGTGGTGGAGCAGGTATTACGTGACTGCGCACAAAACGAGATTAATCCGATTCGCTTCGGTCAACGTAACCGCGATCAATGAGATACTCTCCAATCGCTTCCGCCGCGACGCGATTGCCCGTTGCGTTGTAATGCAAATCGTTCTCAAAACATAACGGTCGCTCGTCCGTCAATTGAAAGGCAGGCAGCAGATTTAACACCGACACGCCGTCGCGCTGACCGCGCTGTTCCATTTCTTCGAAAAACGCAAACCGATAAGGTTCCTCGCCGGTGTATTCACCGTTGATACGACCGATGTCGTTCGGCGCCTCTGCCGCATCGTAATGAAAGCCAAACGGCAACAAAACGAGCACAAATTCCGATCCGATGGCATCGCAACGTTGTTTCAACGCGTGCATTTGTTGCCATGTTGCATCGTAATAAGGCTTTAACTGCTCGGCGGGATAGCGCATCACGAAGAAATGACTGGTTTCAACGTGACCGTCGATGGTAACTTGAAACTTCTGATAATCGTAGCGATCGATTTGGGTTTCATCGGCCGTTTCGAGGCCTAGCGCATCGCCAAGCGACTGCAGCGGATGAAGGATGCGCGACTCACGCAGCGCCTGTAAGCTAACGGGCTGCTCCCACGGTTTGGTTTCTAGTTCGGTCCACGATTCGGGATAGGGGAAATGCAATTCGTCCCATGTCCCCGTGTTTTCTTGCGCGTATTGATAGTCGTTGCCGATCTCGTTGAGATGCATCACCGCAATTGTGATCTGCGGTCGATAGTGTTGCACGATATCTTCAAATTGTTGCCGTTCGAGCAGGGGCGCGTAGCTCAGGATGCCGGCATTTAACACGCCGACGGTACGATCGGCGGAAATGTCCTTCTCAAGTCGGCTTTCGAGAAACCCGGGCAGGCTCTGCGCATC
>JAUIHO010000208.1 GCA_030432035.1 Phycisphaerae bacterium
GGCACGTATGAGGGTGTTCAAAAATTGCGTCCCGACGAACGGCCGTTCGTGTTAACGCGCGCGGGCTTCTCCGGCGTGCAGCGTTACGCCGCCGTGTGGACGGGCGACAACCTCTCGAGTTGGGACCATCTGCGTTGCAGCATCCCCATGTTGCTGAACATGGGGCTCACCGGCATTGCGATGTGCGGTGCGGATATCGGCGGCTTTCGCGGTCATCCCAGCCCCGAGCTTTATACGCGATGGCTGCAGGTCGGCGTGTTCTATCCATTCTGTCGAACGCACAACGCCGGCGGTATGGATAACGACTCACGCGAGCAAGACCCGACCGCCTTCGGTAAGAAATATGAAAAGCACAATCGTGCGGCGATTGAGTTGCGCTATCGACTCATGCCATACATTTACACGCAAATGCGCGCCGCCAGCGCCAGCGGCTTGCCGTTGATGCGACCGGTGTTGCTCGACTTTCCCCGTGCCGATGCCGTTCATAAGCTCAACGACGTGTTTATGTTTGGGCCGTCACTTTTCGTCGCGCCCGTCGTTTACGAAGGCGTCGACCATCGCGAAATTCGATTGCCCGCAGGCGATTGGTACGAGTACGAAACCGGTCGTCACTTCGAAGGCGGCACCGAATCACCCCTGCGCTTCCCGGTTAAGCTATCCAGCATTCCGATGTTCGCCCGTGCGGGTACCGTTGTCCCTACGCGAACGGTCACACAATACGTCGATGAGAAGCCATTGGATGAGTTGATCCTGCGCATCTATCCCGGCAATGGCGGCGGCACGTTCTACAACGATGATGGTCGAAGCCATGCCCATCTAGATGGTGAATTTCTTTCCGAAACGTATGCGGTGGATGTCGACAACGACAGCAACGAACGCACGTTCCGCATCAGCGATCGCGCCGGTACCGAATCATTCGCGCCCGAACGATATCTACTCGCGTTTTATGGCGTAGCCAGTGCACCGCAGCGCGTACAGTTGGTTGGAAACGACATCGCCCAGCGCAAATCGAAGGGTGCCGTACGCAAAGGCAACGGCGGTTGGCACTACGATGCAGATCGTAAGATTCTCTACGTTGGGCTGCACCGACCGGGCGCGGGCGATTTGCTACGTATCTGCTAACATAGGCTGCTCGCGGAAACGGTTAACGACAACGTACCAGATTTCCGCCAAGCCATGCAGTCATACCCACAAAAGCAAAGGACGCTTTTCATGTACTCCATTCGTCGATCGGCCGCTCTCTTGGCGATCATTGCAGCAGGCGTTTCACTAACAGCCTCTCGCGACACATTCGCCGACGCTCCGTCGAATCTGCGCTCCGTGGAAGTCGAGAGCGACAAGCAACAACTCACGCTCGAAATTCTCGACGACAAGTTGCTGCGATTTTCAATCGACGCCGCCGACGGCAATGACATGCCGATACCGATCGACACGACGCCAATGATCGTCAAACGCAACTATGCCGGTCCGCTCAAGTTTGAGCGTGATGGCGACAAGCTACGTACTGAAGCGATGAAGCTGCGAATCGGTCCCGATGCTAAGACGCTGCAATTCAGCAGCGCCACTGCTAACAAGCCGATTACGCTTACTTTTGAACGCAATGACAGTCGCTGCACCATCACGATGAACGCCGCGTCAATCCAACACCTTTACGGGTTGGGCGAACAGTTCATTACGCCCGGCGAACCCAATGGTGACTGGAAGGGGCGCACGCGGATACCGGGCAACGAATACGGCAACCGCATGATCGGCTTCGACGACGGCACCGGCGCGATTGGCAATGCGGAGTTCCCGGTTTTGTTCGGCCTTACCGAAGACGGCAACGGTATCGCCCTGTTGCTCGACGACCTTTACCCGCACACGTGGGACTTCACCAACAACGACACGTGGACCATTAAATCGCCGAGCAACGAACTCAGCGGTTATATCTGGATTGGCGACAACCCCGAAGCGCTCCGACAAAGGCTGATGAGTTTAACGGGCCGAGCACCCGTACCGCCAAAGTCCGCCTTTGGTTTGTGGGTGTCGGAATACGGCTTCGACGACTGGGCCGAATTAGACGACAAGCTAAAAACGTTGCGCGACGCGAAGTTCCCGCTCGATGGTTTCGTGCTCGATTTGCAATGGTTCGGCGGCATTACGAGCGAATCCGAAGACAGCCAGATGGGCTCGCTCACGTGGGACTTGCAAAAGTTCCCGCAGCCCGCCGCCAAGATTGCCACCTTGCGCGACGAACACGGCCTCGGCGTCATCGTGATCGAAGAATCGTACGTCAGCAAGAACCTGCCGGTTTATAACGCGATGGCCGAGCAAGGTTTCCTGGTGCGCGATGCCGACGGTAAGGCCCCCGCGTTCATGCGCAGTTGGTGGGGCGCGGGCGGCATGGTCGATTGGACGCATCCGCAAGCTGGCGACTATTGGCACGATAACAAACGGCAGCCACTGATCGACGCTGGCATCGTCGGTCACTGGGCGGACCTGGGTGAGCCGGAAGATTTCGTTGCCGAATCGACTTACCACGGCTTCCCAGAGGATGGCAAAACGGCACATCGCGACGTTGCCAACATCTTTAACTTCCGCTGGGCGGAGAGCATTGCCCGCGGCTACGAACGCAATGAAGTGCAACAACGACCGTTCATCATGACGCGTTCGGGCACGCTCGGCATTCAACGCTTTGGTACGGCGCTCTGGTCCGGCGATATCGGTTCGCGATTGGGGCAACTATCCGCTCATGCCAACGTGCAGCTTCACATGACGATGAGCGGGATCGACTACTTCGGTGCCGACGTCGGTGGCTTCAAACGCCCCGCGCTAAACGGCCCGCTCGACGAGCTATACACGCAGTGGTTTGCGTTCGGCTCGATGTTTGATATTCCTGTGCGACCGCACGCGGCCAATGTCGATAACCAATACGAAACCGCGCCTGATCGCGTCGGCCATTTGCAAAGCAACCTCAAGAGCATTCGTCGCCGTTATGAAATGGTGCCGTACTTGTATTCCTTGGCCCACGAAGCTTACCGAAGTGGCACGCCGATTGTCGCACCGATGATGTATGCCTTCCCGCGCGATCAACGCGTGCGCGAAATGGGCGATCAGAAGATGATCGGCCCCGCGCTCACCGCCCCCGTCGTCGCGCGGCACGAACAACGCGCCGTCGATGTTTACTTGCCCAAGGGTGCGTGGGTGAATCTCGAAACCGGCAAATGGGTCAAGAGTGCCGGCGAATTTCAACGACGCTTGCCGCTTTACGATGGTAAGCTGTTTAGCCTTCCGCTGTTCGCCCGCGCCGGCGCCATCGTGCCGATGATGCACGTCGATGAGAAAACCATGAACGTGTACGGTCGCCGGACCGACGGCACGCGGCGCGACGAACTGATCGTGTGCGTCGCCACATCCCCCGACGCCAGCCACTTCACGTTATACGAAGACGACGGTCGCACCATTGCCTATCAAATAGGGGCCGTGCGCACGACGCAGATCCTACAACAGCGAAAATCCGACCACGCAGAAGTCATCATCGAGGCCGCCAAAGGCAACTATGAAGGCGCACAAGCCAAGCGTGCGGCACTAATCCAATTGCACGATCCGTTCGCCGAGCGCTGCCATGTCGTGTTGCACAATGGCACGCGTTTGCCAAAGGTGAAGTCGCGCAAGGCATTAGAAGATACGGACCATGGCTGGCTGTCCGATCGCGGTCGCGTGATTGCCAAAGCGCCGACATTGGACGTTACGAAAACCCGGCGCTTTGAATTCAAATTTGAAAAGCCCGAATAGCAACAAGCGTTGTAATTTTCGACGGTTCCAAAAGCCGGAGCGATCAAAACAGCGTCGCTGCCTTCGGTTGATTTTCGATCCGCAGGATGTGGCCCGCCGCCGCCGCCCCGCTCAGATATGCCCCCTCTATTTTGCCATCAATACACCAATCGCCACACACACAAAGTCGCTGAGCCGCATCCCAGTAGCAACCGTTCGGTAATGCTGCCGGCTGCGCCAAGGCGTACTTCCACCGCTGTGTGTCGGAAAATCTGACCGTTGGTAGTTTCACTTCGGTCAAACGCGCGAATTCATCCGTCAGCACCTCCCGAACGGTATCGGCCGACACCTCAAAGTGATCGGCGGTCCAAGCCGCAGTGGCTTGCAATACCCAAGCGTTCGATTCCGACTTACCCGGCTTCGACCCGTCGCGCGCGATCCAAGCCAAAGGACTGTCCCGCATCACGCGCAGCGCGTCATAGTCGAGCGGCGGCACTTCCGAATCGAGAAAAATCATCACGGTCCAACAGGACGACATCTTCACTGCAGCAAGTTCAGTTGCGAACGGGTTATCGTCGGGCAATAAATCCAACGCCTGTGCCGGTGGTATCGCTACGATCAACACATCGAAGCCGTCGAAGCTCTGCTGTTCGGTCGCCTCCAGCGACCAGTGACCGTCGTTGAATCTCGCAGTATCGATACGCGTATTGGTCTCAATCTCTAATCCGTCGGAAAGATGCTTCGAGATAACATTGCTGCCGCCCACGCCCACCACGCGGGGTGCGGCGGGCGTGTCCGGCTCTATTCCGTCGTTCGTTACCAGACCAAAGCGCGCCTCCCAAGGTGCGACGATGCCGGTCTGTTGCCAACTATCAACCAATCGCGCAAACCGTTCATCGCTCACCTTAAAGTACTGCATTCCGTGATCGAACGCGTGCCCTTCGCGTCGACGAATGCACGTGCGCCCACCGACGCCGCGCCCCTTGTCGAAGACGGTAACCCGATGACCGTGATCGCGGAGCGTCCGTGCCGCCGTTAATCCGGCGATACCAGCACCGATGATCGCGACGCGAAAGCACGTTTCCCCAGCCGGTCGGCCAATTCGATTTTGGTACGTATCAAAATCGAGCCGCTCACGATGCGAACTCGTCGAGCGCGACCGCACGGTGCCGAGCACCGACTTCGGCGGCTCGAAAGGTCGGTCGAACAGCCCCAAACACCAGAGCAGGCCGCCGTATGAATTCGGGTCGTTGCCATCGAGCGCGTAGCGATGATTGAGATCGATCAGAATCCGCAGTGCCTCAGCGGACGTCCGCGTCCACTGCAGTAGCGCCTTACCCCACGTCATCCGAAGGTTGTTGTGCAACTCACCATGACGCATTAGCGAATGCTGCGCCGCGTTCCAAAGCTCATCATGCGTTTGACCGCGCGCAAGTTGCTCCCACGTATAGATATGCGGCCGTCGGTCTTGTTCGTGTTGCGCCAACGTCTGTTGTGCAAAATTCGGTAAGCAGGTTAGCGATTCGATGTCGGTGCGATAGTAACAAAAGTTATGGGCCAACTCGCGCCAAATGAGCAATTCGTCGAGAAACTTCTCCGGCCCTTTGCCTTCGCGATGGGCCGCATCCCTCGCAATTTTAAACGGCGAAACGTGGCCGTGATGCAAGTAGGCCGACATACGGCTCACACCTTTGGGCGGCGCGACGGCGGCATCGTTGCGCAGATTGGCGTAGCCGCCGATGCCGTGACGCAGAAATTCATCCCACCGTTGATAGCCCGCGCGGCTACCGCCCTGCGTCTGGTGTACCGGCCCAACGCTATGATCGATATCGCAGCGCGCGACCAGGTCGGGAATCGACTGCGTCGCGAAATCTATGGTGTCAAACCTAAGGTCGTCGGCCCACGGTTCAACTTCCGCAGTCACGTCCGCCCAACCTTGCAGTGTTCGCTTCTCGTATTCCGGCCACGTCTTGCTACGAAACTTAAAGGCGCGGTCGTAGGCCTTGCCGAGTGCTTGCATGGGAATGATGCAGGCGCAATCCACGGCCAGCATGGGACAATCGGCGTGGTCTGCAAAACGCTTCAACCATTTTGGGAACGGCGGCACCGGGTAATCTTCGGTCACAACGGCTGCTGCGCGCTGCATCAGTTTCCTTAAAGGCGACGGCTCGGTAGGCGAGCGCGGCAGAAAAAATGAATAGGCAATTTCGCGTTCGGAAAGTTCGCGTTGCAGGTCCGCCGCGCCTTCCATAATGAACGTATGGTGACGGTCGGAATTGAACCGATGACGTCCGGCGAGCCCCTGATAAACGAGCACGGGTTTGTTGAATTGATTGCCGATCGTGACTGCCGCATCGAGGGCCGGATTCTCATGACCGCGCACGGCGTGGTGCAACCAGCATAGGACGAATGGCCGCTCTGGTTGCGACGGTACGTCGATTAACAGGCGCTGTCGTTCTTTTAAATGGACGGGAAGTTCAAATTCCACCATGAGCACCTTGTAACTACTCGTACTGCATCAAAAATTTCACCCTTATTGATGGAGCCGTCGAGCGAAACATTAACGATCATTCATGCGAATCGTAGGTCGAAAGATTCAAAACGCCCAAATCAAGCTTAAATTAAGCCGTAAGGGTTTCGGCACTGAGGCCGCTAATACGGCGGTTCACATTGGGCATGGCCGTCATCATTACGGATTCAATACCTGCAAGTCCGTCATCGATGATTTGGCCGAGAAAACCCTCGTCAGAATTGTCGCCTCTATATAATACAGAAGTCGTATCAGCCCATTTTCGTCATAACAACGAAACCAGAGCCCGCACGATATATGTCCGCTTTCTCCGATACCGCTCAGCCACTTGCTGCTCCTGACGCGGCTTTGCCCGCAACAGCGGAAGCCGTCGACGGCAGCACCCATCGCTTTGCCTGCCATGAAGTCTGGGGCGGCAACCGTTCGATTCAATCGCCGGTCGAGTTACCGGGAATTCGTGGCTACATCTATTCGCAGCCGGTCGTCGGCGCTCGCGGCGGCGACGTACATTATCTGTCGGTGTGCGGCTCGGGCTTGATGTCGCGTGTGTGCCTCGCCGATGTTGTGGGGCATGGCGAAGCGGTCGCCGAGATCAGCTCGCTGATGCACCAAAAATTGCGCCGCAGCATGAACCGCACCGACCAGCGTTCGATGCTCTCCGATTTGAATGCCACACTGTACGAACAAGGCATCGACGCGATGACCACGGCGGCGGCGTGTACCTATCTGCCGCCGACGCGCCGGCTCTCGGTAAGTTACGCGGGCCACGAACCCGCTTGGTATTATTCGGTCGCACAGCAAAAATGGGATCGCCTCAGCATCGAGCATCCGCGCAAGGGCTTATTCGATATCGCGCTGGCAGTGGAAAAAGGCGTTCGGTATTCGCGGCGTAAAGTGCGCGTGCGGACGGGTGACCGGATCGTGTTCTTTACCGATGGGTTGCTTGAAACAAAAAATCCACAAGATGAACAATTTGGTTCTGCGCGATTGAAGGCTGCGTTAGAGGCTTCGACCAAGAAATCCTGCAAACAGCTTGCCGCCAACGTGATCGAAGCGGTGCAATCGTTTGCCGCTAATCCGGAGACGATCGACGACGACATGACCATCATCGCCCTCGAATTCGTGGATAATCTACAAAGCTCGGCGTTTTGGCATTTGATACGGCATCGGTTATTTAGTCGTGAAGGAATTATCTACAACGAAGATGCGAAGTAAGCATTTCGGCCGCGTCGGCTTGAAAAGTCCCCCAGCCCCAGAGGGGCAGGGGCACCCGGCAATTCGCGGCTCGCATTATGTGCCCGAGCCTTCGAGGGGCACGCCCCCCCAGTTTCGTTATTTGCTCTTCGCTATTTCCTAATCCAACCACTTGTTCCGCTGCTTGAGTTTTTGCGGAACGAATTCTTCGGTCACAAAGCTAATGCCGTTGGTTAGCAAGGCTTCCACTTCCATCTTAAAGCCGTGCTGCAGCATGGCGGCGATTTCTTTTTCCCAATCCTTCTTACCCTTAAACCACGGGTACGCCAGAATCTGTTTCGCGCGTTTGATGTCTTTGTTGTCGATTGCGATCTTCACATCGTCGGATAAGCCGAACTCTTCGAAGTCTTTACTGCGCACGCCGATGAATTTGGCGTCGGGCACCGCCATACGCTTCGATTCAAACGCGAGATTGATACTGCCCTGCTTGATGACGCTATAGATGTAATACCCCCAAGGGTCGTTATCGAGCAGGCAATAGAGTGGCAGATTCAATTCGTTGTGCATACGATGCAATAAACGTCGCACACCGCGCGGCGGTTGACCGCTACCGTGCGTTAGGATGCAGTTATGCTTCTCCCAGAAGCGATCTTCATTAAAGCGCGCCCACACTGTACCTTTTTCGACGTGCAGGATGAACTTCGCATCGCACTTTTTGAATGTGAACACATCGGGTTCGACGATGCCCGGGATGCTCATTCCGCCCGCGCCCATGCGCCTTAGATCAATCTCGTCACCACGGCTGGTGATGGTGAGATTGCCCGCGATACTACCGCGGCTATCCGCAAAGACATGCAGTTGTTCGCGCAGGGCTTCCAGCGCAACTTCCACATCCTCGATGATCGGGTCGGATTCCTTTTGATCGTTAAACGTCTTTTCGTTGGTGCCCTTGATCGAGTGCTTGGTAAGGTAATACAAACCACGAATGCTGGACGTCTTTTCCTCGTCGATCAGCTTCTTACAAGCGCTGGCGATCAGCATGGTTTGCATGAAATTCTTCGACTTGTTCAAATCGAAGAAGTTACGCGTCGCCGCCTTGTCGCCCATCTCGATGATGCGCTTCTTTTTGTTGTAATTCGCGTTGGAAAGCGTGCGCATCGGAATGGAGATTTCCGGATCGCGCTTCTTGTCCGCCGATTTCATCACTTTGCCGGTCACCCACACCTTCATGATGAACAACCCGCAGGTCATTGCCGAGACGATCTACTTCCTCGAAAATGGCCGCTTCAACGCCGAAATCAGCTGGCTGGACG
>JAUIHO010000209.1 GCA_030432035.1 Phycisphaerae bacterium
CCAACCCGCTTACTTCCTACTGCAATCCGACGTACACATCGGCGCGGCCGAGGTGCGGTACAAACTACTCCGCGAAGACCTGAAATGGGCGCGCGAGCACAACGCCCGCATCCTCATCATCGGCGACCTGTTCGACGCTATCTTCCCTAAAGACCCACGCTTCACGCCCACCACGCTCGACAAACGCCTCGTCGGCTCCGATACCCCGATGAATACCGCGATCGACATCGCGGTCGACGAGTACGCCGACTATGCCGACCTGTTGCACATGATCGGGTACGGCAACCACGAGACGGGGATCATCAAGCACAACGGCGCGGACATGCTGGCCATGTTCCACGAGCGCATCCAAGCCGCAGCACCCAAAGGCCATACCGTTTATCGCACGGGCTACACAGGTGGCTACGTCGTCCCGATGGCGATCAAGAATCCGGGCGGCAAGACATCCAAGCACGCCAGTTTCCGTATCTGGTTCCATCACGGGTTCTCTGGCGATGCCCGCGTCACAAAGGGCTTGATCGCGTTCAACCGGGCCGCAACGTTTGTATCCGGCGCACACGTCATGTGGATGGGGCACCTGCACAAGCGGGTACTGGTAAAGTTTGAAAATCCCGCCTGATGGGGGCTGTGGTATAATGTATCTATGGCCAAGAAGAAGAAAACCCGCCGCGATACTGCCGAGCTTGCCCGTGACATTGTTGAGCAGGTGACAGGCGGGAAGTTGAACGGGGACGAGTTGGATGAGCACCCGGATACAGACGAAAACGCCAAGGGCCGCAAAGGTGGCCTTGTCGGCGGTAAGGCTCGGGCGGAGAAATTGACGGCTGAGCAGCGATCTGAGATTGCAAAAAAAGCGGCTCAATCCCGTTGGGGAAAGAACCGCTCGTAATTCAAGAAAACGCAGACCAATTTAATCGCACGGGTCTAGCTCACTCACCTCCATGCCGAACGCCATGGCTATCTTTTCTAGCGTCTTTCGAGATGGGCTGTGCTGCCCTTTTTCGAGCCGCGAAACATGACTTTGAGTCAATCCAGTTTTTTCCGCAAGTTCGCCTTGCGTCATCCCAGACGCTTTCCTCAAATCGACGATTCGATTTCCTAGAAAACTCTTGTATTTCTGGAACTTCTCCGTTGGCGCCGAAGTACCAGCTACCCCGTAATTGACCTTGCCAATCAATTCAGGGAATATGATTTCACGCATTGCGTCAAGTATCGCAATATACGTTTCTTGGTCTTGGCAAGTCGCAATATCTTCACCAAGTGAGACTAAATCGGATGCAGCCTCCTTGGATAGATTTTTTATTCGATCCAAGAGGAACGCGGTCGCGATGTCCTCGTGTCCGAAAGAATTCGGCGAGAAATCAGCTTTACTGATGTCTTTGCTAGCCGTTGTCATAATCACTCCTCGGGTTCCATTGCTCTCGTTGCTTCCCTAAGACGATTTCTCATCTTGCGCACAATGTAATTAGGGACCGCTCCCTCATCCTCCTTCTTAATGCTGCCCAATACGAGAATAAGTTTCTTCTCATCGAGAACAGCGAAGAAGACCCTGAGATTTATCTTTCGCAGTATTCCACCCTTGTCGCGAAGTTCATAAAACTCGTCGATTTTCTTGACGCTTTGCCGATCACTTATCCGGGGGTTGGATTCTGATGCCAAATCGTCAAACAGGGATACTGCATGAGCGTATTGGTCCGGGTCCAGAAAACTCGTTCCGTCTTTTTCTGCAACATCCAAATACGCCAGCGTCCATTTAGCCGCACCTCCCATCGGTGGGTGGGCTGTTCTTGACCGAATCTCCATTAGCTAGATCCTCTTTCTATGTCGTCGGTCCCTCACGGTGCACTTTACATAATATACAACGATCGCGTGGTATGCAAGCGATTTTTTTGTATAATATTCAAAATGGGACTTGACATAACACCTCCGTCAAGCATAATTGTAAAGTATGAACCGTTTGAAGCCAGAAAAACGCAAGGCCGTCATCGTCTCGCTGGTCGAGGGCAACAGCATCAATGCCACCGTCCGCATGACCGGCGTATCCAAGCCGACCATCCTCAAGCTGTTGGCTGACCTTGGGGCCGCATGCGCCAAGTACCACGATGAGAACGTCATGGGCCTACGCCCGCGACTGGTTCAATGCGATGAAGTCTGGTCGTTCTGCTACTGCAAACAGAAGAACGTGAAGAACGCCAAGGCTCCCGTAGAGGGCGCGGGCGACGTGTGGACGTGGACGGCCCTAGACCCTGAATCGAAACTAATCATCAGTTATCACGTCGGGCTGCGGACGCGGGAAGATGCTCACACATTCATGGATGACCTATCGGGCCGCGTCATAAACATCGGCCAGATTAGCACAGATGGATTTGCAGCCTATCCAGAAGCGGTGCGCGAGGCGTTCGGTTCGTATCAAGATTACGCCCAAGTGGTGAAGCAGTACGCCGAATCGAAGAAATACCCCGACCAGAAGTATTCGCCATCGGTATGCACTGGCTGCAAAAAGAACAGCGTGAGCGGCTATCCCGATCCGGCGGACGCTTCGACCTCACACGTTGAGCGGCACAATCTGACCATCCGTATGCAGAATCGCCGATTCACGCGGTTGACGAACGGGCATAGCAAGAAGATAGAAAACCACGTTCATTCTCTGGCCCTGTTCTTCATGTATTACAATTACTGCCGCAAACATCAGAGCCTAAAGGGCGAAACGCCAGCCATGACGGCGGCCCTCACCGACCACGTTTGGACGGTCGAGGAATTAATCGACTTATTGCGTTAAACCGATATAAGATATAGGCTTAGGCTGTAATTCGCACCCAGCGTGGGTGCAAAATTGCTTGCAATTAGGTAAAAGTTAGGTTATAATTTGGACATGAAGAAGTCGATTCATGATTTAGTGGGTAATGTGACAACCGACTTCCGGTTCCCGGATGGAGAGAAGAAACTCCGCGCGCTGATACTCTACGCCGCTCATAAGTGCGAAGCCGATCCACGATTTGGCTCTGTAATGCTTAACAAAATTTGCTTCTACTCAGATTTTATTTCTTACAGTTTACTTGGAAGGCCAGTGACAGGGGTTCCATATCAAAGGCTTCCGATGGGGCCAGCGCCAAAGCGAATGATTCCAAATCGCCGCCAGATGATCGAGAACGGCGAGATAAAGCTAGTAGAGGTTCCAGTGGGGCCGCGAACCCAAAAACGGGTTATGGCACTTAAGCCAGCTTTGGATGATGTATTTGGTGAGGACGAAGCGAACATTATCGATTTCGTCATTGATATGTTAAAAGGAAAAACGGCTGATGAAGTTAGTGAGGGTTCTCATGGATTGGCTTGGACAATCACAGGCGAAAATGATTTAATCCCGTATCAATTTGCCTATTTGTCAAACTTGCCACCGACAGCCTCCGAGAAACAGTGGGCAGATGAAGTGGCGGCGGAGTTGGTTGGATAATGCCGGGTTCCCCGTGCCGTACACTAAGCGAAAGTCATCGTTTTACTGCCGAGTATGATGCTCTCGGTGAACGCAGCGATTTAGACGATGTGATGATCGGCGTAACTACGGCGATTGCTACAAGGCCGGATTCCTTTCCCATCATAAATCAAGAAAAGCAGATTCGACTAGCGAAATCGGTGGAATCTGCTCACGCTCCGCCATTCGGAATATTATTTCTAATTGAAGACGATAATGTTGTGGAATTGTTGTCTATCCGAATTTTGGACGAGTCCGACGAAGACTTCGGCGATTAGAGCAAATCTCAAACTTTACCAGTACCCACAAGCGGTACGTCCACGACGAGGCGGTCTTGTCTTTCCCCACGTTCGGTTCGGAATTCAGCTACATGCGTTGCAAGTACGTCATGAGCGGGGCGTACACGGCTGGGAAAAAGCAATTCGCCAACGACAAGTCGTTCAAATACTCATGGGCGAAGACGAAAGGATTCGGCCCGTGCGGCTTGGGGGGCATTCGGATGAAGGTCGATTACGCGACGTCGGGGAATATGAACGCCGACGAACGCATTCGGGTGACGTGCGAGGTGTGATATGGTCGAATTGCTCGGTCAGATTATATCGATCATCCAAGGGCTGCTTATCAATCCGCTGGTGTACCTGTTCCCCGTGAAATACGCCGAGGTACGACCCGGTGAAGCGGCGATCCGATACACGCTCGGCCAACCATCGGACATGCTTGAGCCCGGCCTGCAATGGGCGACAGTTGGGCAAATACTGGTCAAGCGGTATGTGCAAGGTGTGCCGGTCAACACCGAGAGTATGAGCGTAACCACCAGCGACGGGATATCGATCACCGTCAACGCGGCCATCATTTACGAGATCAACGAACTAGCGGCATTTCTGGCCTGTTCGTCGGAGCCGGAAGAATTGGTCGCCGAGTACGCGCAGGCGGCGGTATTCGAAGCCATCACGTCGGTGCCGTACCAGAATCTGACCAGCATCGAGGCGATCCACTCAACAATTAAGGATGATTTGCAAGACGCACTCGAGCGGGCAGAGGCCGGCGTTTTGGTGAAGTCGGCGCGGCTCCAAAACCTTGAACACAACTGCCCGGTCACTCGAGCGAAGCTGTCGGCCAAAGGTTTTGAGATCAGCGATCAAGGGGTTTGGACGGTGGGGCTGGTGGACCAGAATTAAGGGTCCGACAAGTGCTCAATATCGATAAATTGCGGCCCGTTGCAACTCCCAGCGTTACTGATTGACACTTCGATTGTTCCGAATTCGGCGGGATCACCATTCGCTTTCTGATTGAAAGTAATCCGGGCACGAGCACAATCGGCTGTGAAATTGTCAATACTGACGTTCGAGCAGATGAAGTCAGAGAATTGACGCTGGCTGGTTACACCACCACCTGTGCAAAATCGACTGAACTCGTATCGCCCCGTCGAGACGAAAAGACCAAGCGAATCCTGATCGATCGTTATGTGTGCGGTCTGGGTAATCTGCGATCCGTTCGGTAGAGGCCTAGCTCGCCACACCCCGGTCCGCACCGCTGGCGGCGGCGGTTCCTCTTCCTCCGGCTCTTCCGGCTCCTCATGATCCTCCGGCTCTTCCTCCATCGGCGGCGGATTCGGCGCAGGCTCTTCCATCATCGGCCCTTCGACCATCATCATATCCGGTTCCATCGGACACTCCACCCCCATCACAAACCACAGAACAACCAGCATAATCACAGAATATCGCATCGAAAAACTCCCTTTCACAATCCACAGGTACGTTAATAAACCACAGGGTCACCAGCGATTACAGCCCAAAAACGAGGAACACACACGAAATGTGCGCAGCGCGTGCGCGCTGATGCGCACGCTGCGCGCACGAAAAGCGCACGCGCGGCGCACGAAAAGCGCACACAATAGGACAGGACAGGAAATATATATCCCCCCTATAGGCGCAAACCACAGGCGACAATCCACAGCTTTCATTTTGTGTTTTCCCACAGAGCGCTGAGCAAATCTTTTCCACAGGCGCGAACCCAATCGCGACGTGCGGGGTAGAAAACTCCGATCTAAAAAACTTGGGGCAGGGCCAAATGTCAGCACAACCTCAATCCGGCTTGGACGGTCGCTCACGCGCGGTGATGGAAATCATCAACCTGCTGAGCGACGAGCACGCTTTTTCCGAGGCGTATCTCGATCAACTGCGGCTTCGACTGTATCGACGTCAGCATCAGCTTCGTCAGCACCCGCAGGACGCGTCACGTTCGCGTCTGCGGCTCTTAACCGATTCGCCTGATCGATGAGGGCTTGGCCGACTGTCGTGAGCACCTCGGCGGCGTCAAGCGATTCTGGGGAATTATCAAACTCGACTTGATCGATCGACTTGGCAGGATCGAACAACCAAGACCAATTCACACCGAGCGATCGCGCGATCACTAGCCCGTCGTATGCATTGACTGTGGTTTTCTTAGCTATCGACCGCGATAGTTTTTTCGCATCCCACGTCACGCCCGACCGGCGCGCAATACCTTCGGCATCGCGGTCGAAATCCGACTTCTTTTTTTTCGATCCGCCGATGACGACTTCCGCTTTTTCGTACCAAGTCGCCATAAATACGCCCGCCTAATCCCTGCGGCAATAAGAAGTTATACGCGAAACCTAATCGGGTTCAAAATATTTCCAAATATGGTTTGACAAGTGATCCATATCGGGTATCTTTTGGTTGTCGATCAGGAACTTTTTGGAGCAACCAAACGATGCCCCTTTCCACCAAAAGCAACCCACTGGCGGACGTAGATAACCGAGACGTAAAGCGGTTCATTCAGCTTTGCGAGCGACGCGGCACGCTGCCGAGTGCGACGTTCAAACACCTCCTCGATTCCTACAAAAGCTATCGCGGCTTGGATGAAAACTGGAACGAACGTCGGCCCAAGTCTGCATCTTCCGCCGCTTAACCCCTTCGACCTTAACCCCTTCACGGAATACCACGGATGAGTAATCCAAATCAAAAATTACTACCCCATGGATCGGGCCAAAGTTCTTTACTGCCCCTGAGTAAAACCCATGCCCGACGTTTATTCCTGCAAGGACTTGGCGAACATGTGGAAGGTAAAGTCTGCCAACAACGCGGCGACCAATGCTTTTCCGACATTCCGAAAGCGGCTCAAGGAAGCAATGGCATACAACCCACGCATGTTGCATCGTCTGATGGACATCTTGTGGGACGAGATCGAGGACGACCTCGAATCCATGCCCGAATCCGAAATCGAACATCGCGAACGCATGCTCACCGGGCGCGCCGATCGGCGCTGATCCAACCCAGTATCTCAGCCTTACTGCCCTCGGCACGGACGCCAAGCACGGATGTTAACGGTTCGCAGGATGCGCCGTCCGTGTCGGGGAGCGGTAATGACATGCTCATCGCGGCAGTGTCCGTGATCCTCATGGCGTTGCTGATCTTCGCCCTATCAATCATCGCGTACACCAAAGTTCTCACCGCGCGCCCTGGCCTCCTTCCTCTCCGGCCCGACACCATGCCAGGGCGCGCCTTTTATTACGCTTCTTTCCCCTCCGACGAAGTGCCGGTCGATCCCAGCGATGCCGGCGCTTCGTTTATTTCGGGAGCCAACCAATGAGCAAACGCATCGAAACCATGATCGCACGCGGCTTGTCGACAGAGGACGCCATCAAGGCACTGGCCATCGTGTGGAAGGTGGCGAAGGAATCGGGCGTCGAGACCGAGGCAATGCTGGCCGTCAATGCTCGCGGTCAACTGGCATTCAAAACAAAGAACATCACCCGCGCCCGCATGATGATTTTCTGGCTGCTTAAAACGACATTCGATTGGAGTTATCCGCAGGTCGCCAAGGTCTTCGGCGCGAACCACACAACGATTCTGGCGGCGGTGCGGAAGGTCAATAAAGACCCCGAGTTATTGGCGGCAGCCGAGAAGGTCGCGGCCAACATGAAACTCGAACTCCCAAGACTCATCACAGAAACGCAACAGTTGCTACCGCATCACGCAGTAGCTGGATAAACGACAACCCCTAACCGGACGAGAAACATGGCAGAAGACAACACGACATTAGCTTTACGAGAACAACAGCGGAGCGCGGCGTTAGCCCCGCCATCGCGGCATCTGGAAATGATGCAGCGATACGACATCCTGTCGAAATTCGCAGACCGATACGCCAAGTCGGCGGTGATCCCCGCACACTTTCAAGGAAAACCCGACGACGTTTTCGTCGTGCTCGATTGGGCGGACCGACACGCCATCGACTATCGCGAAGCGCTCGAACAGGCTTACGTCATTCACGGCAAGATGGGCTTGTCGGCCAAGATGCTGATCGCGTTGGTAAACAATAGCGGCCTTTTTCGCGGCCCGTTGCGATGGGAATTGAGCGGCGCTGGCGACGGTCGAACCGCGACGTGCATCGGCGTCGATCGCGAAACCAACCGTGAACTACGCGCATCCTGTTCGTACAAGATGGCCAAAGACGAAGGATGGACCCGCAATAAGAAGTGGGAATCCATGACCGACCTGATGCTGACGTATCGGTCGGGCGCTTTCTTCCAACGCATGTATTGCCCGCAAGTCACAATGATGTTGTCGAGCGAGGAAATCGTTGACATCGGCGAGGACGCATCGTCGCCAACCATCGTCACGGGTATGCGAGACGTCGGAAATGATGAACCCGCCGCACAGACGCAAGCCCAACCCGAACAACCCGGCGAAACCCCACACCTCACCAAATGGAAAGAATACGCCATCAAAGTCGGCGTATCGCTCGACGAGTTGTCGCTGCTTAACGGTCGCAAGCCGGTCGCCGAATGGACCGAGGACGACAACGCCAAGGTGCGTGAAGAAATCAAGTCTTGCTACGAGAGCAACAAATTCCACCGCGAACACTTCGACGCAACCATCGCGCCCGAGATCACCAAGCTACGAGAAGACATCGAATCGGCGGGCTCGAAACTCAAACTTCCCGATTACACGGCCTTGCTGAAAAAGCACGGCATCGACGGATCGAAAGGTCTGGAAACGTGCAAGGACGTCACAGCGTTGATAGCCGTGCACGCCGAAGCAACAGGCAAGCCGAAGGAAGCAACTGTACCGCCGTCCGATGGTGGTGATGGCATTCCGTTTTGAAGGAGCGAATCAGATGCAAGGACATGGACCAAGAGCACACGGTGATTTTGTATGGGATTTCGAACTCGGCATGTTTGTTTGCCATGCGTGGTATGGCGAAAGCGGTCGCTCGATACCAAAGCCAGCGATGATGCTGGAAGAAGCCAAAGCGATTAAGGCAAAAGTC
>JAUIHO010000210.1 GCA_030432035.1 Phycisphaerae bacterium
GCTGCATCCGCTGCAAACCGCAAGCGTGACGTACATCATCCAACGCTGCGAATCGATGATGGGCATGTTTTACTTGCTCACGATCTATCTCGTACTACGCGGCGTGACCGGCGATCGATCGAAACTTTGGTATGCACTCGCCATTTTCGCATGCTTAGGTGGCATGCTGTCGAAGGCTGTTATGTGCACCGCCCCTCTGATGGTACTGCTGTTCGATCGCGTCTTCCTAGCGACGACCTTTCGCGAGATCGCCAAGCGCCGCTGGGCGCTGTATGCCGGGTTGGCCTGCACGCTGCTGTTCATGGCCGACGGCGGCTTCTTGCCCAACATGATCAACGCCGTCAACAAACTGCCGACGACTGCCGCCGCACCGCCGAAAGGGCTGGGCGGCATTCCACCGATGATGTACGCCGCGACGCAGCCGGGCGTTATTTTGCATTACCTGAAGCTGACCGTGTTCCCGGTCGGGCTGTGTTTCGATTATTGGTGGCCCGTAGCGACGACTGCCAGTCGCATCGTGCCGCAGGCACTTGGCATTTTGCTACTGCTCGGCGCGGCGGTGTACGCGTTGAAACGACGACCCGCGTTGGGCTTTTGCGGATTTTGGTTCTTCTTGATATTGGCTCCTACGTCCAGCATTCGTCCGCTCAATAGTGTCGCGTTCGAACACCGCATGTATCTTTCGTTAGCCGGCTTGGTCGCACTCTTAGTGGTCGGCGGCTATTACCTGCTACAGCGAGCCGCAAAAACCAAGCCCGAAGGCACACGTTGGCTAATGCAACGAGGTGGTTTCGCGGCAGCGCTGATCGTGGCGGTCGGCTTGGGAGCACTCACGTTTCAGCGAAACGCACTTTACCACAGTGAACTCGCGATGTGGCAGGATGTTGTGGATAAGGCTCCACACAATCCTCGCGTACGTAGCAATCTCTCTTTGGCGTTGGCACGCACCGGCGAATTCGACGCAGCCATCGATCATCTCGAACACGCCCTCAAGCTCTGGCCTGACTACGGTGAAGCACACAACAACATGGCGATGTGTTTGCTGCGTAAGAATAAGCCCGCTGAGGCCTTGCATCACGCTGACGAAGCATTGAAGGTTTGGAACGACAACCCCGACGCACACGTGAACAAGGCCGGTGCGCTGGCCGATTTGGGCCGACCAATTGAAGCGATCCCGCACTATCAACGCGTGCTCGAACTCAAGCCCGACTATCACAGCATTTATAGTGACCTCGGCGCTGCGTTTGCCCAGGCCGGTGATTTGAACAAGGCAATCGAACACTACGAAATCGCATTGGAGCGCAACGAGCGCGACCATATGGCGATCAACAATCTCGGTGGCGCCTATTTTGAGATGGGGCGCATGGACGATGCGATTGCGAAGTTCCGCGAAGCATTGGAAATCGAGAGCGAATATGCCGACGCCCATCACAATCTGGGGCTCGCACTCAAAAAAGAGAGCGACCTAAACACCGCAATAGGTCACTATCGCGAAGCGATTCGGATCAACCCCGACTATGCCGATGCGTATAACAATCTGGGGAGTGCCCTGCTCGCGCGCCACGAAGCCGAAGCGGCCGTCGAGTCATTTCGCAAGGCGATGGAGTTAAAGCCGAACTTCGACATCGCTCGCACCAACCTTGGCCATGCCAGCTATTTCTACGGGGTGCAGCTTGAAGAGCAACAACGCTTCGACGAAGCGAAAGAAAGCTATCAGTTGGTCTTAAACATTATCCCCAACCACAAACACGCGCGAGCGCGACTCAACAAATTGACGGCACAGGAACAAGTTGCGGTGATTGATGAGGAGTGAGGCAACCGGCAAGGTCTGATTCGAATAACCAATGGCGGTGGTTCAGCCAATCATCCTGCAAAACCAGCTTGCCTTATGGGGTTTGTCGAAATCGAGAGATAATTGCGCTGCGACGGGGTCGTATTAAGAAGATACGCCAAAGGCGTTAAGCCGATTAGCCCCGTGTTGCCGCAACAGCGGCTACCCGGGGTAAACATAGTCGTCACGCAGTACAACCCCAACGGGGTTGCGGCATTTTCCGACCGCGACCGAGCAATGCCGCAACTCTTTCAGAGTTGAATGCGTTCATCAACATCACAACCCAGGGTAGCCGCTTCGCGTCAACCCTGGGCTAATGGGTATAACGCCTTCGGCGTAAAGATTGAATACAATCAAAAGACAATGATCAATAGCGCATGCTAATTGGTTAAACCGCATCAAGTTCGTCGCACAGTATCAATAAATGCTCTATATCACTCAATCACAAAATCACCAATTCACCAATTCACCAAATCTCACGCGTCAAACAACACATCCTGCATCGAATACAACCCCGCCTCTTTGCCTGCCAGCCACTTCGCCGCGCGCAATGCGCCGGCGGCAAACGTGTCGCGCGAATGGGCGCTATGCCCTAGCGTGAGCGTTTCGCCGAGGCTGCCGAAAAAGACCGTATGATCGCCGACCGTATCTCCCACGCGTAGCGCGTGCATGCCGATCTCGCCTGCCGGTCGCGGGCCGACTTGCCCGGCGCGACCGTGAACGACTGTCGCATCGGGGCCGTCGTGCACGGTCCGGCCTTCAACGACGGCGTCGCGAAGGGCAATCGCCGTTCCGCTGGGGGCATCGACTTTGAACCGGTGGTGCGTCTCGCTGATTTCGACGTCAAAACTCGCATCGAGCGTGGCCGCCATCATTTTCACGGCGCGGAGCAAGACGTTTACGCCGACGCTCATGTTGGCGGCGCGGACGATCGGGATTTCGCGCGCCGCCGATTCGATGCGCTCGATTTGATCGACTGCAAGCCCGGTCGTTCCCGTCACCAGCTTGCGCCCTGTTTCAAGACACGCGTCTAAATAATTCATCGTTCCGGCGGGCGTGGAGAAGTCTATCAACACATCCCAATCGCCATCGGCTGACGTGCTGACTGGCACGTTGATGGTGCCAACGCCCGAGAGCAGGCCGGCATCTTCGCCGATGTGTTTGCTGTCGGCGTGTTCGAGGGCGGAGGTGACTTGTAGATTCTCGTCTTCGTGTGCAAGGGCGATGATGCGCCGCCCCATGCGTCCGGCGGCGCCGCTGATGGCGAGTTTGATGGGCATGCTTCCTCCTTGATGACTGCTTCTCACGGCTAGCCCGAGTGTCTGTTGTCCCCCAGCCCTAGAAGGGCAGGGGCACCCATGCTGGGGACCCGCGCTCAAACGATCTATTCCTTCAGACCTTCAATCGCGATCATTAACAACCAAACGACGTTAACGTTTACCGCTTCGCGACGCCGACCGCACTTTTCACTTAATGCCAACCGTGCCACCCGCAAGCAACGCCGCCGAATCAAGCGCCTTCAATCGCTGTGCAAATCGCATTCAAATCGTCCGGCACGCGTACCGGCGCGTTGGCGCCACGTCGTTGCTGCGCCGCAATCTCGGCGGCCTTGCCGCTGTCGACGGGTTTATCCTGCGCGGCGCTCATGTGATAGCCGACTGTCACGTCCGGGTCTTTCAATTGATGGCCAGTCAGAATACAAACCACGCGTTCGTCTTTGCCGATGGTGCCGTTGTCGATGAGCTTGCGCAGGCCCGCCAGTGACGCGCCGCTGGCCGGTTCGCAACCGTAGCCGCAACGACCGATGCGGGCCTTTTCGTCGAGAATTTCTTCGTCGCTAATGTCGCACACAACGCCGTTCGTCATATCGAGCGCCCGCAGCGCCTTCGGTAAGTTGACGGGGCGACCGATCTCAATCGCCGTCGCCACAGTATTGGCCCGTTGGTTGCGCTTCGCCATATCGAGATAAAACTCGGCAGCCAGCGCGTCATCCCAACCGCCGTTGTTCCAGCACAGCCCCTTATCGTTGACCAATGATTGCAGCGTGTTGGCACCGGCGGCGTTGATGATGGCCAACCGTGGTATGCGTGGGATCAAGCCGAGTTGATGCAACTCCATAAACGCTTTGCCGAAGGCGCTGGAGTTCCCAAGATTACCGCCGGGGCAAATGATCCAATCGGGCGGGTCCCAGCCGAGGCCTTCTAACACGCGATACATGATCGCCTTTTGGCCCTCGAGCCGAAACGGATTGACCGAGTTCATTAGATACAAACCCAGCCGATCTGCCGCTTCGCGAATGCGTGCCAAACAGGCATCGAAATCACCGTCGATCTGCAACGTTAGCGCGCCGTAGTCCAACGCTTGCGACAACTTACCATAGGCAATCTTGCCCGCGCCGATGAAGACGATGCCCTGCATCGGCACGCCGTCATTGGTGCGCGTCAATGATGCGTACAGCGCCAACGATGCACTCGTATTGCCAGTCGAAGCACAACCCACGCGCCGCTTGCCCAACATCCGCGCCATCGTGAACGCCGCCGTCATGCCGTTGTCTTTAAAGCTGCCAGACGGGTTCATGCCTTCGTATTGCAGATGCAGATGCCCATCGGCCAACGGAAGGTCGAGCCGTTTCACATCGACCTGTTGCAACAGTGTTTGCCCTTCGCCGATCGTCACCATTTGGTCGGTCGGCGCGAACGGTAGCAGCTCTCGAAAACGCCACACCCCGGAGAAATCCAGCGGTTCGTCACGCGTGCCCCAGCGTTCGGCGAAAAATTGCAGGCTACCGGGGACGATTAGCCGTTCCCAATCGTAGGCCACGTCGAGCAGCGCTCCGCACGAATCACAGGCATAGCGTGGCTCAGTTAGGCCATACGTCGCGCCGCAGCCGTTGCGGATGCATTTTAAATAGGCGGTTTCAGGCATGCCCCGTATGGTACGTCAAAACCGGAGCGTGTCAGTAAGTTCGACTCGCTCTTCGCCACCCCCCACATATTGCCCCTCCCCGCTCGCGCATTAGAATGCCGCCGACAGCAGAAATACCCCTCGGAGGCTCAGCCGAACCGGCCATCGACCTCCGTCATTCGAATTTGGAACCGCCGCCATGAGCATTCTCGTTAATAAAGACACCCGCGTAATCACCCACGGCATCACCGGCAAGGCCGGCAGCTTTCACACCACGCAGTGCATTGAATATGGCACAACGTTCGTCGGCGGTGTGGTGCCCAAAAAAGGCGGCCAAAAAAGCGAACACGGGTTGCCTGTTTTCAACACTGCCCAAGAGGCAGTCAAAGAAACGGAGGCCAATTGCTCGTTGGTGTTCGTGCCCGCCCCCTTTGCGGCGAGCAGCATCATGGAAGCGGCCGACGCGGGCGTGAAGCTGATCATTTTGATCACCGAAGGCGTGCCCACGCTCGATATGGTGAAGGCCAAGAAGCACATCGAAGACAAGGGTTGCAAGCTGATCGGCGGCAACTGCCCCGGCGTGATCACACCGGGCGAAGCCAAGATCGGCATCATGCCGGGCTACATCCACACGCCCGCCGAGAGCGGTAAGAAATCGGTCGGCATCATCTCGCGCAGCGGTACGCTCACATACGAAGCCGTTTGGCAGTGCAGCAGTCGCAACATCGCGCAGAGCACCTGCGTCGGCATCGGCGGCGACCCGGTCAAGGGCCTCAACTACATCGAGTTGCTGGAGATGTTCCAGAATGATGCCAACACCGACGCGATCATTTTGATCGGTGAGATCGGTGGCAACGACGAAGAAAACGCCGCAGCGTACATCAAAGAAAACGTTACCAAGCCGGTCATTTCCTTTATCGCGGGTCGCACTGCCCCTCCCGGTAAGCGCATGGGCCATGCTGGCGCAATCATTTCGGGTGGCGAAGGCACTGCCGAGAGCAAGATCGCCGCATTGAAGGCAGCGGGTATTCATGTGGCCGAATCACCGGCGGATATTGGTGCGAAGACCGCGGAGGCGCTGAGGGTTTAGGCTGGGCTTGAGACTTGGGCCTTGGGGCTTGAGGGATCAGCATCAAAAGTCGATAACTGCTCTTCGATCCAGTGGCGGCGGAATACGCAATAGAGCCAACCACATACAAGCGCCGAAGGCACCATCAAGACTACTACTAAATTAAGATTAGCGGATCTGTGTTCTAACCACCATTCGGGCAATGTGGCAACATTTCCTGTCCGAGCGTTGGCTAGCCAATTCTCAAAGGCATTCGTGACGTAATAGTCGATCACCAAACTGTATCCCAAGACCATTACCAGTGCGGTTATTAAGGCGAGGCAACCGTACCATACGATTTTTGTCTCGACGTCTAACTTCCGATCGAAATACTCACGCAGCAGTTTCGCGATTCGTCGCTCACTGCTTGCGTACTGATCTCGACGCAATTTCAACTCATCAAAAAGTTGACCGCACTCCGGACATCGTTGCTTTATTAAATCTCTAAGTTGGTATTTGCACGCCGAACAATGAACCGGAAACGCCTCCGCTGGTAGCGCCCGTAGGAATGCGACAGTCGCAGATGCCTTTCTGTCGGTCAAAAGAAGGAGCTTTTTCCATAATGGCGACTGGGGCGACATCCATTTGATTATAGTGAATCTCGATGACCTGTACTCTTGGCAAGAGGTTAACCATCAATCAAACGCCGACCCATTGCACTGCAACCCATACGGATCTTCCAAAAACTGAATCTGCCCTTCCAACGGCATAATCGTTGGGAACTCTGTGTACGGGCACGCCAGCAGCGAAAAACCGCCGCTATCGGCAAAGCCGCGGAAATTAATCACTTCGCCTTCTTGAAAGAACACGCAGACCGCCCGACTGCCGCCCGGTTGCAAGAGCGTGGCGTCGCTCTGCGCTTCTTCCGGCGCGAGGATGTGTACCGGCTCGGAAGCGCCGTTGATCAGCAGCATCTGAATCGTGCCGAATCCGCAGTCGGTGTTCGTATTGGCATCGCAGGCAGCTTCGAACGCCGCGCCGAAACCGGAAGGCGAAGCGATCAATTCAAAAATATTGAGCCCCGTCAGGCGACATGCGCTCGCACAATCCAGCGTACCTTCGCAGCGCTCGGGCATGGCAAACCCGCCTGTCATCGATCCATCGGGGGCGACCGTGAGTTGGCCCACTAGATTGGTGATATCCGTCTCTCCATCCAACGTCGAACTGCTGTCGAAGTTGGCGGTGAACACAGTCGAGCCATCGGAATTGCGCTGCACATCGATAAAGCCGCTGATGAACGCCATAAATCCCGTCTGCGTAATTCTTAGGTCGTCCGCTTCCAACCGCGTCATCTCGTCGGTTTCCGTAGCCAACAACTGACCGTCCAATACGAACCCTGGAAAGACTTCGCAGCCCGCGAAGAACATCGAGCCGTCAGCTTGCGGCGTGCGCGTGCCGCTGGTCGGGCAAGGCTTGGCAGGCAACGCCTGCTCGCGACGAATCAGCTTCGCATCCGCGTCGTCTTCGACCGTAAAGCCTGCGATGGCGTAGCCCAACTGCTGAGCAGTCAGTTCACCTTCGGAATTCGGAATTTCGAGAGTCGGCGTCGAACTGCAGTCAGCTCCGACGAAGACAAATGCCAATATGGGCAGGACCAAGCATTGAATTGCACTGAGGGTTTTGGCCATCGAGATCCCTTTCGACTCAAAAAATTACGGTCGCCAAGTTGACGTCAGGCCGGCTCGATTCAGATTTACCAGAAAGCCGACCGGCCTAAATGCGTACCCGTTAGAGCTGCTAATCTCACACGTGAATCCGCGCCCATAGAAAATCACAGAAATTCGCAGTCTTAAAAGCCATTGGCTCATTGCCCTCGCAGGGCGGATGAAAAGTGCCGTCTTGGGGTGATCTGAGCTCGACCCCGGCAGTCGACTACGGACGTGATATTGTGGAAAAAGGTTTTAAAATCGCGATTTACTGGTTTTTCGCCGCCTCGTTTTGGAGCGTTGCCTGACGCGGAAATGGACCGAGAACGCTATATTTCCGACAAAATGCGGCTAGAATAGCGGAAGTGAGTCGCATTTTTCGGTCCGGCGTGTCAAACTCGACAGCATCGGAGCGAAAGATCGGTATAATAATGTCGCTGGTTAAAGTGGGACCAGCCTAATTCGCCTCCGCGAGGCCATCGGCTTCGCTTCGGCAGTGGGGTAATTCATTGAACTCGAAGAACAAGGTGATCTTGGCGGTTGTCCTATTTGTGATAGCTGGCGGCGTGGCCGTCTATAATGTGTCGTCGGGCAATTCGACCGCACTAGATGAAGAGGGTCGAGAGCTACCAGAAGATGCGCGGATGATCGACGTCGTTTGCGTCGGGAATGGCGCTCATGCCCAGCTACCGCCCGATCAGGTCAAAATGGAATCGTTTACGCCGCGCACCGGTCGAACGCGTGCTGGCGGAAGTGCCGATCTTGTTCCGCCAACGCAATACGATTGTCCGGATTGCCCCGGCGGTAAAGCTGTTTTGGCAATTGCGTGTCCGAAATGTGAAAAATTCGTAGCCAGAAAAAAGATGGATGGCTCGCCGGGCGAATGCCCGAATTGTGGGATAAAAGTGGGTTCCTAGTGCCGAAATGTTCGGTCCTAGAGTAAGGAGTACTTATGATTGGAAATAAACGACGGTCAGCCTTTACGCTGATCGAACTCTTGGTCGTGATCGCGATTATCGCATTGTTGATTTCTATTTTGTTGCCCGCTCTATCGCTGGCCAAAGAAGAAGCCAACGTTGCGTATTGTTTGTCGAACCTACGGTCGATTAATCAGACGACATCGCTGTACATCGACGATCAGGGTGGCAAACTGGACATGCCTTGGCATATGGGCTTCAACATCCGATTCAACAATCAGCAACGAA
>JAUIHO010000211.1 GCA_030432035.1 Phycisphaerae bacterium
GCGCAGACCCTGTTGTTCGGCCATTTGTCGCAGCAACTCATCGACCTGCCGCCGCATCTGCTCCAGCCCTTCCATCTGGTCGGATTCGGCAAAGCGGCCCAGCGCTTCCATGTCGATCAAATAGACTTTTGCATTCTTCGCGGCGTCGCGCAACTGTTCGATCAGACGCTCGATGGTCTCAAGTTCTTCCTTTACTTCCAGCGCCTTGTCGACCGACATCTCCTGCCTGCCGGTGAAATCATACTTGGCAGCGAGTTGCTCGACTTGATACTTACGGCCCAACTGCTCCATGATTTGCAGCAGCGGCCCGGCGAAACTGCTGCGCCCTTCGAGGCGATACCACAGACGCTCTAAATCGATCAATTGCTCTTCGGCAATCGCTCGGTGATAGGCAGGTTGAAATCGTTCGGGAATATCTTTGACGCGATCATCTTCTGCCGTAGTTCGAAACGCATTCGTCGCCGCAGCTCGAGCCGCCGCCGTTTCGTACGTCGCTAGAATCTTCCGCTTGCGTTCCTCCAAAATCGCCAGCAGCGACTGGAGGCTTGGCCCCAGCCCCTGGATTTGCGACGGATCGATCTCAACAGCTTCGGCCAATTGTTCGGGCGAAAGGTCGTCGAGACTGCCATACTCCATCAGATGGTTGAACGCCGGCGCGACCATGTCGCCACCCTCAGCCGCAGGCATCGGATACCTGCCGGGGTCATAACCACGGTAGGTGTGAACGACACCGCCGTGCGGATTATTTTTCTTGGAGGGTTTACTCATCACCAAAGTTTAGGCCGCGCGCACCGATTCCGGCTGAAAGATTCAATCATCGGCGTAACCGACGACAATTAAACATTCCACTGCAACACTTCATCCAACGGCTTCTTCGGAATATCCGGCACTACGCAGTCATCCGCCGGATAACCGACCGGAATCAATAAAAACGGCTTCTCATTGGCCGGTCGCTGCAAAATCTCTCGCAGAAAATTCATCGGGCTGGGCGTATGCGTGAGCGTGGCCAAGCCCATCTGCTGGCAAGCCATCAAAAAGAAGCCCGCTGCCAAACCGATGCTTTCAGTCGGGTAATAGTTTCGCTGCATGCGACCATCAACGACTTGCGAATTAAGCTGAAACATCACGACCAAATACGGCACGGTTTCGAGAAATGGCTTCTGCCAATCCGTCCCGATCGGTGCAAGTGCCGCACGCCAATCGTCTGTCATGCGCCGCTCGTAACTTTCGCGCTCTTCGGCCTCGGCCGCATCCCGAATACGACGCTTCAAACCGTGATCGTCAACGACAACAAAACGCCAACCCCGCCGATTGGCACCGCTGGGGGCAGTGTGGGCGATTTCTAATGCTTTCTCCACGATGGCACGCTGCACAGGGCGGTCGGAAAAGAAACGACAACTGCGTCGCCCCAATGCATTCGTTAACAGCGCATCACCACGCTGTAGCTGTTCTGCTGTCGTCAATCTCGGCAGTGCGTAAGGGATCATCGGGGCCGACACGATTAGCTGCTCCTTCGTCTAGAACGCGGCGCAAAAAAACGGCGATTCGATGTAAGAATACATCCAATCGCCGTGCGAGGCTTACTTGAGTTGGTGTTGGCTTACGGATTGAATGGGTTGAAACCCGGTTCCCAAATTGTCACGCCGGGCATCACGGCCACACGCGTGTCGTAATACTGATTGGTGGCGTGGCCATCGGCAAAGCCCATCGACCAATAAGAGAACTTGCGGTGGTAGCCGAAGCGGCGTTCAGAAGCAGTGCTGCGAGCCAAGTCATAACCGGCATTCTGAGCCGCACTGTACATGCCCTGCTCGATCCACAATGGAAACACGGCAGCATCCCCACCGATCATCTTGCGGGCGATGCGGCCCATATAATCGTCGTGAGTCGCGTAACCATTCATGGTGAACGCGCCGGGTGCACCGTTATTTCCAGCATAGCCCTGCATAAACCGCGTGTTTAGCGTGAAGCTCGAACCGTTGATGACGAACGAGTCATTCGATTCCTCCTGAGCACCGGTCGGCGATTGACCAATGATGCCCGTTCGGAACGAACGGTCACCCGGGCAGCTAAACACTTTGATCGTGTCATCATCGGTGGCGGTCTGATCGAGAAATCGATTAATCGGTCGAATTTCAGGCGGGTAGTCGTGCGAGTCGTTGATATCATCTGGGTCCATCCCAGGTGTAATCATGCCTCTATTTCCACCGAACACCCACGGCGTCATGATGCGGCCATTGTTGTAAACCGACCAAGGCTGTTGATTCCAAAGATCGGGGTGCGTGTACCATTGAATGGCGCGGCTACCCTTTTGCTCCTCAAAGTACACCGAATTGGCAGTCACGATGCTGCGCAAATTGGCAAGGCATTTTACCTTGTTGCCTTCTTGCTTTGCGTTATTCAACGCGGGCAACAGAATTGAGATTAACAGCGCAATAATGGCGATTACAACAAGTAGCTCGATGAGCGTGAATGCCACCCTGCGGTTTCGAGGTTTCATAAATCCACTCCCTACTTTCTCTCGTACTTAGGAACCGAGATTCGGTACCAATTACCCATTTCACCCACTTGCAGCGAATTTGTTAGAAACTTCGCACGCGGCGCCGTTTTTGTTTTTCCTCACCAGAGGGCGCGACATACTCCTCTTGAGGCGGGTTGCACTTCGGGCACCCCGCCGCACCGCCGGGCACTTCGGCACCAAAAAACTCTGTACTGCAAAAGCTACAGATGTATAGCCGATACAATTGCTGCTTCGAGCAGGCACTACAAATAAATGGCGGCTCGCCCCCAACTTCTTCTCGTTTCGCAAAATACTGGTCGTCACTCAATTCGACCTTGTTATCACAACCCGCACATTTATAGGGCGTTGCAATACTCGGCGTACTATCCGGAAGCTCCTCGGCGTCGCCTGAGTTCAGGAAAAAGATCAGCACGGCGGCGGCGAAAATAACCAGTGCAACGATTAATTTCGGATTCAACAGTTAAGACCTTTCTCAATATTGTCGCGATTGCGAATCGGCGTTTCCGCCCACTGAATAACGACAAGGTACTGACATTTCGCCACTTATCTTGGCGTCAACAATACCATTTGCTTACGACTAAACCCACAAATCAGGGCCCGGACGGCAAGAAACCGCCCTCCCTTTGATCTATTCCAAGATACCAAAATATCGCCATAGAAACCACTCATCAAAGACCCTATTCTCCTTGGCTTGTTCGTCATTTGGTCCGGCCGATGTGGCTGGAACATCAAATTTGCCACATTTCTGGAGCAGAAAAAATGAAACTGGGAGCGTTGTTCATCGCGAGCTGTCTAAGCCTGAGCGGATTGATCGGCGGAGCCGAAAATAGCGCAAACAAGGACGCCACCGGAAGTTACGTTGTCGACAGCGGCCACTCGTCCGTCGTTTTCCGCGTCACTCACATGGGCGCGGCGCCGTTTTATGGCCGATTTAACGACATTAAGGGCGAATTTAGCTTCGACGGTGACAACCCTGAAAAATCGACGTTCAACGTCGAAATTGACCCGGCCAGCATCGACACGAATAGCAAGAATCGAGACGGCCACCTGAAGAGCCCCGACTTTTTGAACGTCAAGCAATTCCCCAAGCTGACCTTCAAAAGCAAGAGCCTGAAGAAAGACGGTGACGGCTGGAAGCTGGTCGGCGACCTCACGTTGCACGGCGTGCCGAAGGAAGTCACGGCTGATTTCAATTGGGTGGGTACTGGCGAAGCACGCGGCCAGGTCAAAGGCGGCTTCGGCGCGGAATTCAAGTTTAAGCGAACCGACTTCGGCATGGATTACATGGTCGGTCCGTTGAGCGACGAGATCGTCGTGATGGTCGGCGTTGAAGGCGCGAAGAAATAAGACCGATCTTCTCAACGAATAATTGAATGCCGTTGCGGTCATCAATTTGTGACCGCAACGGCATATTACGTTTTGATCTATACACGACGTTATCAATTCATCTTCTGATATCGCGTTACCGAGGCTTGCTAACTTGGACCCAATCATTGTCTTCAAGGCGGTCGTGCCGCCGGTGATCATCGCGGCCATCGCCGGGCCTATAGCCTTACCTCGCGGTTGGGATGCGTCGCGACCTGCCTATGCGCGACTGTTGGGAATCGCAACGGTCACGTTTGCAGCCATCGCCGGGCAGTTCTTGTTTCTGGGCGGCTTCGATCGCCCGGCCTCGTTTAATGCGGTCGAGTCTTGGGAATGGTTGCTTGCGTTAATGGTCCCCATGGCCATTGCCGCAGCGTTGCGCGTAAGCAGCTCCGCGACAGTCAACGTGTCGACGTTGTTGGCCATCGTATTCTTCTATGTCTTTTTTCAGTTGGCCATGCGCCCGATCGCCGGGGCTTGGGAGCCGATCGAGAAAGTCGTTTGGCTCAGCGGAATCTTGACATTTGTCGTTTTTTGGATCGCGTACCAGCAGCCGCTCGGGTTCATGTCTTCGCCGCGGGCATTTCCATTTATGTTGTGCATGATCGCCGCATTTAGCGGCGTGACGTTCGCATTGCAAACCAGTTCCAAGCTGGGGCTCTTGTTGGCAGCGCTCTCGGCCGCGCTAGGGCCGCTGGCGGTTTATGCCATGTTTGGTCGAACCAACCTTGCCAACGGCGCGACGCGCTTGGTCTCATGGATGCTACCCGGCTTTTGGCTATGCCATTATTTCTATTCCATTGACGTGCCGCAATACACGATCCCACTGTTAGCGTTGGCTGGCATCGTGCCCTTCATAGGATTATTGAAAATATTCAACGACAGACCTGCATGGCAAAAGGTGACAGTGCAAAGCATTCTCGTAGCCGCGTGCCTTTTAGGCGCATTGATACCGGCAATCGTGAATTTTGAATCGGATCCGTACGCTGGGTATTAACTAATTCGGTAACGACTTCGACGGCATTTCGGGTGCATCGAGAAACCGTGCCAGCGTTTTAGCACGCACTTCGTCGGTCGCCGACCACACCAAGAAAAACATCGCTTCGCGGGCGAGGCGTTGCGCATCGCGCTGTCGGATAAAGCCCGATCCCTTCGCAAACGTCAGACACGTCATCGCCAATCGCATGAGCAACTCATTCACCGAGACGCGAATCTCCGCTTTCGGAATCTCGTCACCGTCGCCTTTGTCGAGTCGCCCCGCCGTTTTAAAGATCCGTTCGCGAATTGCGGTATAGCGCGTCAGCGCGTCGTCTGCCAAGTCCGCCAAATGACCGGACGATTCGCGCGAATGGCGTTTTATTTTATTGGCAAGCGCCCCCGCCAAGCCCAGGCCTGCCGACGATACGACCAAAGACTTCACGGGCGTGCGGCGCTGCAAGGCGTTGTCCGATGCGTCGCGCAGGATATGTTCCTTGCCCAAGCGGACGCTGCGACAGCGCACTTCGCACGTTTGGCTCGCCTCCAGCGCCATCAGATTCATCGGGCGATCCAACACCACCCCCTTCGCATCCGTCGGCACCATTGCGAGCACTTGTTGCCCATCGGGAAGGACCGCCCCCGTGACAATGAAGTCGCACTCATGAGCGCCCGTCACCCAGGGCATAAACCCATTCAGGATGTAACCGTCGCGAACGGCCTCGGCCTGCATCGCCGCTTTGCCGCGGCGTTTGCTCGTCGTGAGCTGGCTGATGCCGACCGACGTCATCACTTTGTGTTTGCACAACAGCGGCAGCCACTTGTCCTTCAAGTCATCGCGGTCAGAGCCAATGATGAATTCGACGGCACCGTCGCGCTGGGTCAGGATCAGCAGACACGCCATGCATCCGGCGGCAACCGCTTCGTACGCACGCACTTGCAACATCGGGTCGAGTTGCATCCCGCCGTATTGCTCGGGGATCACCCAAGTCCACGCGCCCGCGTCGGTCAGGTGCTGAATCGATTTGGCAGGCCAAACACCTTCGACGTCGTAATGCGTGGCCAGGCGGGAGAGATTCTTCGTGAGTTGTTTGAGTCCATCATCCATGTACGTTGATTCTAGCATTCTCGGGACGGTGGATGATCGGAGGGCCCATATTCGTGGCTGATGCTATTGCGAGATGCAGATTTACATCCGTTTTCCGGGGCGCTCCTTGGTCTCGCGGGTCTCGCGGTCGGGCCGATAGCGTTGCTAAACATAACTAGATTCTGCCGTGGGTCGTCGCGAAGCGGCAAGCCTGCCTGATGCCCTTAGCTCAATCATTCCGCCAATCCAGACAACATCCATAAGCCTTCGCCCCATTTGCCCGCCGCGCCGTAGTCTGAGCGCCGTCAACAGCACAAGAAAATTTCCGCATATCGGGCGATTTCGTCGCAGCAGCAGTTGACACCATTTACAGGTCCGCTTTAGACTCCGCGCGAGTTGCGGCAGACAGCCGCACGTACGAAAAACCGCGGTGGCGATGCCACCAAATTTTTTTGCCAGACTTTGTTCTTTTTTTCACAAAGTCCGGCTCCGACGGGGAGGGGAGCTTTCTTGAGTGAGCCACCCCCGAAGAACAAAACGCCAATCAGTAACCGCGGGGTTTCCGCAGGGTTCGAGATTGCTGGCGCGGTCGCGGTTCTGAGCCTGCTCGGTTACTGGTTTGATAGCAAACTCAATACGTCGCCTTGGGGCATCATTGTTGGTGCAGTCACGGGCATCGTTGGCGGGCTCTACAACATTGTGCGGCCCGCAGTGTTGCAGATGCTGAGGGATAACGCATCCCGTCAAAAGCAGGACCAGAACAAGAAGAACGGCCATTGACCACGCAAGGTCAGAACCTTGATGTCGTCATGCGGCGGCTTTGTCTCTGGCCCTTGTGGACGACGCTGGCAATGATCGCGATCGGCATCTGGCCGACGGCGAAACTGGTCGGCAACGAAAAGCTTGACGCGTTCTGGGCCGCCCTTGCTCTGGTTTGGCTGATCGTAAGCGTGACGCTGCGGTCGGGCCTAAAGCGGATGGCTACGGCACCGCAGACCGAGCGACTGAAAATCGGAATGGCGGTCGGCGTCGTGCGGATGTTTGCGACCATACCGATTGCCGCCGTGATCGGCTTTCGCAAGTTGGTCGATCCGCAGGTGTTCCTGATTTGGGTGGCGATTAGCTACGTGGTGATGATTAAGGTGGAAACCATCGCCCTGCTGCGGTGGGACAAATTGCTCGAGAAACAAGATACATGATCGACTTGCTCGCCTCCGCCAATCCACTTTCGCACGTGCTGGACCATCCGTATGAGTTTGGCGTCGTCGAAATCGGCGGCATGAAGTTACACTTCGCCACCAATCACATCTTTATGATGATTGCGGCGGCGATCCTTTTGATCTTAGTCATCCCCGTTTCGGTCAAGCCGAAAAATACCGGCGATGATATCGAAGACATGACGCCGAAGCGTAGCTTCCTCGGTCACGGTATCGAGTTTATCTGCGTCTTTCTGCGTGACTTCGTCGGCAAGCCCAATCTGGGGCCCCATACCGACCGGTTCATGAAATACCTTTGGACCGCTTTCTTCTTCATCCTGTTTTGCAATCTGCTCGGCCTGTTGCCGCTCGAACCCATTACGAAACTGGCATTTGGCAATCCGATCTACGGTACGGCCACTGCGAACATTTTCGTCACATCCACGCTAGCAATCATCACATTGATGATGATCGTCGTAAACGGTCTACGCTTACACGGCATGGATTACGTCAGCCACTTTTTCATGGGGCCGTTTCCGATCAGCATTCTGATCGCTTTTCTCGAAATCATCGGCCTGCTGGTCAAGGCCGTCGCGCTGGCCATTCGTCTTGCAGCCAATATGACGGCCGGCCATATCTTGCTTGCAGTGTTGATGAGCTTCATCGGAATGGCCGGGTCACAGGGAATGGGTATCGGTGTTGCCGTCACGATCCCGACGATTCTCGGCAGCGTCGCGATCAATATGTTGGAATTGTTCGTCGCCTTTTTGCAGGCGTTCATCTTTACATTCTTGAGCGGCGTGTTCATCGGCCAAGCGGTCAACATCCACCACGATGACGACCACGCCCATCATCACGAACATCATCAGGAAGAAGCACCGCAAGAGTATTTGCACGATCCGGGCCGGGACCCGATGACGGCACACGCATAACAAAACGATCAACTGCCATGCCTGCGTAGTGGGAGCGCGGGTCACGAGGCCGCGAGGCGATGGCGACTGTTGAAAAAAGAAATCGTTCCTACCGGTTTCGAACACAAGACAAGGGTTAGTTTGATGAAATCTCGAATTGCTTTGCTCACGTTGTTGCTGGGTCTGTTCTTCGCAGTGCCCGCGTTCGCCGACGACAGTGCTGACGGTGTCAGCGCCGCTTCGCACGGCAACGGCACCCGCTTGCTCGATGACAAGGGTGCAACTTTCCTCGGTGCCGCCATCGGTGCCGGTCTCGTCATCATGGGTGGTGCCGCTGGTATCGGTCGCGTCGGTAGCTCGGCTGCCGAATCGATGGCCCGCCAGCCTGAAGCCGCCGGTTCGATCAACGGTATCTCGCTGTTGTGCGCGGCCATGATCGAAGGCGCGACCCTGTTTGCGGTCGTGGTTTGCCTGCTTGCACTGATTTTCTAAAGACGAATGTCTTTTTCGGCTACGGTGCGCGAAAGCGTACCGTGGCCCTTATTTCGCTTTGACTCACTCGCGTTACGAAAAAGGAAGCGACCTCATGCGACGATACGCTTTGATTTCGGCCTTGGCCTTG
>JAUIHO010000212.1 GCA_030432035.1 Phycisphaerae bacterium
TCGGCTGGCAACGCGCCGACACCGTGCTCATAACGGGGCGTGCCTGAGGTTCGATTCCTCCCCACAGGAGTTGTCGGTTAAAAAAACAGTCCTCATCCAACTGATTAATTCGTCGCGATGACCAAAAACCGCACAGAACCACCCCATCCTTCCCCCATCCCCAATCGTTATCTTCCGCGTGGCGATTCGGTATAATCGCAGGCGTTACCAACGCGGACGGCGAACTAATCTCGCCGCATGCAAGGGAAAGGGTGCGTTACTCATCATGGCCACACCATTATTCGCGTATCTCGCAGAAGGAAAACTCGTCGTCGGCCGCGCCGGTCAACAGCCCGAGCCGATCGACAGCACCTTTGTACGCGGTGTGGAAGAGCGCCGCGAAGAACATCGCAAACGGCACGGCTGGCGCTCGAGCGGGATGGTTTGGAACACGATGGACGAAGGCCCGGAACTGGCCCAAATGCGCGGCATGTTTCCGACCGAACAAAAGGCCGCGCGTTTTCTTGGCGTCAGCAAAGGGCCGAGTGGCGGCGAGATTTTGTATAGCCTCGAAACCGACGCCGTCGGCGGCTTGTTTCAATACGACATCAAGGAAGGTTACGAGCAGCGCCTCGTTCATCGACAAGGTTTGCACCTGCGCGACCTCACGCGTCATCCGGTCAGCGGCCAACTGGCAGGCTCGGTCGGTCACGCCGATGGTTCGGCCAGCCTCGCCGTCATGCAGCCAGACGGCGCGCGACTGCGCGAAATTACCGAAGGCGACGCGGTCGACGAAGCGCCGTCGTGGGTGCCGGGCGAAGAAGAAACGCTCGTCTATCAAAGCGCGGGCATCGGTCGCGATCATATGGACGGCATCTACGGCTTTGCGCCGTTCGGCATTTACAAACTCGACCTTGCCAACGATCGCATGAGCACGGTGTTGGAGTTACCCGAGTTCGATTGCCTCGCGCCGCGCATCACCGCAGACGGTTCGCTGTATTACATTCGAAGGCCGTATCAATTGGAGCCGCCGCGCGACATCATGCGGATGACGAAAGACGTGTTGCTCTTTCCGTTTCGGCTGATGCGCGCCGTCGTGCATTTCTTCCATGCGTTTTCGATGTTCTTTTCGCGCAAGCCGTTGATCACGTCGGGCGGACCGCGTCGCGAAGGCCCCGACAAGCGCCGCCTCATGATTCGCGGTCGCATCGTCGAGGTTAGCCGTGACTTGGCCGACAGCAAGAACGCCGACAAACCGCTCATCCCCAACTCATGGGAACTCATTCGCCGCGCGCCCAACGGCGACGAAGCGACCATCGCCAGCCACGTGTTGTCATACGACCTCTGCCCCGACGGTTCGCCGATCTATTCGAACGGCAGCGCCGTGTTTCACTTACCCATCGGCGCGACCAAGCCCGAACGACTGGCCCGCGGTCGGTATATCGAACATCTGACGGTGATTTCGGATTAGGCCCGGCCCGTTGGATTCATCATCGGGCCCCATTCATTTAAATCTGATAATGCTTGAAACATTTGATCAACGCGATCACCCGGCCGTTTCTTAGCATAAAATAGATAACCTCATTTCTCGCGAAACGGCGAGCAAGTCGTCCATAGCTATGGATGATTGCACACCACCCGCCGAAACTGCGCGCACAACCGCTTCCGCTCACGCGTTGATTGACCTGCTGCCCTATCAAAAGGCCGCCGTCGAGTCGAACGCGCGGTTCACATGGAATTGTTGGTCACGGCAAACGGGCAAGAGCTTCACGTTTTCACTGCGCCGAATACTCCGCGGGCTCGTACGGCGACGCAACCAAATCATCCTATCAGCCGGTGAACGGCAAAGCCGCGAAGTGATGGCCAAGGTTCGCATGCACCTGCAAGCCATGCAAATCTGCGCATCGTCCGTCGGCCTCAACCTCTTCGACACCGCCGCCGGCCGGTCATTGGAAGTGCGGCTACCCGGCAATGTGCGCATCATCGCGTTGCCCGCAAATCCGATGACGGCCCGTGGCTATACCGGCGACGTGTTTCTCGATGAATTCGCCATGCATCGCGACGATGAAGCTATCTGGTCGGCATTATTTCCGACGCTGTTGCGCGGTGATGGTGAATTGGATATCGCGTCGACACCGCGCGGTAAGCGCAACCTGTTCTATCGCCTGCGCAATCATCCCCGCTTTGAATCAACAACGTTGACCCTGCAACAAGCGATCGATGCTGGACTAGCCGCAAACGCCGCTGACGTGCGCGAATCGATCGGTGACGAATTCGCTTGGCGGCAGGAGTTTTGCTGCGAATTTCTCGACGACGCTAGCGCGTTTCTCCCGCTCGAGTTGATTCAAGCATGCGTCGATCCGGAAGCAAGCATCGATCCTGCACACTTCACGCGCGACGACCAAATTTACATCGGCATCGATATCGGTCGTCTGCGCGACCTAACCGCAATCTGGATTTGGCGCGTGCGCGATGAGGTGTTCGAGACGGCCAGCGTGATCACGCTGGCGCAAACCGCGTTCGACGAACAGGAACGCATCATTGGCGAATTGCTTTCGCACAAGGCGGTGCGCCGAGCATGCATTGATGCCGGCGGCATGGGATTGCACCTGTCCGAGCGCTTGGTGAATCGCTTCAGCGAATCGCGGGTCGAACCAGTCGTGTTGACCGCCGCATTGAAAGAAGAATTGGCAACGCAATTGCGCCTGAAGGCCGAGTGCGAACAACTTCGCATTCCCAACGATCGATCCGTCATCGAAGACTGGCAATCGATCACGCGTTTAATCAGCCCTTCGGGCGTCACGCGTTACGTCGCCGAGCGGACCGGCAACGGTCATGGCGACCGCTTCTGGGCGGCGGCCTTGGGATTGCGCGCCGCATCACTCGGCAGCGTGAGCCACGACATCGATTTCATCACCGCGCGACCGTTGCGCTTTGGTGGGCAAGGCATCTGGTAAAGCGGCAGAGATCAACTGCTGCGAACCCAGCCGTTGTTTATCCGTCTTTGTCTTCTAACGTAACCGCGCGCAATCAAGGAGTGTTACATGAATGTCGTAGAGCGAATCATTAACGCCGTGCGCGGTACCACCTCGGCGCGACCGGCGACTGGCGTGTTGTCGGGACGCCATCGCGGGCAACCGTGGCGCGACTATCCGGCGGACGGCCTGACGCCACAAAGACTGTTGTCGATATTTCGCGAAGCGGATACCGGCGCTCTGGCATCGCAGATGGCATTGTTCGAACAGATGGAGGAGCGCGACGCGCATTTGTACAGCGTTGCTAACACGCGCCGTTTGGCGGTTACGGGCTTACCGTGGGAAGTGGTTTCGGCTGCGGAAATGCCCGGTTGGGGCGCGGGCCGTCATGCAATCTCACCCGACAAACAGTTGGCTGACGACGCGGCGGCATATTGCAACGCGGCGCTGCGCGATCATGGTTCGTTTGACGGCGCATTGGCCCATTTGGCATTGGCGCTGGGTCGCAATATCTCGGTCGTCGAGTTGGTTTGGCAAGCCACTCGCGACGGATTGGCACTGGTCGATTTTATTCCGATCGACTTCGAGCGTTTGATGTTCGATCGAAATGGCGAACTGCGCATCCTAACCGACGACGCTCAATTCGAAGGTATCGCCCTACCGCCCAACAAATTCATCGTCCATACGCCACACGCTCGTAGCGCACACCCGATGCGCGGCGGTCTGTCGCGCGTCACCAGTATCGCCTATCTGGCAAAACACTTTGCCATCAAAGATTGGCTAGTATTCGCAGAAGTCTTCGGCATGCCGGTGCGCATCGCCCGTTACCAGCCAACGGCGACCGAGAAAGAAAAACGCGAGCTGTTGACCATGCTGCGCCAACTCGGTGCCGATGCGAATGGCATTTTCTCTAAGGCAGTCGAAGTAGAGATCATGCAAACGCGCCTGCCGGGTGAGACCAACCTATACGAGAACATTTCACACTATTTTGACCGCGAGATGAGCAAGGCATGGCTGGGGCAAACGCTTACGACCGACACATTGCGGACGCGTGCCAGCGCCGGCGCGGCGGCCGTACACGATCGCGTGCGGCGCGATTTGCGCGATGACGACCTGCGGCGCGAAGCCAACACGATTCGCCGCGATGTGTTAACTCCGCTAACGCGCTTTCATTTCGGTGCAAACGCCCCCGTGCCGTTCTTCCGCCGCATACCCGATCAATCGCTCGATCCGCATTCATTGGCGCGCGTGCTAAGCGTTGCGGTGAATGACCTTGGCGCGCGAGTGCCGGCGACATGGGCTCACGCATCTCTCGGCCTGCCGCAGGCGCAGGATGGCGAATCCACCCTTGCAGGCCGGCCGAATACTGCCGACGCGGAACAGTGAACAAGAAACTTAACGATGGATAAATATACGGAGCATACCATGACCGCAACACTTGACTGTGACAAAACCCATAAACCGGTCCTCGGCGATTCGACCTCGACCATCGCCTTGGATGCCGCACGTATCGCGCAACCGGATGACCAACAAGCCCTGCCAACGCACATTCTGATCGTGCCATTCGGCGACGTGACCAGCGCTGCCGGTTCTTTCCTTAACGACGAATCCGCGATGCAACAAATCATCAAGGCATTTAGCGATCACGGCACTGAGTTACCAATCGACTACGAGCATCAAACATTGGGCGGTACCTATTCGTCGCCGACCGGTCAGGCACCTGCTGCCGGTTGGATTCGACGGTTGGTCGCCGTCGCTTCAAGAGACGACGCGATCGCTCATAGCCTGCCGCATTCGACGCCGGGATTGTGGGCCGAAGTATCGTGGACGCCGAACGCCGAACAGCAATTGCGCGACAAGGCGTATCGCTATCTGTCGCCCGTGGTGCTCGTGCGCAAAGACGACCGACGCATCGCGGCACTGCATTCGGTGGCGCTGACCAACAAACCCGCCATCGTCGGCATGACGCCGGTCGTTAATCGCGACACCGTAGGAGCAGAGAGCAGTGCGGATGCGTTAGCCGTCGAACTCGTCGCCCTGCGCGACGCACTCGGGCTCGAACGCGAAACCGACCTGCAAACGTTGATCGCAACAGCGCGACAGCACTTGGAACAGTCGGCAGCGTCCGAAGCCGAACGCCGCGCGGAAGCACGCGTTGAAGCGGCGCTAACGGCAGGCAAGCTCTGTTACGCGCAGCGCGAATGGGCGCTGTCATTGGCACGTCGCAACCCGGACGAGTTCGACCAGTGGGAACAACACGCGCCAACGATGGTGGACCTTGGCGTAACCGTCGGTCGCGAATCGCTCGACGCAACCGCACCGTCAACGAGTCAAGCGGCTGCAGCGCGTTCCGAATGGCGCGCGAACCGCGCCCTTCTCGAAAAGCTTTGTTCCGAAGAGGCGTACACGCGCGCCGCCGTGCGCGACGGAGCTGCAACCGACGTTTAGACCACCAGCACGCACCGCGCTATCGATCCAACATCAAAGAGACACACAACAAGTTTTCTGAGCGAACCTTATAAGGAGACCTACATATGGCTATCACTGCCAATCGCGAACTGAATCGCTACGTCGATCAGGAGCTACGCTCGTTCGAAGTCCTCGCTTCCGAGCATATCTACAAAGGGGCATTGGTCGGACTCGACCGATCGACCGGCTACGTCCGCAATTTGGAAGCGGGCGATTCGTTTGCCGGTATCGCTTATGAAGAAATCGACAACTCGGGCGGCGCCAACGGCGACTTGTCCGTACGCGTCTATACACAAGGTGATTTTATCCTTCCGGTTTCCGGTGCCGCTCGAGTTCTGATCGGTTCGCCGGCCTGGGCCGCCGACAATGAATCGACCTCGGTCTTCCCGCAAATTCAATCTTCTTACGTCGGTTCATTAATCGCCGTCGTCGGCACGAACTTGGGCATCGTACGCATTCGGCCTTTCGAGACAGCGGGCAACGAAAAAAGCGTGGCGATCGATCTAAACAGCTCGACCTCGCAGGCCAATCTACATACGGTAATGATCACACAGCGGCCGACTCGCATTCACAGCGTGGAGGTTCGGTTTGCGACTGTGCCCGACGCCGGTGCGCTCGATATCGGCGTGAATCCATCCGATCCGGATGCGATCATTAACAACTTCAACCTCGCGACGTTGAGCCCCGCCACCAACGAGAACCTTACCATTAGCGATCGCGATCAGCCCGCCGACGTGCGCATCCTCGCGCGCGTTGGTCAGGCCAGTTCGACTGCAGGCGTAGATGGCGTACTTATGATCCGCTACTTCGAACTGCCGTAAGCTCGATCGAACGCATTCAGTCCCCAATCGACAAAAAACAAAAAGGAGATAATTCGAAATGGCAGTTATCAATACCGGCCTGGTTGCCAAGGGCCTGCGCAGCGAGTTTTTCAATCGCTTTGAAGCGACCACGACCTACTACCAAGACCTTGCGACGCGCGTGGCGTCGACTACCGATAGCGAGACATATCGCTGGCTCGGCACCGTGCCGCAGGTGCGCGAATGGGGTGAGGGGCGATTGGCTCAGGGCCTGCGCTCCGAGAGTTACTCCATTGAGAACCTGAAGTACGAAGCCACCCTTGAGGTCGATCGCGACGAGTTTTCCGACGACCAAACCGGGCAGATCCGCTTGCGTGTCGGCGAACTCGCCGAGCGCGCCGCCACCCATAAGGACTATCTGGTTTCTCAGTTGTTGATCGATGGCGAAACCGCCGGCAACAACAGTTACGACGGCGTTAGCTTCTTCAACGCTTCGCACCAATCGGGAGAGTCGGGCACGCAAAGTAACCTGCTGACCTACGACGCTGCATCCGCCGAATCGCCGACCGTTGAGGAGTTCAAGGAAGGGATGAAGGCGGCTGTCGGCAAGATGTTGGCGTACCGCGACGATCAGGGCACGCCGATGATGGTGTCGGCTTCCGGCTTGGTTGCGGTCGTTCCGACGACGATGCTGTTCACTGCCGCTGAAGCGATCAACGCGACGATTGTCGGCAACGATTCCAATATCCTGCAGGGCATCGCGCGTGTGGTCAGTATGCCGTGGCTTACGGACGCGTCGAAGTGGTACTTGTTGAAGACCGATGGCGTGGTGCGGCCCTTTATCTTCCAGGATCGCGAGCCGATCGAATTCAACGCGCTGACGGACGACTCGGATGAAGGCTTCCGACGCGAGAAGTATCTGTTCGGCGTGCGAGCGCGCTATCGCATGGCCTATGGCTATTGGCAATACGCCGTGCGAACGGACTTCGTCTAATCGCGACGCATTTCTTCTGCGAGCGCGCCACATGGCGGCGCGACCTCATCATGTTTAGTTAGGTGAGGTTGCGCCGCCAGTACCCCCTAAACCACGTGACAAATAGCTGCGACTAAGATCGGATCGTGGATGTCCACCGGCTATTAGCCGGTGCCACAGCGCAATCGCGGGAAATATGTAAAGGCGGTATAGCGCATTCATCGTTTCTCATTCTTATTCGCGATCGAACGATCGTAATGCGTCATTGCATACGCTATTGAAAGAGCCCCATGAGCTATATCACCAACGGCGACATCGAAAAACGCATCGGCACGACGGCTTATATCGAACTTACCGATGACGCGGGCACCGGCAGCGCCGACAGCACGCTGGTCGACGAAGCGCGGCTCGGCGCGGAAGGCGAAGCCAATAGCTATCTCGCCAACCGATACGCTGTGCCGGTCGATCTTTCGGAAGAGCCGGAAGCGGCGGCGGCGCTTAAGACCTTTGTTCTCGATTTGGCGACGTATCGATTGCACAGCCGCAAGCCGCCGGTGCCCGATGATTTCACGCGGCGGCGCAATGAAGCCATTCGATGGTTCGAGCGCATCGCGAGCGGCACCGTGCACTTACCGACGGCACTAATGCCGCCGGAGAACGCGGCATTAGGAACGTTGGGACAGGCAGACGGGCCGCCGCGCAAGATGTCGCGCGAGACGCTGGATAATCTCTGATACCGCCTTATTGAAATTCGCAGGGTCGCATTGGCAAAACTGTTGCAAATTACAAACCAAATTTCGATAACCTAATTGGAAGCAACTCATGAGTTCTCGGCTCGGAGATATCGAAAACGCCATCATCGATCGACTGCGCGGCAGCTTGCCGGGTACCGACATCGAGTTCGCAAGCCTGGCCGCGTATGGCGGTGGCAATCGCCCCGCCATGCGCGCGGCGATTCAGCGACTCCAAGCGCCGGCGGCGTTGGTCGGGTTTGTGGATGAAGCGCGCGGGCCGGAAACGCGCGAGTTGCTGCGCGGCGCGCGGTTCTCGGTGTTTGTCGGGGATCGCTCGCTTCGCCTAAACGAAAACGCAAGCGGCGGCGGCACCGGCGCAAACGGAACGTACGCATTGGTCGACGTCGTTGCCGGTCGGCTTGCGAACTTCAGCCTCGGCAACGGGCTACGGTTGATTGAAACGCAAATACGTTTCATCGATTCCGACGAACGTACCGCCATACACGAGATTGCGTATCGCGCCTGGCCGATTCGAGAAGCACCGACGCAGACACTAACGTTTGATGGCGACGCGATTGTCGGCCCGCTGAGTCGCATGTCGCTGGAGATCGACCCGATTCGATTTGTCCGAATCGAAAACACATCGGGCGGCGCGGATACGTTCTCCATCGTGCCGCGCGAGATTCGCTGGGTGGGTGAAATCGAGGCCATTTCGAACAG
>JAUIHO010000213.1 GCA_030432035.1 Phycisphaerae bacterium
GAGGGCGGGGCGTAACTGGGTGACGTCGCGGACGATGTGACAGCACAAGCTGCTGCCCTCGGCGACAGGCTTGACGACGACGGGCAGATTCCAAGCCGCCATTGCCTCGCGAATGTTGTCTTTGGTGACCACGGCGTAACGCGCCGTCGGAATGCCGGCTTCCATGAACTTTGCTTTGGCGGCGGCTTTGTTCATGGCGAGTGCGCAACTGTCGGGCCCCGAACCGGTGTAGGCGAGGCCGCGTTGGTCGAGAATCTTTTGGACCTGACCGTCTTCGCCAAACGTGCCGTGCAGGGCGATGAAGACGCAGTCGACATCGCGGGCGAGGGCACCGAGATCGTCCGGCGCGATATCATCGACGGTGACGTCGTGTCCGCGACTGAGCAATGCATCTGCGACGGCACCGCCGCTTTGCAGGCTGACATCGCGCTCGCCACCGGGGCCGCCGGCGAGAACCGTGATCGTGAGTTTGTCGGTATCGCGCTGCGACCGAATCGACGGTTGTGCGGCGTTGGTGTTAGTGTGGGCATCCATGCTATGAAGCTTCCTCGCGCCTCCGAGCGCGGTGGCGTGTTGCGGTTACCAGATCTTGACTTCGGGTTCGAGTTCGACGCCGGAGCTTTCAAAGACCCGCGTGCGGATTGTTTGAATCAGTTCGCGAACGTCGCGCGCCGAGCCGCCACGGTCGGCCATGGCAAAGTTGGCGTGTTGCTCGCTGACGAATGCACTACCGATGCGAAACCCCTTGAGGCCCGCCCGATCGATGATGCGCCCGGCCGAATCGCCGTCCGGATTGCGAAAAATGCACCCGGCACTGTGGCCCGACATGGCGGGTTGGGTTTGTTGTTTGTAATCCCAAATTTCGCGATAGCGTTGTTTGAGCGTTTCGGGGTCGGTCGGTGCAAGCTCGAATCGAACGCCGACAACAAACCGTTCGCCGATGTCGCTTTGGCGATAGGCAAACCCCATGCGGTCGTGCTCGATCGTTTCGATGTCGCCGTTGCTGTTCATCAGCTCGACGTTACGCACGGCCATCGCGATATCGCCGTACTTTCCGCCGCAGTTCATCGCGATACCGCCACCGACCGTGCCGGGGATGCCGGCGAGTTGTTCGAGACCGGCTCGGCCCGCGCGCACGGCACTGCGCGTGAGTTCAGTCATGTCGACGCCGCCACCCGCGAAACCCTCGTTAACGTCGTAGCGGGCGAACTCACCTTGATCGAGACGCAGCACAACGCCGCGTACGCCTTCGTCGGGCACGAGCAGATTGGCGCCGAGGCCGAAGATGCGCAACGGCATATCGGCTTCGCGGGCTGCGCGAATGACGGCGCGGAGTTCGTCGACGTTGCGCGGACGAATGAGATACTCCGCCGGGCCGCCGAGGCGAAACCACGTGAGCGGTGCCAGCGGCACGTCGCGCGCGACGATCTCAGGCGGCAAGTCGGTGAAGCAGGTCATCGGTGACTTTCCAAACATCGCCGGCACCCATCGTGAGAATCACGTCGTCGGGTTGGGCGTGCGTTTTCAGATAGGCGGCGATTTCGGTGAGCGTGGGGATGTAGTCGGCATTGCCGCCGTGAGCGTGTACGCGGTCGACCAAGTCCTGTGCACAAACGGCGTCGCGCATGGTTTCGGAATCGCGCACGAAGTAAATATCGGGGATCAACAAGCGATCGGCGAGGCCGAAGCTTTTGGCGAAGTCGTTTAACAGGAAACGCGTGCGCGAATGTTGGTGCGGTTGAAACACCACCCAGAGGCGACGACCGACGTAGCGTTCCTTTACGGCTTTGAGCGTGGCCTGAATTTCGGTGGGGTGGTGACCGTAGTCATCGAGCAGCGTGATGCCGCGCACTTCGCCGACGTGCGTCATGCGGCGTTTGGCACCTTCAAACGTGTTGAGGGCGGCGGCGATCTGCTGCGGTTCGACGCCGGCGCGGAATGCAAGAGCCGTTGCGACCAACGCGTTGGCCGCTTGATGGCGACCGATCAATTCGCCGAGTTGGGCGCGGAAGAGATGCTCGCCGTTGAAGATCACATCGAATTCGTAGTTGCCGTTCTTATGGATCGGGTCGGCGGCTTGCCAAGTCACGCCTTTACCGAAGCCGAACGTTTGCACTTCGCAGCGCACGCCGGAGATGACATCCGCCACGTGGCGGTCTTCACCGTTGGCGATCAGGATGCCATCTTCGGGTACCAACGACGCGAAACCCCGGAAGGCTTCGATGATGCCGTTGATGCTATCGAAGCAATCGAGATGGTCTTCTTCGATGTTGAGAATCGCCGCGTGTTTGGGCGAGAGATTCAAAAAGGAATGATCGAACTCGCAGGCTTCGACGACCATATCGGGGCCGTTTCCGACGCCCGAGCCGCCGCCAAGCTGCGGCACGTGTGCGCCGACGACGAAGGTCGGATCGTGACCCGCTTGGCGCAGGATGTACGAAAGCAGTGCGGTCGTTGTGCTCTTGCCGTGCGTGCCGGCGACGGCGTACGACGTGCGGTAGCGCATCACCTGGCCGAGCATTTGCGAATACTTGATGCATGGGATGGTGCGGCGTCGCGCTTCAACGAGTTCGGGGTTCTCGGGTTTTATCGCGGCCGAGTACACGACGAGGTCGCAATCGGATGCGACGTTCATCGGTGCTTGGCCGATGCGGACCGTCGCGCCCATTTCTTCGAGCGTTGTCTGACCGTTGAATTCGCGCAGGTCGGAGCCGCTGACAATTGCACCGCTGCGAATCAACACGCCGCCAAGGCTGGACATGCCGCAGCCGCCGATGCCGATGAGGTGGATGCGTTTGGCGGCGAAGGGGCTGGACCAATGTTCCTGATGGCGACGACCATTTTGCCGGGCGAAGAGCTTGGAGATGCCGTTGGATTTTTGTTGCGAATCGCTCGGAATGGATGTCGACATGCGGAAGCCACCTCCGTGTGGGGCAAATGCTGATTGAGCGGTTTGCTTCGTCCGTAGCGTGCCGAGGGCGACGCGAATTCCGCTCGATTTTGTAGGAAACCATCCTATGCGGTTACGAACCGCACGGGCAAGGGGTTCGGCGGCGCAGGAATTGCTGGAATCGTGGATTTCACACGCGTCGCCCTCATCAGATATCGGGAGTGCGTGCGCATGCGCTTGAACCTGTGATTTTTGAGCTCGCGGTTGGGATTGGTGCCGTGGCATGGGCCATGATTGCCTTGCTCGCCGAATAATGGTGAGCGTGGTAACGATTACTGATTGGCTGTGGGATTTGACGAGTTGTAAATCAGCCGTTCCCCGCATTCGGGACATATGCCGTTTTGGTTTCCCGCCAAATTGTACCCACATTCAATGCAAAGGCGGTGCTTCCGTCGATAGGTACGCCTTAACACGGGGATCAAAGTTGTTAATAGAGGGTACGAAATAAACAAAAGGAGCGGATAAAGGAAATTAACATATGCGAAGTAGAATTGCGAGTGTGTTGATTTGTCGATAATAAGGTCTTGTCGCCTTACGGTAAATCCGGGTATGTAGTCGAAGGTCCAAAAGCGATTTCGAAATGGCGAAACCACCACAGATTCATAGACAAACTCGATATTGTTATTGCCGATCCAACATCCAAAGAATCTCTCACCTGCTGTTCTAAAGAAGTCAGTATTGTGCACTTCTTCGTAGCGGTCTTGTCCATGCACCCAAATACCGTCTTTGACCGTGGACACCACCCATGCGATACATGTGGCGACGCTGAGTATCAGTAGAAAAATGAAGAGTGCTTTTCTCAGCATCACTGGCATTGCTTTCTAAATACCGTAGGCGTCGTTTCCTCATTTCGTTGCGTCAAGTCTCCAGAGATACCGTGGACCGAGCCATTCCAAAAATTGGAATTAATCCAACTCGTCGTCATCCTCGCCGTCGGCCATGGCGATGAGGCGCGTGGCGATGAGGTGGGCGGCGTCGTGACGACCGGCGGCGCCGGCGATGTCGGCCATGCGTTCGCGGCGATGTTCTGATTTGATCAGGCTTTCCAATTCGCGTTGTAGTTTCTTGGCATTCTTGCGAGCGTCGTTTACGTCTTCGACCACGATCGCCCCATTTTGTTCACTCAGGATGCGGGCGTTATCGAGTTGATGTTTGGCGCGGTCATGCGGATACGGCATCAGGATCGACGCACGACCGACGGCAGTGATTTCGGCAAGCGTGGATGCACCGGCGCGTGAAATGATGATGTCGGCAGCGCCGATGCATTGGGCCATCTTTTCGGTAAAGGCGAGCACCTTGGCGTCGACGCCCTCTTCGGCGTAGCGCTTCTTGCACACGTCCAAATCGTTGTCGCCGGTTAGATGCAACAACTGCCAGCCGCGTTGAGCGCGCCAGAACTCGCACAACTCCAAGACGGCCATGTTGATCGACCAGGCACCTTGGGATGCGCCGGTTACCAGCACGGTTTTCTTGCGCGGGTCGAGCCCCATCGCGCGGACGGCCTTGGTTTGATCGACATTGGCGAACTCGGGGCGCACGGGGCAACCGGTGCAACTGATTTTGCGCGACCGACCGATGAGATCGATCGTGTCATACCATTGCACGAAGACGCGATCGACCTTGGGCGCGAGATATTGATTGGCTCGGCCCGGCGTGGCGTCTGGGTTAAAGAGCGCCGTGGGGATTTTCAGATCGCTACCGGCGACGATGGCCGGGCCGGCGGCGTAGCCACCGAGGCCGAGGATCATGGCGGGCGGTCGATTCTTAAATGACGCTTTGGCTTTGGCAATGCTTTTGCGCCATGCGGCAAAAAAACCGATGGCTTTGAGCGGATTGGTGCTGAACGGTTTGACGTCTTGTTCTACGAGCGAATAACCGCGCGGCTCGGTGAGGCGTTTGTCGATGGGGCGCGGCGTGCCGTAAACGAAGATTTCGAATTCGGGGCGTTTGCGCAATAGCTCGTCGGCGACGACGAGGCCGGGATAGAGATGCCCGCCGGTACCGCCGCCGGCCAAGACAAACAATGGACGTTCAGAATCGCTCACAGGGATCTTCGCTCCTCCACCCGGTAGGTTGTTGCCCGCTTTGGCCGCACCGCCAAAAGGATGTTAGCGGATGGGAGCGGGGGCTTCAAAGTAGGCGTGTTTGGGGGCTGTTGGCGTGTTAGACGCCGCAAGGGTTGGAAAAGTTTCTTAAGTTGCCGGAGCGATGATGTGTGGTCCCGGGTTGCTTTGCTCGTTCGGTGCAGATGGTTCATTTACAGGGTAGCTTGACGGATGGGCGCGGGCGACGTTGGCGAGCATGCCGACGAGGACGCTAAAGAAGATGACGCCGGTGCCGCCGGCCGAGATGAGCGGCAGGCTGATGCCCTTGGTCGGAACTGAGACCGTAACGACGGCGATATTTATGGCGGCCTGCAAGCCAATGGTGAGCGTTGCGCCGAGGGCAAACAAACGACCGAACGCGTCTGGCGCGTTTTGCGCCGCGAGGCGACCTTGCCAAACGATGACGGCAAAAAGACCGATCACACCGAGACCGCCGACGATGCCGAGCTCTTCGCAAATCACGGCAAAGATGAAGTCGGTGCGTGCTTCGGGAAGATGGCCATACTTTTGTACGCCGGCACCGAGACCGCAGCCCCACCAATCACCCGATGCGATGCTCATGAGCGACTGCAAGGGTTGATAGCCGGCACCTTGCGGGTCGGCTTCGGGATCGAGAAACGCGGTGAGCCGTTTCATGCGGTGGGATCGATCGAAGATGAGATATATAAACCCGGCGATCGCGGGCATGCTCACGAGGCCCAAGTGCCAGAGCTTTGCACCCGCCGCGATCAAAATGCCAAAGCCGACGGCACCCAACAACACGGCGGTTCCGAAATCTTCAATACCGACGAGGCCGACGAATGTGCCGATGAGCAGGCACATCGGTAAGAAGCCGAACCAGAATTTGCGAACATGGGGGCCGATGGCGCCGCAAATAGCGGCGAGCAACATCACCAAGCTGAGCTTCGCAATTTCCGACGGTTGAAATCCGAGGCCGATGCTCGACGGACCGACGGGCAACCAGCGCCGGGCGCCATTGCGCACCTCGCCGAACTGCGGCATCAACACCATGACGAGCAACGCAATGGACGCGAGGCCGAGGAACAAGGCCGGTTGAAAGAAGCTGCGACGGCGCAGGTTCCAGCTTTGGTACGGGCAGAGCGAGACCATCAACATGGTGACGAGCGCGACGAATGAAAACAGGGCTTGGCGCAGCGGGGGGCTCTTGAGGAAGCCGTCAGCGAAGGGGCCTTCGGCGAGGCTTTCCGTAGCCGAGAAAACCATCACGACGCCCAACGCCAGCAGCGCTGCAGCGGTGATGAGAATGGCGGAGCTTTGCGCCGAAGGTTGGCTGTGTAAGCGAATCAAGCGTGTCCCCTGTGTGCAAAACTTGCCACTAACTGAGTATCGGCGGCGCGGCTCATCGAAGTTTGGTGATGGCCAACGCGATCACGGCAAAAACCGCGCCCAATAGCCAAAAGCGCGTGACAACCTGCGTTTCTTTCCAGCCTTTCACGTGAAAATGGTGATGGATCGGGGCGATCAGAAATAGCCGTTTGCCCTTGGTCGCTTTGAAATAGCTTACCTGCAGAATGACGGACATGGCTTCGATAACGAAGACACCGCCGACGATCAAAAGCATGAGTTCTTGTCGCAAGACGATGGCGACGTAGCCGATGAGACCGCCCAATGGGAGGGAACCCGTGTCGCCCATGAATACCTGCGCGGGAGCCGCGTTGTACCACAGGAAACCCAAAACGGAGCCAAGCATCGCGCCGCACAAGACGGCCAGCTCGCCAGATTGGGGAATGTGCGAGTATTGCAAATATTCGGCGACGCGCAAATCGCCGACGGCAAACGAGAGCAACATGAAAACGAAGCAGCACATGGCTACGCAGCCGGAGGCGAGGCCGTCCATTCCGTCGGTAAGGTTGACGGCGTTGGACGTGCCCGTGACGACGAAGATGGTTGCGATGATGAAGAGCCACCAAGGCAGGAGAAACGGATCTTCGAGATTGCCCTTGATGAAGGGAATGGAAAAGATGCGGTAATACTCGATGCCGGGGCCTTCGATGTTGCGGTCGCCGTGATACAGGATGAAGAAGCCGAGAACGACGCCGAGGCCGATTTGGAAGAGCATTTTTTGATAGAACTTGAGGCCGTCGCGCGAGTTGTCTTTGCCTTTTAGCAGCAGCTTGTAACGGTCGTCGATAAAACCGAGCGCGCCGAGCCAGACCATGCAGAAACCGGCGAGGTGGATGTAGAAGACAGTGAGATCGGCGAGCAGCAGGACGCCCGTAGCAACGCCGCCGAGGATCAGCACGCCGCCCATCGTAGGCACGTTTGCTTTATGGGCCGTGAGTTCGTTGAGTGCTTTGTGCTCAAAGTCGGGAATATCGCCGCATTTTTTCTTCACCAAGGCGCGAATCGTTAACGGGCCCAACAACAGCACGAACAGAAACGAAACCAGAATCGCAATGGTCGCGCGAAAGAGCGGGTTTTGATACCCGTAGTGCAAATCCGATTCGTTGAGATATTCGAGCAGGTGAAAGAGCAATGCGAGCTTCCTTGGTTGGCACGTGTTGCCGCGACCGACGTTCCCTTTTCTTGTGGTATCGGCGTTAAGTGACGGTCGCCATGTGTTCGCGATCCCAAGCTTCGATGGTGGGCATCAACTTCTCCAGTGCGACGCCGCGCGATGCCTTTAGCAACAAACGGTCCCCACGTTGCAACAGTTGCGGGAGTTTTTGCTGCAGGATTTCGACGGTCGGGAAGCTGTAGATGCGCTTGCGCGTGCCGGCGGTGCGCACGGCTCCATCGGCGGTATGTCGGGCATACGCGCCGACGGTAATGATGACGGCAGCCGACGACCGACCGGCAGCTTCGCCGACGGCTTCGTGACAGCGACCGGCAGCGGTACCGAGCTCGCGCATGTCGCCCAAAACGAAAACCTTGCGGCCGAAGGTGCTATCCTGATCGATGGCTTCAAAGGCGGCGCGCATGCTGCCGGGGTTGGCGTTGTATGCGTCGTTAATCACGCAGATCGATTCGTACTCTATGCGGTTAAGCCGCATGGGCGGCGGGCTGGCTTTTTCTAAGGCGCGGGCCATCGTGTCGTGTTCGAGGCGGAATGCCGTGCCGATCGTGATGGCTGCCAACGCGTTGTGTACGTTATGTTGGCCCATCATCGGAATGCGATAGCGAAAGCGGTCGTTGATCACGAAAGATTGATGATCTTCGTGATGTTCGAGTTGGCTGATACGCAACGGAGCGTCGGGGCTCATGCCGTATTGGATGGCGCGACAACCCGGCGGCAGGCGACGCGGCGCGAATGGCGCGGCCTGTTCGCTCAGCACGACGGTCGCGCGGCCAGTGAGATTCGGAAGGAACGAAAACTCTTCGGCGGCCACGCCTTCGATGCTGCCGAAGCCTTCGAGATGTTCTTCCGCGATCGAGGTCACGATGGCGTAATCGGGACAGGCGATGCGCGAAAGCGTGGCCACTTCGCCGGGGGCATTCGTACCGATTTCGGTGATGACGTATTGATCGGTCGGCGCAGCAGCGAGCAAGGTTAACGAGACGCCGATGGCGTTGTTGAAGCTCTTCTCGGCGGCGGTGCCTTTCAAGCGAGCTTGC
>JAUIHO010000214.1 GCA_030432035.1 Phycisphaerae bacterium
TGCGAATTGGTTCCAGAAGCGGATGATTAAGCAGTTCCTGGCACAGCAACGAAAGATCGCGGCTGCTACCAATGCAAGTGTTGATGATGTTCCAAAATGGAAGGTAAGAACACCGTTGCAACGTGTTGTCCAGATTCTTAAACGGCATCGAGACCTTTACTTTATAAATAATCCGTCGGTCAAGCCTGTTTCGATTACATTGACCACATTGGCTGCCCTTTCTTATGAATCTGAGCCAGAAATATATACGGCCCTTTTAAACGTAGTTGACGCAATGCCATCACATATTCAGAAAAGGGATGGAAGATATCTTGTGCTAAACCCTGTTCAGCCAAAGGAGAATTTTGCAGACAAGTGGAATGAGTATCCTGATCGAAAGGAGGCATTCTTCGGGTGGCTAAGAAAAGCAAAGGAAGATTTCGCTACTACGTTAAGTCTGACTGGTATTCACAAAATAAGCGCAAAACTAAGGCCGGTTCTCGGTGAAGAGATTGTCGAACGGGCTATTGAGAAACAAGCGAAATCCTATGAGGCTCAACGGAAAGCAGGGCGTCTTTCGATTACGACTTCCTCTGGAGCAATCGGCACCAGCGGCAACGTCCCTCTAAAGGACCACACATTCTATGGCTCGCCTGCCGAAGAATAAGTCGATTAGCCTCGCCATCCAAGCACAGAACCTGGAGAAGATGTTTGGCTCGAGATCAACAAAAATTAAAAAGAATAAGCTGATATGGTATGGCCGTCTCACGCCATCGCCATTGAGTGAGTGCTATGATGTGAAGTTAACATACAAACTCAAAGACCGCCCGCGGCTTGTTGTTATTTCCCCTAAGCTAGAACGTTTAGAGGGAGAGAGGGCAGATCATATGTATAGCAATACGGAGCCCTGTCTTTACGATCCACAAAAGGGCGAGTGGAATAGTTCCATGCTTCTCGCCAATACGATTATTCCATGGACTGCTGAGTGGTTACTTCATTACGAGTTTTGGTTAGCGACAGGGACTTGGTCAGGCGGAGGGCGGCATCCAATTCAACGTAAACACCGGCGAAAGACAGCAAATCTTTATGCATCTCGCTTTCAGGTAGCAAATGAGCTAAAACTTTAGTGGTGAAGAGCAGTTCACGGCTCGCTTGGACCTGATCAGATGGAGTGAACACAACAATCGCTACTCATTCTTCAACTTTCTTAAAACGCTTCCTTACGGCACCGCAGCAGGTGGGGTCGATCTTGCCGAGTTCGCGCGGTTTGGCGCGGGCGTTGGTCGCGCCGTATGCAAAGCACGACGGACCGGCGCGGGTGTTGGAAGTCGGCGCAGGTACCGGGCCGGTAACCGCAGAGTTGGCGCGCATCATCGGTCCGCAAGATGAAATCGATGTATGCGAGATCGACGACCACTTCGCGGCAGTCTTGCACGAAAAGTATTTTAAGAGCGGTCCATTGGCCGATGCGGCGCGGGCAGGTCGCGCGCGATTGTTGAACCAACCGATGCAGGCAATCGAAGGGGAGGATCGATACGACTTCATCATTTCGGGCTTGCCGTTAAACGGGTTCGAGCCGCCGTTGGTGACGGATATTTTGGCGTGCATTCAACGACTGCTAAAACCCGGCGGCACCTATAGCTATTTCGAATACGCCGCCGCCCGACGGTTGTTGCGTTGGTCGATCAACGGCAAAACGCGACGCCGGGTAACACAAGTGTCATCGATGGTCGGTGCGTTAATTGGAAAACACGAGATCGATCGGCAGTTGATTTTTGTTAATGTGCCGCCGGCTTACGCACGGCATTTGCGGTTTGAAGATGGCAAGCAGCGCGAGGCGTAGGTCAGGTGATAACCTGACAACGGGCGCGAGGATCTCGCTGGAATTTTCTCGTTTACTTGAAACGTAATAAGATGATTTGTGGTTGTTACGGCGACGGTTTTGATCGCTGGTGGCAGAGTCAGGTTATCTCCTAGCCTACCGCAGACTTGATAATCTTAATGCTGCGGTTGCTTCTCGTTATAGTGATGATTAGGACGATTTCTTCAGTCCCTACGGGACGAAATTCTCTTTTTCACTGCGCCCACGCGTTAATACGCATGGCTATTTTCTGTTGATCCCTAACGGGATAAGGAACGTAATGTGTCAGAGTGGTGGGTCTAGTGACGTCGCGAATCGCTGGTGGCAGAGTCAGGTTATCAGCTGGCCTACAACCTAAATCGCTGGTAGCAGAGTCAGGTTATCACCTGACCTACGACGTGCCCCGGCCTACAATCCACCCAAGACTTCCCGACTATTCTTGTTGTGCCACTAATATGAGATCAGTCACGGCGCACAAAAAAACCGCGGTCGCAAATGCGACCGCGGCTTTGATTTCATAAGGAACGTCGCACAACACACCGTCCTGGCGACAACACATCCTAGTCGCGCGGCGTGTTTTGCTTGCTTAACAGTCTCGACTATTCACCCGCAGCGTGGTCGAGGATTTCCTTGATGTACACGCCGTCGCCCAGCCGCCAGCGCGGAACGACTTTACCGTTGATGTAAATCGTCGGGATACCGCCGCGATAGAGCAGGGTATTCGTCGCTTCTTTGGTTCGTTTACAGCCTTGCGCGTCTTCCATGATGACGGCCTTGGCCTCATCAGAGGCGTACTTGGCGTTAAACGCGTTAACGTCGAGTCCGATCTTCTTAGCTTGCTGACGTACGAGGTCGATACTGGCATCAGATTGATTCTCGTAAAGCGCCGCGTGCATTTTCCAGAATGCCTCACTACCGCCCAACAAGCCCGCCGCGACGGCGGCCCGGTGAGCGATACACGACTTCGGAAAGATCGTGCGCGTGGTAACGTCGTTGCACGCTTCGTCGACCGGGAAGTGACGATAGATATACGTCGCGTCGGTGCGGCCCTTCATCCAAGCGCGAATCTCAGCGTCGGCTTTGGCGGAATAGGGTTCCTGATAGTCGGCGTAAACATCGATGCGCACCTTGCTGCCATTGCCCATCGGCCAATCGGTGTTGTCGGGTGGTAGGCGTCGCGAATATTGCGACGCCCAGTCTTCGACCAACTTGGTCGTAGCGGGTGGCGGGTCGTCGAGTTCGGCCGTCATGCGCGGCGGATCGGAATCGAGAATCGCCTGCGCCGCGCGCGGGACGGCGTTGCGACCGAAGACGCCCTTAACTTCGACGCCGTTGATAAAGACCATCGGCGTGAAGTGCAGGCCGAGCCAGATGGCTTGTTCGATATCGCCTTGCACGAGGTTGAGCGTCTTATCCGATGTCATCTCGTTAAAGAATTCTTGTGGTTCAAATCCCATTGCCTTGATCTGGCCGCGCAACTGATCGGCGTCGAAGACACCCTTCATTTCAAACAGCCAGTCATGCATCGACCAAAAGTCGCCGTTGCCGCCGAGCAATCCCGCCGCTTCGGCAGCGCGCGCCGCCCAACAGGCATTCGGGTGCATATTGCGCTCTTTGAAATTCGGATTGCAGTCGGCACACATGGGGAAGTGTTTGATGGAAAGCGATACTTGCTTGTTCGCTTTCACGAACTCCATCACTTCGCCTTCGATGCGATGACAGTCCGGACATTGATAGTCCGTGATCATCACGATGCGCACCTTGGCTTTGTCTGGGCCGAGCAGATAGCGACCGGTGAAGCCGCCATCCCAAGGTTTGCCGTTGGGGTCGTCCTTTTTGGCGGAGGCTTTCTTGGCTTCGCGCTCGGCAAGTAACTTCGCCTTCTCTTCGTTCTTTTTGATGATCTCTTGTTGCGATTGCTCGAGCTTTTCGTCTTGGTCGGCGAGGAAGGCGGCCTCGGCGCGCGAGTCGGCGAACATCAGGCCCGACATGGCGATGACAAAGATCGCGACCAATGAGCCGACGGGCCGCCAAGATGGCGAGCGCTGCGGTCGACCGGTTTCAACGAGTAGCCAGCAAGCAATGTTTGAAATGTGAGCGGCAAGACAGTACATGCAAATCAAATCCTTCGTGAAAATCAACGTGATAAAGCCGGCGGAAACGAGTACCCCCAGCCGCATGAACCACAACAACAGATTGGGCACGCCGGCACGGCAGAAACACCAAGCGACAAATAGTGCCGAGAAATAAGCACACCCGACAAACGAAACGGGAATCTCGAGCCCGGCGACAGGAATCTTGCCCCATTCGCTATTGGCGGCGGCTTCGCAACCACCACCTTTGCCGCAGCCTGGGGCGTCTATCACACCGAAGTGGGATACCACCAAAGTAATCGTGGCACCAACGGCGACGGCGATGAGCAGCGCAACCAACGCATAGCGCCACGTTGCCAAAGGCTGACGGTCGCCCGCCGATTCGGCATTGGCGTAATCGAGCATGGTGGCTGAGTTATTGCTCGCGGCGGCAGGCTGGCTCATGTAAGGGTCTCCCTCGCCGGGACAGATCGACGGAATTTGCAGCGTCGGTCGCAACGCTGCTCATGAATTTGAATCGTTAAGAACGCTGTATCTTATCGTGCGCCCACGCCCTCATAAAGCAGCCTACCGCACTGGCGACTTTATTATCGCGGTTTTAGGCCAGCTTTTGGTCGGTTTTCGGTCTATTTGGAGAACCGCGTTACAAATGGGTTGCGCCCACGGGTTCAAAATGGCGATTGTCGATAGAATACATCGTAGTGAAGCGGGCCAGGCGACCGCGTGAGCGACACGATCGTTCATGAGGAAAGTCCGAACTGGCCAGGGCACGGTGGTGGCTAACGGCCACCGGGAGCGATCCCAGGGAAAGTGCCACAGAAAAGATACCGCCAACGGCGTGTCTTTATTTCGCCCTTATTGCACTAAGCGTGAGCGACGTTATCTAAACGACGTTTCGCGCCTGCCGTCGCCGCGAAGACGCGGCGGCTCCGATGTTGAGTGCTTCGGAGTGGGGGGAGAAATAAAGATGCGCCGTTGGTAAGGGTGAAATGGTGCGGTAAGAGCGCACCGCGCGGCCGGTGACGGTCGTGGCAGGGTAAACCCCACCGCCAGCAAGCCCATGTAAGCGACGAGTGGTTGGCAGCGGCGTTCGCGCGAACGTTGCCGACCCGCGCGGCTGCCCGTCGCGCTCCACGTCGCGGGTAGGGTGCACGAGCCGGTGAGCAATCGCCGGCCTAGAGAAATGGTCGCCACCTCCCAGCAACGGGTGGGACAAAATTCGGCTTACGGCCCGCTTCACTACATTTCAGATCATTCGACGTCATTTACGGCGAAGTGCAGGTTGCTATTCATGACATAACTATTTGATGTGCTGTCACCAGAACCCTCTCCGTTAAAAGGAGGGAGAGCAGATGCCACCGCCAGGCTTCTCGTTAACAAGTTTATAAGTCGGTCACGCTAATCTCGCCCACAATCGTCACGCCGTGAGGCAGCCACAACGATTCTTGGCTCAATTGTCATTCGAGACCTATTCGAAAACCGCCCCCCATTACCACGCTTGATGCGTCGGTTTTCGTTACGATCCCGTTGTGTGCGTCGGCACTGTCAAATTTTGTAGCCAGCGTGACTTATGCGCGGTTTTGTGAGAAATTGACAGCCCTTAGGAGCGATCTAGAATGCGGGGCTCGCGTGGCAATTGACGCCATAATTCCCAACGTCGCCCCGCGCGATATCGCCAAACGACATTTTCACTCCATCATCCCGCGTCGATGATCGACAGAGAGGATGCACGCTTATGCAGGCTTCTGCCCATGGTTGGCCGCACCGATTGCTGTCCGTTTTGTTGGTGAGCTTCATGCTCGCCCCGTCTGCATGGGGGCAGGATCAGCGGGTGATGAAAGTCACCGAAATAGTCCCGTCGACGGCCAACCAAGTCGCACCGCGCACCGGCCTGCCGCAGACGATGCCCACGCTGAAGAACTTTGACCGCCCGGCTCCGGGTGATTTGGTCGAAGGCAATCGGGTGGATGGTGCGTCGATCGATGCGACGATCTGGTTGCACCTGCCGGACCCGATCAAGGCGTCGCAAGTGCTCGACAAGCGGTTGGAGATCACGCGCTTCGGCCAGGACTTGATCGAGCGTGAGTACATCGAGATTTACAAACACACCAAGCGTTCGATCCAAGAAATCGAGCGCCCACAAAAGATCAGCCTCACGCTGGATGAAGCACTGCGGCGGGCGCTTGCGAACAACTACCAAATTCGGGCTGACGGTTTCGGCCCCGCAATCAGCGCCGCCCAAGTCGTGCAGGCATCGGCCGTTTTCGACACGGCATTTTTTGCGAACGTAAGCCGCAACAACTCCGACCAACCCACGCCGTCGCAGTTGGCCGCAACGCAAACGGATACAACGCGGGTGACCGGCGGTATCCGAAAGCTGCTCGCGACGGGTGCGAGCATCACGCTGAGTGAGAACTTGGTGCGCGTTGATAACCCGGGTTTCCAGTTTCAGGTATTAAACCCGGCATACACGACAAACTTCGTTGCCGAACTGCGTCAGCCGGTCTTGCGAAACTTCGGTATTGATTTCAACCGTGCGCAGATCAACATCAGCAAGAATCAGCAACTCATCGATCGCGAAGCATTCCGTGCGACGATTACGCAGGTGCTTTCGGATGTGGAGAACGCTTACTGGAGCTTGGTGTTGGCCCGTCGCAACGTCGTGATTTCGGCGGAGATTTTGGCGCAAGCGCGGCTGACGTATGAACAGGTGAGTGCCCGCGGCGACTTCGACGCGTATCGCACGCTAACCAAGCAGTCGGAAGCCAACTTGCGTCAGCAAGAGTTCATCTACATCGACGTGAAGAACAACGTTTACAACGCCGAAGATCAACTGCTCAACTTGTTGAACGATCCGGAATTGCCGTTGTCGTCCGACTTTGAAATCATCCCTATTGATGAGCCGATCATTCAGGAAATCGACTACGACCGTCGCGCGATGGTCGAGTCGGCATTGGAACGTCGCCCGGAAGTGATCCAAGCGCGGCATGCTGTCGATATCGCGCGACTGAACGTGGGCATTGCGAAGAATCAGGCATTGCCGACGCTCGATTTGATTTATCGCGCCACGGCAACGGGGTTGGGCGGCACGTTTGATGAAGGCTTCGATCAGCAAACGACGCACAACTTCATTGACCAATTCGTCGGTCTCGAATTCGCTTGGAACTTTGGTGAGCGTGCCGAGCGGGCGGGCATTCGCATCGCGGCGTTTCAACAATCGCAGGCCGTGCTCAACTATAAGTTGGCGTTGGACAACGTGATCACGGACTGTCGCGTAGCGTGCCGTAACTTGGATCGCAACTTCGAGCAGCTCGTTCCCAGTCATTTGGGCTTAACGGCCGCCGCCGAGAACTTGCGGTCGCTGCAAGAACGACAAGAGCGCAAGAGCCCGGCCGAACTCGATGCCGTGTTTGCGGCGCAGAACCGTCTGGCCGAGTCGCGGCGCGCGCTACTTAGCTCTGCTATCGAATACAACACGGGCATCGTGAACGTCGAGCGGGCCAAGGGTACGCTGCTCGAATACAACAACGTGTCGATCGGCCAGCGACCGTAAGGCTGAACGTGTTTTATTCTTGGATTCATCAAGCGCTCGCCATCGGCGAGCGTTTTTTTATGCGCAGTTTCAGTGTGCTGGGGGCTATACGGGGTGCGCGACTGAATCGAGATATTTTCATTACTATGATGAACCAACCGCTTTAGACGCGTAAAGCGATCGTCACGCGCGCAACAGATCACGTATAAGGAACCCTATCATGAGCGATGTGCATTTAAAAACGTATATCGACGATCATCTGGCTTTGGTGGTCGGTGAGTGCGAACTGGCGCAGCGGTGTTTGGGAAGCAACCACATGGGCGAGCTTGCTGCGGACTTGAAGCAACTGCATGCCGATCTCGAACGCGAATTGACGATTCTTCGGGATGTATTGCAACGCGTCGGCGGTTCCGAAAGCCGATTAAAGCAAGGCGCGGCTTGGTTGGCCGAGAAGGTGGGGCGGTTGAAACCCAACAATGAGATTTTGCAATATTCCGATTTAAGTCGATTGGTAGAGATCGAAGCGCTCACGCTTGCGGCGCAGGCGCGGCGGGTGTTCTGGAAGAACCTGGCTGCTGCGCGGCCGAATGATACACGCCTCGCGGCAGACGATATCGCCGCGCAAATGGCGGTGGCGGAGCGACATAATGAGATGTTGGATAGGCATCTGGAGAACGCGGCAAAGAGCGCGCTTGTGTAAGGTGAACCGAGTTCGCTTCCTTCTCGTTATGGGGTGGCGTTCTTCGACGGTTGAATTCAGTCCGTTTTTTAATGTCGCGTGTGTCTCGGTGGGTCGGGTACGACCACACCCTGCAAAAGAGATACCGTCGATCTCGCATTGCGTCTTGGGAGAGAATACGCCTCGATGCCGCTTACTAAGAATGCAGTTCGCTATTCACCCAGATAAACAGGCTCGTTACCAACCGCTTGCGGAAGTTGCTTTTCTTTTAACTCGTCAGCATCTAGTGCGACCATTGGGCTAATCTCGCAAGCGACGGGCGGGTAACCATCGGCATCGCAACTCACCGAGACGCCTGCGTGTTGTAGCCACTGCGCTGCGCGGCGCGACATGTCGCGCTTTGCTGTCGCGACCGAGTCCACACCTTCGGCGTTCTT
>JAUIHO010000215.1 GCA_030432035.1 Phycisphaerae bacterium
ACCGACGCCGTTGGCGGCGCAGCCTTGTTCGATACGGCTGTCAGCGGCAACGGCGTACCTAACGCCGACGAAATCAAGGCGCAGGTCGCCAATCTCGTGAACGGCGTCACCGACGTCATCACCGGCCTGTCTGTAATGGGCAAAGGTTTGCGGGTGACGTTCTTCATCCCCGATTCCGGAAATCCGTACGGCACACTCGAATTCATTGTTGAATCGGGACAGGCGGACATTCCCGATGCTTAACGAATCTTCCTTCATGCGCGTCGGAAGAACTGTTGGTGGCACCAAGGGGGCGCGGCTGGGGAGCGCCGCCGCGTACCTCTTGTGTGCTGCCATGCTTTTATTGGGCAGTGGGTGTCAGCTTCACTTCCATATCGCCGAGAACTTCGGCGCGGAGAAACGCGATGACCAAGGTAATCAAGAAGTCAACGGCGATACCGAAGCTGGTCTCGGCGGGGATTCAAGTCGCGATCGATCGGGGCCTGATCGACCTGATTGGTTCAAGGCTCCATAAACTTCCGGCTGGCGTGGTAACGATCCTTGGAACACTGCTGTACGCGGCGGTGCACGGGTGGTCGTACTTCAGCAACACCAGTGACGCTGTGCAGTCGTGGGAACCGGGCACGGTAGAAATAATCGGCGCGGCTGTCATGGTTGTAACTGAGATTGCCGCTCGCCTTGCGTCCGCCGAAAAGACGGTCGATGGCCAAGTCGTGTCGGCCAGCAAGGCCGAGAAGATGAAGCAAATCAACGGACAGCCGTCGCCGCTAATTACCCCAACAATCTCGCCGGATTCGGCGACTTTTCCCAATAACAACGGCCAAACCAACGTCGGCACCATGACCGACATCAGCCAGAAATAAGGAACGGACGCCATGCTCACGAGTAGCCAACACCCATTGTACCCCGTTGAGTCTTCGGACGGTGCGGGCATTCCGTATGACGTGATTCGCGACGAGGTAGCGGCGTCCGACAATATGCCCGCTCCGCTCAACGCTGTTCCGGACACGATTGATTTTCGCAACCATGCCCTTGATACGCTGAATTTTGCAACATCGAAATTCCGGTCAGCAATGGTGCATTCCGCCAGCGGCGGTACGGCTTCATTTCGGGTGTATATGTGGCCGGTTGAAAACATCGTTTCGCGTAACAGTCAAAGCGGCAATGAGGTCAAGTCTCAACCGGAAGGTTTCAAGATTGCCGACATGACGATCACGTACGCGGGCGGCATCGTGTATGGTCGATGTCCATTTACAGGCCGCGTGATCGACAAAGACGCTCGACCCGGTTTTGGCCAATCATACGACAATAGTTCCGCGCGGTTCTATAAGGCGTCGAGCATTTCGTTCACTAGCCAATACAGCACGGATGTGATCGGCACCCTGCGCAGCGCGACGGACGCAGCAGCCAATGAAGTGCAGACGTTGACCTTTTCGGGAACTACGACCGGCAATTTCACGCTAACCGCTACCGTCAACGGTGTTTCGGAAACCACCGCCGACATTGCATGGAGCGGCACGGCGGCAACACTTGCCAGTAATATCGACAGCGCGCTCGAAGCCCTCGCCATCATCCCAGCCAGCGCCATTAGCGTGACGTCTAATGCTTCACCGGCTGTGACGTTTACGGGCGATCTTGGGGGGCAAGAACACCCATTGCTCACCATTGCGCCATCGGCGACCAGTGGTGCGGATGGCACCCTAAGCGTGGCCCGCACAACTGCGGGCAATTCTCCAGAATCCGAATTCCGTCTCGACAACTTGAAAAACAAGAAATTGTGGATTGAGCCGTACGCGATGGATGGTTCGCGTGTGGTCGTCGCTGCAACACCTTGGCAGAAGTAAGGAACCCTTGTGCACGCTCTGTTAGCCATTCTACTGGCCGCAGTATTCGCCCACGAGCCGCTTGTATCGAAATACGACGCGGCGGGCGTGCGTGTGTCGCAGCAATGGGGCAGAGGCGACATCAAGTCCGAGACGTTCACCGCCGACGATAAGGCGATGGCCATCAGCTACCCGGCGCAACTGCAAAAGATGCTGGGCGATAGTTGGCTGGTCCCGTCTTATATGGGGGTGCGGATCGACGATACCGACTTCTCGCGGGAATGGTCGCCGAATTCGTTCCATTACCCCGGCGCAAGAGCCGGTGTCGGTGAACACCTGATTGCCCCGTTTGTCATCCGTATGGATGGTGACGCGGCTACGCTGATCGCCCTACTCAAACCCATTGACGACGTACAAGTAAACGTGTCGCTCGGTCGCGTGCTGTTCTCGCACCCGAAGATTGCACCCGGTGAATCGATCACAATCGCCTACTACGAAGGCCGCTTCAATTCGTGGTACGCGGCAGTTGATAAAGCCCGCGAACTGTACGGAATCGACACCGAACGCGGCGACCTGTATCGCATGTTCTGGCGACCGGGCTATCTCAATGCCCAATTGGAAAACGCCACCGATGAGACAATCGACGCTGGTGGGTTCTTGCCCAATTACTACCAGCGTGACCTCGACCGCAAGCTAGGCTTAATTCTGTATTGGGGGCAGATGAGTGGTCACGGCGGAAACTGTTGCGAACGCCGTCTTGGCTTCCACGAACGCTACGAAAACCCTGCTGGCCTTGTCCCATTACATGGTGATGTTGGGTACTACGCTCGCACCGGCGATGGTGAATCGCTGGCGTTCTACGATGACATGGTGTCGCGTATGCGTGCAGAGGGGCACGCTTCTGTCATCTACTGGGATATTGTCGGTGCAAAACGAACCGTTGAGCCTGTGCAAATTCTTATGCGGGCCGACGACATACCGACCCTGATCGAAGGCGCGTCGATGGACTTGCCATTGGCGTCGATGGTCGGGCACCGATCCTTAGTCAACCCCAACAGCATGCCCGAACTGGGCCGATACCTGCTTCGCAATCGACCGCTATTCGCCGGATACGCCAACGTCGGCAGCCGTGACGACGTGCTCGCCGTTTACCGTGAATGCGCGATGCTCGGCATGGGTCTTGATTCGTGGTTCTGGTACGACGACGAGATGGCGGCGTTTCAGAACGCCTTACTCGACGAATGGGAGCGGACGGGCTTTTGGGCGGATCGACCGCAATTGGTTCGCCGTGGCCTGTTCTTGGGCAATAGCGGGGCGACGTACACGGCGCGTATCGAAAACGATCGCGCGATCATCGAGAAGAGCGAATCGGAGCGTTAAGTAAATGGCCGTCCGTCTCAGCAAAACCAAACAGCAAGCCCTATCGTTCACCAGTGACGACTTGCGTGATGCCATTGCCGCTGCATTGGACGCGGGCAAGGTCATTGGCGTGGTCGGTCATATCCGTGTGGATGGAACTACAGTAACCCGTATTGCATCTGGTGGTGGTGGCGCTGACGGTTCATCCGCAGTATTCAGCTTCGGTGATTCAAGTACCAAATTCCTATCGCCTGACAACATGCCGGGTTCATCCGCGACGAGCGGAAGTCCCGCCGCGTGCGTGTACCTCAACGGCACAACTGGATACGAGACGCGGTGCCTGTTCAGCGAGGCGGGCAATGCGGGTGGTACGATTTCGGCGGGAAGCGTGACGGGGTTATGCTGGCTCATCAACAGCAGCAACCAGTTCGCCTTATCTGCAAACACGACATCAGCTACCACCAGCACAACGCTAGGGGCGCTATCAACAGACTCGGTGGCGTGGGCGTGGCCGAGCAGTGCGGGGAGTTTCACCAACGACGGGGCCGACATCTTCAGCATTGGTACGGCAGCATCGCAAGACATTGCGGATGCAGTCGTTGAATCAAACTGCTTCTTTTCGATGGCGGTCGAACACGTCGCTATTGTGGCGCTGACGTTAGCCGAATGGCAGGCGAATACCAATGCAGCGGTGAAGCGTTGCACGGGTGATGGCACGTCGCGACTTACGCCGCGTGAAGTGTTCAGCGACGAGGACATCATCGCATACTGGCCATTGTTAGAGAATCTAGACAGTGAGATATACAGCACGGTTTCAGGCTCGACCGTCACGCAGGGTGTTGAGGGTAGCAATTGGTCATTGACGCCGTACAGCACATTCGGTTTTCACTACGACGATGAAGGCGTCAGCCTAAAGCAGCCCACCAAAGAAACCCTAACCGCATCCGACTTTTCCGGCGCATTCCTTGGCAACACAAAACCGAGCAGCATACGCGCCTTGCGAACCGCTAAGAAGCGTACCGTTTACGACGGACCGACAGCGGCAGGTACGACTGTTGCCAACGGTTGGCGTGATACCAAAGACGTTTTGATTCGTGGTGTTCAGCCCGACAGTGATGGCATCCAGTCGGCGGAAGGTGTTGGCGGCGAGCATGTAAGACCGTGGGCAAAAAGTGCGGCAGGCGTGCAGATTGGCGTGGGAAGCAGTTCGGGCCGTGCGTACACGCAAGCGCAAGGCGCGTCGTCTTGGGACCGCACCGACGACACAACGCAATGGTCGGGACTCTGGACGTTTCCAGACAGTGAGAACGTCATCGGATATTCGAGTGGTTTCTACGTTACGTCGGTCTCAGACATCATTGCAGGCACAGCCCCGACTGCGGCAACGTCGGACGTGACGCTTGTAACGGGCGGTACTATCACCAACCCTGCGACCGGCAGTGGTACGGTTGATGTTAATGAGGCAGTCAGCCTTACTTCTGTCGGAACGGGTCCGGGCGGCATTGCGTGCTTTGCGGCTTACTCTAGCCCGGCCACAGACCATGTTCGAAAGATTTGGACCACTGACGATAGCGGTGTTAATTGGACGGAAGTGTTCGACGCCGACGACTCGGCATGGGATAGCGATTGGGAGGCCGCGTATTCTGGCTTCACTCCCGGCAACAAGAAGCTGCGGCCCAAACACTTTCATGGCCCTGTGTGGATCGCCGCCGAAAACAAATGGTTATGCCCCTACGGCGACGGGTACGCACAGACCGGCGCGATTGTGTGCGGACCTGACCCGTCTGCGCCAGCAACCGATGTTCTTCAGTCTTGGCAGTTACGAGCATCGCAGCCGTTCGGGCCGTCCGTGTTCAAAGGTAAAATTCTCGGCGGATGTGACCGTAACGAGGGCAACGGCTACCACGAATACGACGGAAGTTTTGTACCGCTTGAAAACCAGTTGCGGGCAGTTGACCAAGCCCGTCACAGCTTCCATACGTTCGTTGACGGTCAGTACGGGTATTTCACTCCGCACCCCGAAGATTCCGACAGTCGCGGCGTGTCGTCCGTCCCATTGATGGCCATTAAAGACTTCACGGGGTTGGTGCAGGTTCCATATTGGATTAGCCGGAACGAAACAGGCGCGGCCAACATTGTTCAGATGGACAATAACGCTGGCTTAAACAACGGCGAAATATCCTTAGAAGTCAGCACCAGCGGCTTTCAACACTTCAAGTTGACGAAACCGAAACTGCGAACGGCCAAGGGGTTTGCGGTATTGCCCGCCCGCGTCAATTTGTGGGAAGGCTCAATGGATGGCGCGAGCGGTGGGCCGGGTATTGCGAATTGGTCCGCAACGGGCGATTACACCAGTCTCACGAACGTCAACGACCCGGACGGTAACGCACTTGCTTTGAAGGGCACTATCCCATCCGGCACGCAAGACGCGACCGCAACCGTCATTATGGCGCGGTCGAATCTCGAAGTAATCCCAAACATCACGAAGCCGGGCCTTGGATTCTCGGCGTATGTCGCGGCTGATATTCCACTCGACTGCACGCTTGGGTTTGGTATCAACTCGGTCATCACATCCTCGTCTCTGTCTTCGATTGACGCGGCATTGGTGTGGAAGCGATTGCGCAATGCGTCATTGCTGTGGGATTCACTCAACACTTGGATTATCAACCTGTTTGTTGCGGCGAACGTTAGCAACAGCGACGGTTACGGCGAGATACGAAACACGGCACTAGCCGGTGAACTGCAAATCGCCAACATCATGCTTGGCCGTGCACCCATTATCGATGTGCATGTGGAAGCCGAAGATGCTAAGGCGGGGGCGGACAATTACGCAGCCCAACAGGCAACCTATTACGAGTACGACATCACGACGGACGCGGAATGGAGTTATCTATTCCACGTCGAACCGCTCAATAGCGCATGGGAATATCGCGGCCACCAGAACAACGATCGACACACGATTGCCGAGTTTGAATTGGCGAACGGTCGAAAGGTCGCATTGGAAGCGTTGCCGGTTGCCTACACAACCATCGACTCCGAATCGTCCGGCACGCTCACGCTCGATGACAGCGTGGCCACCGCTGACATGGAAGGCAATATCGTTTGGACGACGACAAGTAGCGCGGCGGCAGGTGAAACCAATTACATCGATACCTACACATCCGGAACATCTATCGACGTAACGGCTGGTAGCTATGTGGCACCGACTGCAGGCGACCATTGCTGGATTGAGGCGTTGTCATTCTATGTTGTTGAGTATGACGACAGCGGAAGTGAAGTAACGAGCGAACGGCTTGGACGGTTCAACGTGCAGTATGGCGTGGCGATTCCGGTCGGTATCGGCTTCACAGCAGGCGGCAAGGCGGTTGGCTATCACGCTGCGGAAGGCAAGGGCGTCATCGGTTCCGGTATCACGCTCAACGGTGCAGCGGACTTCACCGAAACGACCGTCACAATTCGCCACGGCAATAATCTGAACGTCGAACGCATCATGCCGCACTACTGCACGGTGGTTGATTACTACGCTGAAGGCTTGGCGGTTAAGGATGACTTTAACGCGAAGTTTGATGCGGCGGCTGTGGACCCAAGCACATCGTCATTGCGGCGCTCGCTCGACTTCCGCGTGTCGCGTGGTGGTCTTCGTAACGAAACATTGCGGCGTGTGCCGCTGGGGGCGTAGGAGGGTTTTGCGTGGCTGCTTCGAATTCAACAAAATCAACGAACTGGACTGATATAACAGCCCAACACGCAGCCGCTATCGAGACATTGCGCGTCAGTGACGAGCGATTGGAAAAGAAGGTTGACGTTCTTTCCAACGACGTAGGTGACTTAAAGGTCGGCATCAAGCAAGTTCTTACTGAACTTCGCGCGACGCAAGCGCAAAGCGAATATCGTCGCAAATCATTTGATTTAACAACCGTTTATTCGTCCGTTGGCATTATTGCCATTCTGGGGGCCGCACTATGGGCGGTATTCCAGATGGGGCAGTCTGACGCCAAGCATTACGAAGAACTGTACATGCAAGAGCGCATGAGCAAGGTGGACGCGAGGTTCGAGCATAAGAAAAGCCTTATCGACGACCTTGAAGAACGGTTTGAAGAACACTGCCTGCTTGATGGACACCCAAAAGCAATCAGCATGCACACTCGCACCAACGAGAAAATGAACGGGTTCCAAAAGGAACTCACCGTCTATCGCCAAGAGCAGCAAAAAGAAATCGATCAGCTTCGCAGCGAGATGGAATTAAAAATCAAAGCAAGAGATGGACGCTTCGACGACAACGACTATGAACGACTTGTTAAGCCGATCCTTGATCGCCTAAACCGGCTGGAACAGAAAGCGGAGAGTAATCATGGCTGATGACGGATTTCAATTAACAGACATTCGTATTCCGATATTCGGTGATATTTGGGATCAGCTTACGGGTCAGACCTATCAAACCGAGCGCATCACCGGCGAAGAAGCGGACAGGCTTTACCGCGCGTTGCGTGATGCTGGCGTCGAACAGGATGAAATTGATCGCGAGTTTGCGCCCCTTATTGCAGACGAAAGCGTCGATGTCAGCGTTGTTCGCGATTATGTCGACGACCGCATCGAGCAGGCACGAACTGAATCCACCACCGCCGAAGCAGACGCCATCGACGAAGAGGCTCGCGCCGCCGCCATCGAGCGGCTTGACGCCCTTGAAGCACCGCTACGCCAGCGGTTCGGCGAACTCGGGGCCATCATCGAAAACCCCAGCGCGGTCCGCAGCGACTACGAATTCGGTCGGATTCTCGGCGAAGCAGAAAACGCCATCGCTGCCGACCTTGACGAAGAACTCCGCAGCATCGGCGCGGCCACGGCAGGCAGTGGTTTACGGTCCAGCGGCGGCGGGGCAAGTGCTGCCGTCAACGCCCGGCGATCGGCGGGCAATCGTCGATCCAGCGCATTCGCCGAAACCCTTGGCGGTGCGCGCGACGCGCGGCGCGGCCTACTGACGCCGTTATCGCAAATCGGAGACCAGCGATTCAACATCGATCAAGGCCGCGTTCCGACGCTACTCGAACTGGACAGCATTAACACGTCTGCACGGTCGCCATTCTCGTTTACCGAAAACGTACTCGGCCCACGCTTCGCGGTGGAAGAAGCCCGGCGCGGTGTTCAGGGCGCGACTGGAACTGGCATCCTTGGATCAACACAGCAAGCTATCGACGACGGCTTCAACTACATCGACGAGTTTATCGGCGGCGACTAACCACCAACCATGGCGCTCTAATAAAGGGCACCTGATGGCAGCGACCGACATGGCGGAACAGCATCGACCGGCGACCGGACAGGTGGCCGAGGATGACCGGCGTCGCTGCCTCGAATGCGGCTACG
>JAUIHO010000216.1 GCA_030432035.1 Phycisphaerae bacterium
AACGCGAAGAGCGAAAATTCCCAGTATTGACCGAGCCCGACATCTTCCCATGGCTTCGCCCACCGAACGGTCCACTCGCCCGATGGCACGCCGCTGGTCGGATGAAAGCGCCGCCGAATCCACGCCCAATCAGTGCCAACGCCGATGCGACCGTTACCGAAGATGAGCCATGTTGTCGGTGTGATCTTCCCGGCGCAATGCACGCAGAATGACAAACCCGTGAGAATCGAACAACCGATTAAGGTCTTAACGTACCAGCGATACGCCTTGGATGGGATTGGAACTTCGGAATTCATGTAAGCGGCCCTGATTACACTCCACTATCAATCTTTGGGCCGCAAGAATTGGATTGTCAAGTAAATATGGTTGCTCAATAGAGCCGAACGTCTACGCCCGTACCGTCTGCCAAATCTTCTCGATCGCCGCAACGACATCTTTCGTCGCCGTTTGGCTGGCGTCGACTTGTTGACGGATGTCGCCCGTGGCGCCGGCCGTTTGGTCGGCGAGCTTCTTCACTTCATCCGCCACGACGGCGAAGCCCAAACCGGCTTCGCCCGCACGTGCCGCTTCGATGCTCGCGTTAAGCGCCAACAGATTGGTCTGGCTGGCGATTTGCTTGATCACGCTCATCACTTCGCCGATTTCGCCGGAGGTCCGTTGTAAACCGTCCACAATTTCGAGGGCGGATTTGAATTCGCCTTCGAGCGCTGCCCGGCGCGCTTCGGCTGCCTTGAGTTCCTGCGTCTTCTCGTCCATCGCACGTGTTGCCGAGTTGATGCTGCCGGCGGCGCGACGAAATGAGCCCAACATCCCCTCGGGCAATACCCGGCGGAAGAATTTGCCTTCGCTGGCATATTCCAACGACGCCGTCGCCTCGCGCACAAAAGCATCGGTCATGTCGAGCAAGTGATTGATCGCGTGCAACAAGTCGCCAAGATCGCCGTCCACGTTCACATTGAGCAAGCGTCGTTCCAAATCGCCCCGCGCTGCGGCGCGACAGACGTTGGCGGCTTCTTGAATCCACGCCCCCGCCTCTGCAAGCTCGGCTGCATGGTCGGCCTCAGTAGTGATCGCTTCCGCATTATCTTTTTCAATCGTCAACATGATGTCAGCCCTAGTTAATCGCTTCTCTCATACGCATTGCGTCGAACAGCGTCGATCATTGCATTTTGCACGTCGCTTTTCCTAACACCCCACCAACTCGCGCTTCTCCGCCGCGTTGTGCAGCGAGAAGATCAGCTCTTCATACGTCATCCCCTGCTCTTCGAGAAAGCTCACCAAAACCTTCATTGAAGCCTGCCATTGATCTTTGGGGTTGCCGTATTTCTTTTCTTCATCGAGCAGCGTGCGATACAGCGGCTTAATTTTGTTCAACACATCTCGATCGGGCACGCGTCGATTCGAGTGATAGCCGATGATGTTGTTCGCCTCATCAAACGTGGGCGTGACGTGTGCAAACACCCAATAGTGATCGCCGCACTTGGCTCGGTTCACGACATAGGCAAACACTTCATTGCCCGACTGAATCGTGTCCCACAGAAAGCGAAACACGCAACGCGGCATATCGGGATGACGGATGATGTTATGCGGCTTACCGAGAACCTCGTCCTCGGTGTAACCCGCAACGCGCAGGAACACCTCGTTGGCATACGTGATGATGCCCTTCAGGTCGGTCTTGCTGACAATGATCTCGTCGCGATCGAACTTACGTTCACGGCCGGTTACATGGACGTGCTTGCTCATACGCAGCCCTTTTTCCAGAAAAGAAAGACGGGGTTCACATCGGTTTAATCGGTTTGGAAACCAAGCGACTTGGCATATCTCATGGCGGGAATCCATACGCACCGGCACTGCTGAATATTCCGCAACGACCGATCAGCCCTCGATAGAAGATAAATGCTTGAACATCACGGTCGGCGACGCGCGACTAACCGCATCTTCGAGACAGTGAGCGACAGACTCCGATTATGCGCAATCTGCCCGCGCGCCAGCCATAACGAAACACCGCGAATACCGCCGATATTCTGAGCATCCGATTAGTTATCACGCCGCCACGCAATACGCGCAAAATTGGCCGAACCAACCTCACGGTGTTACGCATGCAGGATCAAAACACGTTTCTATTCGTCATTTGCCCACCGCTTTCCGGCTCGACGGTCTTGTGGAAACTGCTCGCCACATCGACAACCTAAACGAGCGGAAAATTAGCAACCTTAAGGCATCGGATATAGATCGAATTGCCAACGTGCTCGCCTCGGTCGAAGCGGCCGTTGCGTATTGGGGTTACGCAGATTCCCTTTCCTGCACCACACGCTCCACATTGTCGATTTCATAAGTCAGGCAAGCCAACCCGCATTCCGGGCATACGCCGGATTCATTTCCACTTAGATCGTACTGGCATTGCGCACATCGAGGTGTATCATCGATACGTTTGTTGCGATGCCAACGCAAGAGAAAATAGAACCCAGCAAGGATCAGCGTCGGTAGCCAGAATGGTAGCTCTAACGATATGGACACCAGTTTCCCAGAGAAAGTCATCGAGTTAATTCTTGGACCGACTAATCCGAAGGAATCGCGAATGAGCGTCCAATGAAGTCCCGGCAGATAATCGCGAACTCCGGCATCCCAACCGTTTTTGAAGAAAGTACTCTCCGGCAGATACATTAGCGTCACGACTCCGCCGCCTCCACCTATGGATCCCGCGCGCGTTCCAAGAGCAACTGAAACATGCCACCAGAAAAACGCACTCGCCAACCATATCGCAACAACGAACACAAGAATCCAGAATAAGTACCTCTCCAACCTCATTAAAACACCAGAGTGTCGTATCAACATTCTCTAAGCCTGCCTTTGAAGGTCTCTAAATCTTGCAACCTCTTCTCGAACAATTTGCCGACCGGGAAACCATCTGTCTTTGATTATCATTATCCTTGGTTGCCGTCATCGTTCGATTATAATTTGTCTAAAGCATTTGAACCGACGAAACTAATCGGGCCAGTATTGAAATCCGGTTTGAAGAACAACACTCATTATGCCGCGTAAGATCGCCTACAACCCCAATCGGATATTCCCGCCCGGCACGCAGGTCGTGACGCGAACCGATGTTCATGCCGTCAGTGAGAATGGTCACCTTCAAATTGACCACAACGCGGGTGCTGTCGCCGAAATTATAACCTCCCCCGCCGACTACACACACAACTACCGAATTCGTTTTACTGACGGTACCGAAGCAACGCTGCGACGCACCCAATTCGCGGTCCTAAAAGAAGTGCAGCGCGAGGGAATCTGGCCGGCGGAACACGCACTCGATGAATTCGACCTAATGAACAGCGTTATTTATCGCTGCGTCGTCGGTTCGCGTGCGTATGGTCTCGATCACGATGCATCCGACGTAGATCGTCGCGGTATTTACCTGCCGCCGGCCAATATGCATTGGTCGCTATATGGTGTTCCGGAACAACTCGATAGCCCCGAGACCGAAGAATGCTACTGGGAGTTGCAAAAATTCATCACGCTGGCACTTAAAGCGAATCCGAACGTGCTCGAATGTCTGTACACGCCATTGGTCGAACACGCCACGCCACTCGCCCAGGAATTGCTCGAAATGCGCGATGGGTTTCTTTCGCGTTTGGTTTATCAAACTTACAACGGATATGTATTGAGCCAATTTAAGAAACTTGACGCCCGCCTGCGAAATCACGGCGATATCAAGTGGAAGCACGCCATGCACTTGATTCGTTTGCTGCTGGCAGGGATTGAAACCCTGCGAACCGGTACCGTTCCGGTCGATGTTGGGCCACATCGCGACGCCTTACTGACAATTCGCGATGGGCAAATGCCATGGAATGAAATCAATGCATGGCGTCAAACCCTGCATCAGCAATTTGATACAGCATACGAGGAAACGAGCTTGCCAGAGCGACCCGACTATGAGCGTGCCAACGCGTTCCTCATTCGTGCACGCCAGTCGGCCATTTCGACAGCGATTCCACCAACCAATCGCATGACATTTCCAGAGATTGACATAGACCTTATTTCCGCCGATCGCGTCCACATTCTACGTGGCATAGTCCAAGCGGCTCCCTACCCGTTATTGTTTGCAACGATAAGCGGCGCACATCTTTATGGCTTCCCCTCGCCCGATAGCGACTTTGATTTGCGGGGCGTGCATATCTTGCCAGCGCGCGAAGTTATGTCGTTGAGCAAGGCCCGTGAAACTATTGAACTAGACGGGGATCGCGACGGCATCGAGCTCGATCTGGTCACCCACGATGCAGCTAAATTCTTCTCGTTAATGCTCAAGACAAATGGCTACGTATTAGAACAACTTTTTTCGCCACTGATCGTGCAAACAACGCCGGAACACGACGAGCTTAAGTCGATCGCACACGACGCCATCACGAGATTTCACGCCCATCATTATCTTGGCTTTGCCCGCACCCAGTGGGGACTGTTTGAAAAATCGCACCGCGTTAAACCGTTGCTGTACACATATCGAGTATTGCTTACGGGCATCTACTTGATGCAGACTGCTCGAGTTGAAGCCAATATCGTCACTCTCAATGAAACGTTCAACCTTAATTACATTGATGACCTCGTCGCTCAGAAGACGACCGGTCCGGAGAAAGGCACGCTCTCTGCCCCCGATCTGGCGTTTCACCAGAAAGAGTACGAACGACTCATCGTCGCACTGGAAGCGGCACGCGAGAATAGCGAATTGCCGACTGAGCCGAAGGCTCTGCCCGCGCTAGATGACCTATTACTACGATTACGACAAGCATAGAGGTATTTCTGACCTAATGTACCAAGGCTTTTGAACTTGCAGATCATCTGTGCCATGCCACACAATAGATTGGCGGATTCAGGCGAACCAATTCGAATCACCTTACACAAGGCTTTTCCCGACTAATGCACATCGAAAATCCATTCCACGATGGTGAACTCGAAGCTCAACGTCGCACGGGCGAATCTGCTGAAGGCGCGCGCAACGGCGAAATGATCATGGACCGCATCCACCCTGGCGGTGCGAAACTCATCGAGCGCCAGCAACTCCTGGTGTTAGCTACGATCGATAAGCAATCGCGACCATGGGCGTCGGTCGTGTTAGGCCAGCCTGGCTTCATGAATGCGTCGGCGTTGGATGAGATGATCGTCGATTTGTCAGCCGCGCGCGTCGCCGTGAGTGACCAACTGCTTAACCGCGTCGAAAATGATGGTCGCGTTGGTGCCCTCATCATCGCCTTAGCCTCGCGGTTGCGCATTCGCGTCAACGGAAATGCTAAGATCGACAACCAACTGTTACGAATTAGGGTCGCCGAAAGTTATCCGAACTGCCCGAAGTACATTCAACGACGGCGAATTGATTTCAGCGATGAATCGACCATTGCGTCAGCACCAACGTCGTCGGGTATCAATTTAGAAGACGAGCAACTGCGCATCATCCGAGACGCCGATACGTTCTTTATCGCAACAATGCATCCAGACCGCGGAGCGGACGCATCCCATCGCGGTGGTATGCCCGGTTTTGTTGAAGTTATCGACGACCGCACGCTTAGCGTGCCAGACTATGTCGGCAACAGCATATACAACACGATCGGCAATTTGATCGTAAACCCTGCCGCCGGGCTCGTTTTCTTTGACTTCGAAACGGGCGCAATGCTGCAAATGACCGGCATGGCAATGATTGATTGGGATGGTGAAGACACCGATGATCGCACCGGCGGCACGAAGCGCTTTTGGACATTCACGGTCGATGAGTGGGTTCTATCAGCCATGCCGGTCAAGATGGATTGCGAATTAATCGACTACTCGCCCTTTAACCCCGGCAACGAATAACTCATCGACGCGTCGCATTGAAAGACGCAGCCTTGCAGTTTGTTCAATTGTTAAGATAGCACCGGGTGCCCCATCCTTCGCGCTAGCGAAGGGTGGGGAATCGCAGACAACCCCAACCCCCACTCTACATTTTGATATCGATCCCCGTTGACCTCGCACGTGACAAAACCCCAACCGTCGATTATTCTTTTAAGTGGCCGGAAGAAGTTCCTTTAAACTTCATCCAATTACAATTACTTTAGCGGCGCGAAAGGACTGTGATGAAAGCGCGCGAACTGGAAAAACTGGGCTTTACGTTTCGACCGATGATCGCGGATATCCTTAGGGCGTGCGGCGACGCGCGCGCGACGGGAAAGAGCGCGACCGACATCCGCAATGCGGTGCACAAGCTCCGCGACGACGCCGCCAGCCTGATCGACGACGCTCATTTTGGCGAAATCGCTAAGGAAATCATCGGTGGCGACGGCATCGGCTATCAATTCAAAGACGCGGAAACTGCGACGGATCGTTATCAAGTCTGGGGTGCGGAGAACATCGACCAAGGCGCGATCAACCAGATGAACGCCGCCGTGCGCCTGCCGATCTCCGTCGGCGGCGCGCTCATGCCTGACGCACACCTCGGCTATGGTTTGCCCATCGGTGGCGTCCTCGCGACCGAAGGCGCGGTGATTCCGTACGCCGTCGGTGTGGATATCGCATGCCGCGTGATGTTGTCGGTCCTGCCGATGCCGATCGAAGACGGTGCGCCCGATCCGATCGATAAGCACGAAGAACAGTTGATCAAAGTCGTCGAAAAGAACACGCGCTTCGGTGCCGGCGCGTCTTTTCGAGGGCGCAGTCTGCGCGAACACGACGTGCTGGAGCGCGATTGGAACATCACGCCCATTACGCGCAAAACGCGCGAGAAGGCCGTCTGCCAACTGGGCACCAGCGGCGGTGGGAATCACTTCGTCGACGTCGGCGAATTGGAAATCACCGAGGAATTTCGCGGTGTACCGGCCGGCCGTTATGTGGCGATCTTAACCCACAGCGGCTCGCGCGGCCCGGGCGCGATGACGTGCGAATACTACAGCAAGATGGCCCAGCAGATGCACTCGCACATTCCGAAGGAATTTAGACATTTGGCTTGGTTGCCGATGAACGGTGCCGGTTCGGAATACTGGGCGGCGATGGAACTGATGGGCGAGTTCGCCTCGGCGAATCACCACTGTATCCACTCGACGATTCTGCGCGACCTGAAACTCGAACCGCTGCTGCAAATCGAGAACCATCACAACTTCGCATGGAAGGAACAGCACGGCGGTCGTGAAGTGATCGTCCACCGAAAGGGCGCAACGCCGGCTGGCAAGGGCGATCTCGGCATCATTCCCGGCAGCATGGCAACGCCCGCTTATGTTGTAGAGGGTAAGGGCAAGCCGGAAAGTTTCGACTCGGCCGCGCACGGTGCCGGTCGTGTGATGTCGCGCAAAGCTGCGAAGAACACGTTCCGGTGGAATCCCGTACGTAAGGAATTGGTGAAAAAGCGCGTCACGCTTATTTCGGCGGGCCTCGACGAAGTGCCGGGCGTGTACAAAAACATCGACCAAGTCATGGCAGATCAGTCGGACTTGGTGGATGTCAAAGCGCGCTTCCTCCCGCGGATTGTAAAGATGGCGGACGATGGTTTTGTGGAGGATTGATAGCGGTAGCCGCTTCTATAACACCCGATGTGATTCGAGGGCTCCATCATCATGCGACAGCACGATCAGAGCCGCGCCCGTTAGGAAGCGGTCACCGTTAATATGTTTCGGGCCGATTGGTACGCTCGCGAATTCAACGGCGACACGCAAATACCACCCTCTCCCTTTTTTAGGGAGAGGGCCGGGGTGAGGGTTTACTTCGGCAACGTGAGCATTTGAGTTATCGTCAACCAACCCGCAAAACACCGGTTACAAACCGGTGCCACAGCGCGAACCGTAGGGTGCGTCCCTCGACGCACCACCGGATCGCTCAACCTAAAACCGAAACGCCAAATCGCTTACACCGTCGGCCGCCGTCGCGGCCAACAACGCTGCATAACTATCCACGACGCGCTCGGCCGCATTCAGGTCGAGCGCGTCGATAACGTTATGAATCGTCGGCTCGTCGGGCCCTTCGACTTCCACAAACAAGCCCAACTGCGGCACTTCGTCGAGTTCGATCAAGCAACCGTTAAACGACCACGTCTCGCGGCGTTTTTCGAAGATGAGCGACCGCGTGTAACCCAACGCGTGAAACAACGCACGCATCGCATCGCCGTCGCCTGCGGTCGTTTCGATTTCTTCGCGATGCTTCAAAACACCTGCCGAGCGCGGGCCTTTAAACGTAACCGTGCACGTCGCACCCCCCGTGTCGTCATGTACGGCACGGCGCACGCGCAAGCCGCAACCGCGCGTTCGTAACTGACCGTCGGTCGTGTCGAGCAGCGTGTTCGTTTCTAATACGCAGCCACGCGATTCGGCCCCAATGGCGCGCAGCCGCTCTCGCACGGGTTGGTGATCGCTTACGCGCAGTTTGGCTTCGAGTTCGATGGGCATATCAGCATTCGTGTTTTTTCAACATGCGGCCACAGGCCGCGGCTCTGTCGTGGTGTGCGCCTTGAATCCTACACTCGTCGAATTTTACTAGAAGCCATCCCAAAACTTCCCCTCCCTTGCAGGGAGGGGTTAGGAGAGGGTT
>JAUIHO010000217.1 GCA_030432035.1 Phycisphaerae bacterium
CGATGACGGCGGCGATGAATTGAATCTTCTGCGCCATCCCTTTCGACATGGTTTCGACCTTGGTGTTGATGCGGTCGGCCAGCCCCATCGCCGTAAGCCATTTGTCGATTTCATCCTTGGGATTGCTGAAGCCCTTGAGCTGCGCGTAGAAGGTCAACACGTCGCCGACCTTCATTTTTTTGTAGAGACCGCGCTCTTCTGGCAGATAGCCGATGCGGTCGGTGGCGGCATCGGAATGCGTTTCATCGAAGACGCGAATCGCGCCGCGATCGGGATAGAAAATCCGCATGATCATGCGAATGGTCGTGGTTTTGCCCGAGCCGTTGGGGCCGATGAACCCGTAGATCGTGCCGCTGGGCACGGTCAGTTGCAGGTTGTCGACGGCGGTGACCGAGCCGAACGTTTTGGTGACATCCGTCAGTTCGACGGCATTCATGCGAGCGCCTCCACCCATGGAGCCAAGAATTGAACGAACCGCAAACGAATCGTTGGTATATACAATCGAGGGGATTCGGGCAATCTCACGGGGGACGGTGGGGTATAATTGGGACGTAATGTTGTAAAGGGGTTGTGCGTGAGAGGTGGGCGCGGAGAACGTTTGGCCGGGTTTTCGTTCGATTCGCCGGAGATTCTTTTGGACGCAGACCTGCGAGTGCCTCACACTATGTCAGGCTCTCGAATACGCTTAACTATTGGGTTGGATTGCGATGTTGATCAGCGGACGCCAGATCGTAGCTGCAGTTTTTGCGAGCATATACGTGCTTGTTGCTTGGGCGAATCATCTACCGGGCTTCGCATGCGGGCGGACCGGGTGTAGTGAGTCTTACCTGCTGGACCCGATACTTGGGAAGTTTCTGGCACGTCTTCCGCATCTGTGGTTGAGCATTGCACTTTTCTGTGGCGTGATTCTTTGGATCGGCGGCGGTCGGCGAAAGTATAGGCTTGCGCGAGCCAACAGATGTCAGGATTGTGAATACGACTTGACGGGCAATGTGTCCGGAATTTGCCCGGAGTGTGGCTTGGCGATGGGTAATCGGAAGCATGTGATATGACGGGATGGGCACGGCACCTGTTGTGGTTATGCATGTGCCTCCTTGTTGTGCTGGGGGTGTGTTTTGCGTTTAGTGAACCCGTGTTGATAGGGCGGGCGGTCGATACTCGCCCATTCGACTACAACAACCCAGACGGCATAGTTATGCGTAGTTTCCCACCCGAGCCCGGTGGCAATTGGTACACCGGGTTTTGTTTTGACATTTCCGACCCGGACGTCTTCTACAGATTTGAAAACTCCGACAGGTTTGGCTTCAAAATCCGTGCCTACAAAGGGACCTCACACCCGTGGTTGCTACCGCCGCAATGGGGCGCAGGCCCGCAACCAATTGGTCAGATACTGATAGCCATTCCATTCGGCTGGTTAGCGATTTTGTTTGGTTGCTATCCTATCGCGTGTTTGATAGGGCATGCCCGCATTCGGAATTATGTTAGGAATGTCGAATCAAAATCGATTGCAATTGAGCATCATCAAAACGCATGTATGAGAAACCGGTACAATCGTACCTTATTATCGAAGATCATTCGTAACTTTTCAGGATTCGCCGTAATACTATGCTTGACTCTTAGCGTCACGATCTGTGGGATAATGGCCGCCTATTATTTCCGAACGTCGGGTAGTTACACTTCGTTATACCTTTTCCGTACAGGCACGGACGATCCGACTGACTCGGTAAGTTTTTGGTTGCAAAGATCTTTGATCGGTGATCCTCGACTGTATTTTGAAGTATCGAGTTATTCTGAGCATCCCAGGGGTTGGGAGAATCTGCTTGTGGTTATCCCCAAACGCTATGTAAAGCAGGCTGAAGACGGTTTTCGCCGTTACACCGACGGTTCTACTGAATATGTCACTCGATTTCGTGCTGAGGTGCCAATTGATGATGGCTTGTCGATATCCATATTGTATATCGCGGCTTGTGTCGGCTGGTTCTGGGCTGGACGTCGCATTCGCCGGACCGATCGTTGTTTGCGCTGTCAGTACAACCTGACAGGTAACCAGTCGGGCGTCTGTCCGGAATGTGGATTGATATGTGCCGCCGGGTTGCTAGTAGCGACTGATGATTGATTGGCTAACGCAATACATGCAATGGCCCTATGCGGTCGCCTTGGTCGCGATGACATTCCTGTTTGGTCCGTATCTGGTCCTGCTGGTGGTCTTCCCCATTCTCAATCACTACGGCTTTCTGCCAAAGCAACGCATACCGGGCAAATGCGACCATTGTCGTTATAACCTCACAGGCAACGAATCCGGCACGTGTTCGGAGTGTGGGAATGCAATTGAGGATTAGTCGACGCACTGCCGTCACTCCCCAATCATCTTCACCAACACCCGCTTCTTCCGCCGACCGTCAAACTCACCGTAAAAAATCTGCTCCCACGGGCCGAAGTCGAGCTTGCCGTCGGTGATGGCGACGACGACTTCGCGGCCCATGATGGTGCGTTTGAGATGGGCGTCGGCGTTGTCTTCGCCCGTGTCGTTGTGGCGATATTGATCGATGGGGGCGTGCGGGGCGAGGCCTTCGAGCCAGTTGTCGAAATCGTGATGCAGACCGCGCTCGTCATCGTTGATAAACACGCTCGCGCTGATGTGCATGGCGTTGACAAGGCACAGACCTTCGCGAATGCCGCTTTCGGCCAGAGCGGTTTCAACGTCGGGCGTGATATTGAGATACGCCCGACGGTCGGGGGTGTTGAACCAGAGTTCTTTACGGTAATGACGCATGGGGGTGTTCCTTAGAGGGAGAACATGTATGTGATAGTCATGGAATGATGTCCATGATAGTCGCTTGGTGTTTCATGTTGTAATTCAGCCCACACTCTTACCGTCACCCTCACCCCAGCCCTCTTCCTGAGGGAGAGGGAGTAGACGCCACCGCTTGACGACATGTGTTTGGGAATGGCGCCAGCTCCTATAGTTCGGGTTGCATTAGGTGCATAAACCGTTGTCGCGCTAGAATGACAGCGATATGACGAACGCGCCTCCACGACCATCAAAGCGCTTCTTCCGCAAGCGCGGCTTTTGGATCACGACGGTCTTGTTGTTGCCCGTGCTGATGATCGCCGCGCTGGCAATCACCGGTTGCCTAGCGAGTCGTATGTTCGAGCCGGGTGACGAGAACGGCCTGCGACGATTTGAAGAAGTCGTCACGCTTGGTGTCGGCCAAGACGTTGCGGTGTCATTTTTGGCGTCGACGACGCATGACGAGCAAGGCGATGGCCCGCCGATTGTGTACGTGCACGGCACGCCCGGTGACGCGACCAACTGGAATCGTTATTTGCGCGAGCCGGTGGGCGGCAGCCTAAGTTATGCTGTGGATCGCTTGGGTTTTCATAAGAGCGACAACGGCAATGCATTCACGTCGTTTGCCGATCAGGCGGCGGCCTTGATGCCAGTCTTGGGTGATGCAGAACGCGCGGCACCGATACTGGTTGGGCATTCGCTGGGCGGGCCGATCATCGCATGGGCGGCGGCGGATTATCCCGAGCGCGTGGCAGCGTTGGTCATCGTGGCGGGCTCACTCGATCCGAAATTGGAAGAGATCAAGTGGTACAACCACGCGATGCGCTCGCCGTTGGTGTCGGTTTGGTTTCCGAAGGCGGCGACGTATTCGAATGAGGAAGTGTTCGCCGCGCGACATGAGACGGAGTTACTCGCGGAGCGATTGAAACGGGTCACCTGCCCGGTCGTCATCGTTCACGGCACGGCGGATAGCTTGGTGCCGTTTGAAAACGTGGCGTATATGAAAGAGCAATTTGCCGGCGCGTCGAAGGTTGAGGTGATCGAGATGCAAGACGCCGATCATTTCATCATCTGGACGGATGCGGGCGAGATTCGCAAAGCCATCGCGCGGGCACGTGAGTTGGTTGCGTCAGCGCATGAAAAGAGCGAACGCGTCGGCGAAACCGATGCGCGAAACGAGATGACGGAAATCGAAGCGTCGAAGCCCGACTTATAGAAACGGAAATCGAATCGGTGTGGTGCCGCTGAACACGTTGAAGAGCGTTGGCGTGGCGATCGACGTAAGCGGCGGGCACAGCGCGGGTTCGTCGGGCAACGGCAACTGCGCGTGGGCCCAGGGCGTGATGCCGAGTACGAACAAGACGGCACCGGCAATCACGCGGCGCCAAAAGGCGGGTCGCGGCGTCTGATCGGGTTCGAAAGACGTATTCATGTGGGCAGTTTCGGATCGCCGCGTCGGCGGCTTGAGGTTCGGTTGGTGTTGCGCTTTTATCGGGCGTGATACACGAGTTGGGCGACGGTCGGGCGAGTCTTTATCGCCCGGTCGGACCTGTCACGTCTTAAGCATTCAAGCGGCTTATTAGCAGCATACCTTAACTCAGTCCGCCTGCTTAAGCCTTTCACTCACCGCGATACACGCGCATCCAATGCAACGCACGTTTTATCTTCGTATTGTTCAACGGATGAGCCAGCGGCATTCAAGAGCATGAGTCAGTCGCATTGATGACGCCGCCATATGTGAATCGCCATCAAAAACTAACCAATCGCCGCGTTCGCGGTCTTGTTTGACGGGGCGGTGCCGTCTGCTAAGTCGATACGTGGGCAGATGTTGCGGTCTGCCAAGAGGCTCGCAATCATTTCAGATGTCCGGTATCCTCCCCGGTTTCGCCGACGCTTACCATTCGGTTTGATTCATCCGGTCGATCGTCGCAATTCGACGTCGGCCATCCGTACATACGGGGCAGTCGCCGTCCGCGCGACTTGCCCGGCAACTTCGGAGATCGCGCGACATGGCGACCGCACCAACGGCAGCTTCACCACACGTTCAGAATCAACGAACCTTCCTTGGCCATCCGATCGGCCTGTACGTTTTGTTCTTCACGGAAATGTGGGAACGGTTCAGTTACTACGGCATGCGAGCGCTGCTGGTGCTGTACATGGTGAACCACTTTAAGTGGACCCAGTCGGACGCATCGAAAACGTATAAGTGGTACACGGCGCTCGTGTATCTCACGCCGCTGCTCGGTGGTTTCCTTGCCGACCGCTACCTCGGAAATCGCATGGCGATCATCATCGGGTCGATTCTGATGGCGATCGGCCACTTTCTAATGGCCTTCGAAGATATCTGGATTTTCTATTCCGCCCTCGGATTCCTGATCATCGGAAACGGTTTCTTCAAACCGAACATGTCCGTACAGGTCGGGCGGCTCTATCCAAAGAACGATCCGCGGCGCGACGGTGCCTACACCATCTTCTACATGGGTTTCTCTCGCCGTTGGTGTGTGGTGCGTTGAAGGATACGCCCGGCCTCGGATTCCACTGGGGTTTCGGTGCCGCCGGTGTGGGTATGGTATTGGGCCTTTTGGTCTATCTTTTCGGTTTGCCGTTTATTAAGGAATTGCCGGAAGACGTGGTCTATCACGATCCGGACGCCAAACCCGAAGACGAAGCCGCAGGCGGTAAAGACCACGTCATGACGGAAGATGAGGCGGAAACCACGCCTTCGGTAATCCCGAGCTTTGCAAGTCTCTCCCCGTCGATCTTTTTGGTGATCGGTATTCTGTCGATCATCGGTGGCCCGCTTTCCGCGTTGAGCGGAATGATCAGCATGGACAATGCAGTGGCCATTGCCATCGCAGGTGGCTCGTCGGTCTTTGCTGCGTGGATCTTGTCGCACCTAAAGATGGCCGTGCGCGACCGCGTGCTGGCGATTTATATTCTGTCGGTGTTCGTCATATTCTTCTGGGCCGCGTTCGAACAAGCCGGAAACGCGATGAACGTTTGGGCCGACCAAACGACGAACCGATATCTCACGGCCGATCCCAAAGCGCCTGAAATCTATCCCGAGGTGCCGATCGATCTTGCGGATTTGGACTTCATGGCGACCGTCAATAAGGCCGTGAGCAATCTTGTCGAGATGAACCCGATCGGAACAACGTCATTTCAATCGATCAATGCGTTGGCGATCGTGCTGTTTGCACCCATTTTTGCGTGGTTGTGGTTGTATCTGGCCAGACGGCACATCAACGTGTCCATCGCTATGAAGATGTCATTGGGTGTGTTCTTCCAAGGTGTTGCGTTCGCATTGATGTTGTGGGCTGCGACCTATGAAGGCGGGCCCAGTCAAACCAATTTGAGTCAATTGCCGCCTAATGTGGTCGAGCAAGATGGCGGTTTGGTCTTCTACGATGCGCCCGAGCTTGGCGACGATGAACGGCTAACAGCCATACTTGAAGGCAATGCCAAGACGGACGAACCGATGCCGGCGCATGGCGGTCGTTTGGTGTTCAACCCGTCGGAAGGCAAGTTGAACATGAACGGTGTGCTCGACGCAAACCACCGAGATCGCGTACTTCGCGCGACAGTCTCGCCGAGCTATCTCGACTTCGTTTACAAGATGGCGAAGGAGACGGAAACGCTTAAGGAGGAAGCGAGCAAGGCCGAATCGGCAATGTCAGAAGCCGAGAAGGATGAACTGAAAGAAAAGAAAAAAGCGGACAAATCTATTGGCGCATTTGAAAAGCGCTACACGCTTGACAAACTTCCCGAAGGATTCGAACCGCGCTACTTGCAGGGCTTTAAGACAAGCCAGCTCGAATGGAACGGCGAAACAAAAACGTTCATCGTTCGCGACTTGCTGGCGGACAAAGACTACAAGCAAATCCTGGTCGCAGGTGCCGATCCCGATTTCCGTGACGCGTTAAACGACCTATACGTTTCGGCCGCGAAATACAAAGTGAGTTCGTGGTGGTTGGTGGCGTTCTACGTGTTGTGCACAATTGGCGAGCTTTGTCTGTCGCCGGTCGGCTTGTCGATGGTAAGTAAGCTTGCGCCGCGCCGCTTCGCAACGATGTTAATGGGTATGTGGCTGCTGACGAGCTTCTTCGGAAACTTCGCTGCCGGCTTGGCGGGCGAAAACTGGGAACGGCTCGATCCGGCCACGTACTTTACGTGGATCACCGTGGTGATGATAGGCGCGTCGATGGTCTGTTTCGTAATCGCCAAGAGCGTTACCCGCATGATGCACGGCGTGAAGTAACGGTTTGCGACGAGGCCGCTATGGTCGGTTCCGTCGTATGAATTGTAGGATACGCAGGCATCGTCGAATAGACGTTCGGCGATGCCCGCCCAACCCGCGTTAGCATGGAAGCATGGCAAACCAAGCGAATCAACCGGAAACACTTTCCTATGGAAAAGGTCGCGTAACGACCTTGCCCGACGGGGCGAAGATTCATCACGGTCCTTACCCCGAGCTGACGTGGCATGCCGTCATCGTCGGTTGGATATTGGGTTCGTTGATCGCCGTTTCGATCGGATACGCCGCATTGATTCTCGGCTTTTCGATCGAAGGATCGGAGCTGGCCGCAATTCTGGGCTGGGGCATCCTGCGCGGCATCATGGGCCGCACCAGCATCGTCGAAAACAATATCAACCAAACGATCGCGTCGGCGGTAAACGGCGCGTCATCGGGGATGATGTTTTCCATTCCCGCGCTCTTCATTCTCAACCGTCAGTTCAGCGATAAGTACGCCGGCATCATTGAGTTCAACAAAGTACTGATGGTGCTCGCCTGTGCGACCGGCGCAGTCGTCGGCTTGGCGTTTGTGATTCCGCTGCGCAAGCAGATGATCGACTTCGATCGGTTGGCCTACCCCGGTGGTATCGCCGTTGCAACGATCCTTAAATCGCCCGGCGCTGGTATTCAAAAGGCAATGCTGCTGATTGGTGGGGCGGTCGTATCCGGCATTTTTTATGTTTGCATGATCGCCTTCGTCGGAGATCACCCCGCCGGTCATTTCGGCGAGGCGTTGCGGTTGCCGCCGTTCCTGAATCTCACGTTCTTCCTATCGCTGATGACGGTCGGTGTGGGCTTCCTTTCTGGTAAAGGTGGCTATTGGTTCGGTGCCGGTGGTTTCATTTGTTATTGGATATTGGCACCGCTTCTGGGGGCGTATGGCAGCGAACCTGTTCAGGCGATGGTGCATCCGGCCGAACTGGAAGCGATCCGCAACGGTGCGGAAACCGATGCCGCAGCGATTCATGCGGTTTGGGAAGGTATTCCGGGGGCGCTGCGATTACAACTGTTCCGACCCAGCGGAATTGGCATGCTGATCGGCGCGGCCATCGGCGGCATTATCGCTGCGTTTCCGTTGATGCTCAGTGCCTTCAAGTCGATGCGCGATGCCGCACGCGAAGGCGCATCGGCCGATGCTGACGAAATGCCGCTGCGAAACCTCATCATCGGCGTGTTCGGTGGAGCTGCGATACTGGTTTTCGTGACGTGGTCATCCGTTGAGAGCATCAGCTTCACAACGGCCGCAACGATGGCGATCCTCGGCACGATTTGGGTCTGGATTGCGGGCGTGATCGTGTCCGAATGCGTGGGGCGTACCAACTGGTCGCCTTTGTCGGGCATGACGCTTATCGCCGTAACAATCCTAATCGTCATTGCCAGCGGTTCCGGTATGGACGATACGTCGGTGATCGTCGCTTCGATGTTTCTCGGTGGTG
>JAUIHO010000004.1 GCA_030432035.1 Phycisphaerae bacterium
ACCGCCTGAAGACGAAATTCAACGACTTCGTTTGTAAAGACGGTTATGCCTATGGCCTCGACGAAGGCATTCTCACGTGCATCGATCTTGCCGACGGTAGCCGTCAATGGAAAAACGGTAAGTACGGTTGGGGGCAGATGCTGCTCGTGAAAGATAGGCTGCTCGTTCTGGGCGAAGACGGCGATCTTATATTGGTCGATGCCACGCCCGATGATTTTAAAGAGTTGGCCGTGCGCCAAGTTTTCGATCGCAAGACGTGGAACCACCCTGTCTTGGCACAGGGCAAGTTGATCTTACGAAACGATCGTGAGGCGGTGTGCTTCGATTTGGAAACAGATTAGGGTCGCCGCTTACTCGAATTCAATTCCCCAACTCGACCACGCGCACAATCCGAATCGTGGCCGCTTCCTTATGGTGAAGCGCGATCACCAAACTCGGGCGACCGCGAAACTCCGATACGGCCATGTCGCCGATGAGGAACCCACCGTCGCCCGAATCGTCTAATACAGCCGATTGTTGCGACTTGCCCGTCTTCAAGTCGATCAGATGGACGAACGGAACGCGCCCATTGATTGCCACGGCGAGCGTTCCCTTCGGCCTTTCGGCATTCGCGGGTAGATATTGAATTGCGCAAACTTGCGAAACTGCGGCTGATTTGGGTTCGCCTTGGTTAGCGGAAGCTTTAAGCGAACCGTAGTCGGGCCCCATGGCTAGCAAATCTTTTTCCGTCCAACGCCAGCGCGGCTGGTCCTCATCGGGATTGACCACGATTACCGTCGTCGGCTCTTTTTCATCTCCGGGCAACATTACCGCCATCGTCGGAAAGCGCGACTGCGGCGCGATCGAGTCGAATAGCGCCACCTGCGCGCCGGGTCGAAGAATATCGAATTCGATCGGCGCGTACCGCACGCGCGAAAACCAACGACCGTAGATCGCTGCGATGATGGTTCGCGCACCATTACGACGCGACGGTTTTGACTTACCGCAGGCGAGCAGAATCGGTGTACGCTCGCCGTCTTTATTGATCACAAACCCGCCGCCGATAAACCGCGAGTCGGATGCGATACGTTTGAATGGATGTTGGAAACTAACGATTTGTTTGAACGTCGACGATGCTAACAAGCTGAACCCAATTTGATCGGATTCGCTCTTGCGTTGATGGTTCGGTAGCGATGCGAAGACCAGGTGATCTTCATTAGTGCCTGTCGCTGGAAAGACGTTCCCGAACGAGTGATACAGCGGATCGCGCTGAACGAAGACCGCATGTACCTGCCCCGACGCACCATTGAGCACAGCAAACGCGCCTTCGTTCTCACCAAGCACGCATATATCTCGACGACCATCGCCGGTCAAATCGGGAATCGAATACAAACCGGCCGGCATTATCGAGGTGGTCTTGTCATCTTCGAGGAACATCACCGGCGCGACCTTGCTCCACAGCGAAGTTCCGTTCGACGTAATGGCCCGAACGACGCGTTGTTTTTGATCGCCGTCGATTTCATCGAACACGATTACCGCATCACCCGCGCCGTCGCCATCCAGATCGCCGGCATCGATCAACCTCGCAGGTGCACCGTCGAGGCTGCGCTTGGAAGTCGCCGGAAACGTTCCTTTTAACTCAATAACCTTGCGTGTGACCAACGCGTTAGGCGAATCGCCCACCGGCTGCATTTGTTCAATCGTAGGTGTGCCGTTTGCTTTCGTTGCGGCGGGTTCATCAGCGCCGAGGCGGCTTCCAGTCGTTACGAACGATAACGCCACGACGACCGCGCAAATCAAACTTCGCCAGAACATGGGCAAGGTATTCATCTTACTCCTAAGGAAAATCGTCAAGGCAGCGCAACCATGTCACGCGGGGCGTGCCAACTGTCGCCACGATACATCGCCCTACAACAATACGTTTGCGCATCAACGATTAACGACATTAGCCGTCTTTCAGCATCTTGCGCAACACCGTGTGCAAAATGCCGCCATTTCGGTAGTAGTCGATTTCGACCGGCGTATCGATACGCACCACCGCGTTGAACCGCTTCGCATCACCGCCGTTGGCGGGCTTGGCAACGACCGTCACCTCTTGCAACGGCTTCAAGTTGTCGTCGAGCCCTTCGATATCGAAAACCTCTTCGCCAGTTAGGCCGTGGCTTTCGTACGATTCGCCTTCCTTAAACTGCAACGGCAGCACACCCATAAACACCAAATTGCTACGGTGGATGCGTTCGTAACTCGTCGCAATCACGGCGCGAACACCGAGCAGCAACGTACCCTTGGCCGCCCAGTCGCGCGACGAGCCGGTTCCGTACTCCGCGCCGGCCAATACGATCAGCGGCGTATTGTCCTTTGCATACTTCAGCGACGCGTCGTAGATCGTCGTTTGTTCGTTCGCAGGCAAGTAGCGCGTGTAGCCGCCTTCGGTACCGGGGGCCAAACGGTTGCGGAGCCGCACATTGCCGAACGTGCCCCGCGTCATGATGCGATCGTTACCGCGGCGCGAGCCGTAACTGTTGAAGTCTTTCGGCTCAACACCGTTGTCTTGCAGATATTTACTCGCCGGGCTATCGAGCGGAATCGCACCTGCCGGCGAAATGTGGTCGGTCGTGACCGAGTCGCCGACCAATACGAGACATCGCGCACCGTTGATACCTTGAATCGGTTCGGGCTCGGGCGTGATGTCCATAAAGAACGGCGGCTCTTGCACGTACGTGCTTTTCTCATCCCACTCAAACACTTTGCCACCACTGACCTTGATCTTGTTCCACTTCTCGTTGCCGTCGAACACGTTGCCGTATTGCTCTTTGAACATTTCGGCCGTGATGTGTTTGCCAACGGCTTCGTCAATCTCGGCGCGGCTGGGCCAAATATCACGCAAGTAGACCGGCTTGCCGTTGCTGTCTTCGCCGAGTGCTTCCGTCGTAAGGTCCAGATCAGTGCGACCGGCAATCGCGTAAGCAACCACCAACGGCGGGGATGCGAGATAGTTCGCCTTTACCAACGCATGCACGCGACCTTCAAAGTTCCGGTTGCCGCTTAACACGCTCGACACGACCAAGTCGCCTTCTTTGATGCCCTTTGCCACCGCTTCGGGCAGCGGCCCACTGTTACCGATGCACGTCGTGCAGCCGTAACCGACGTTATAGAAGCCCAGCTTTTCGAGATACTTATCCAAGCCTGCCGAACGCAAGTATTCGGTCACCACCTTCGACCCCGGCGCGAGACTGGTCTTCACATACGGCTTGACGGTTACCCCGCGCTCCACCGCTTTCTTCGCCACCAAACCCGCCGCCAACATGACGGAAGGATTGCTCGTATTGGTGCAACTGGTAATCGCCGCAATGACAACCGAGCCGTGTCGCAACGTGGTTTGCTGACCGTTGATCTCGATATCAACCGTGTCGGGCTCGGCCAACGCCGTCGCCGCACCACCCGACGGCAACCCACCTTCAGCAGCCATCTCATTTGCAGGCGAACCCGCCGCCGCATTTGCTTTGTTGTACGTCGTGCCCAATGCGTTCAAGAAGCTAGACTTCATATCACTGAGTCGAATGCGATCCTGCGGGCGCTTCGGGCCGGCCATGCTCGGTTCGACCGTCGACAATTCCAAATGCAGTGTGTCGGTAAAGATCGGGTCGGGCATGCCGTTCACGCGGAACAGCCCTTGCTCCTTGCAATACTTTTCGACAAGGTCGATCAGCTTCGCGTCGCGGCCGGTGCGTTCCATAAATCGAAGCGTTTCATTATCGACCGGGAAGAAGCCCATCGTCGCGCCGTACTCCGGTGCCATGTTGGCAATCGTGGCGCGATCGGGCAGGCTCAGCTCGGCCAGCCCGTCGCCATAAAACTCTACAAACTTGCCGACGACGCCCTTCTTGCGAAGCATCTGAGTGACCGTTAGCACCAAGTCGGTCGCGGTCGTGCCTTCCGGCAAGCGACCGTTCAACTTAAAGCCGATCACTTCCGGCGTGAGCATGTAAATCGGTTGGCCCAGCATGCACGCTTCAGCTTCGATGCCACCCACGCCCCAACCGAGCACGCCCAGCCCGTTGATCATCGTGGTATGGCTGTCGGTGCCGACCAACGTATCCGGCACTGCTACCGACTTGTCACCGACCTGCACCGTCATGACGCCCTTGGCCAAATATTCGAGATTGACCTGGTGCACGATGCCCGTTGCCGGGGGCACGACGCTGAAACCATCGAACGCACTTTGGCCCCAGCGCAGAAACTCATAGCGCTCGCGATTACGCGCGAACTCAATATCTTCATTTAATGAAAGCGAATCGGCCGCGCCGAATTTATCCACCTGCACCGAGTGGTCGATCACCAAGTCAACCGGCACCAGCGGGTTGATCTTCGCCGGGTCGCCCCCCAAGCGCACCATCGCCGAACGCATGGCCGCCAAATCGACCACGGCGGGCACGCCGGTGAAGTCTTGCAACACCACGCGTGCCGGCGTGAACGGCAGCTCATCGGCGGCCGGTTGCGGTGCGTTCCACTTGGCCAGATTCTTCACATCGTCTTCGGTCACGATGCCATCGCCCGCATGGCGCAGCACGTTCTCCAACAATATCTTGATGCTGAACGGCAGCGATGTGATGCCCTTCATGCCGTCGTCGATCAATTTTTGCAGGCGGTAAACCGTCACCTGACCGGCGGCAGTGTCGAGGGTGGCTTCGGCATTAAACGGATTGCGGGCAGTCGTCATCGAAGGAGAACTCCATGCAAGTTGGGCGTTGTCGGACTTCAGCGGCGGATCGCGCCGGGCGGCGGGCCGTTGCCGGGCAAAAGTTGCCCGCAGCAGATCGAATCGACCCGTATGGCCGCAGAATGCCGTATTATATGGATAAAATGCGTCGCCGATAGCCGACGCCGGCGTAAGCAGGATCGGCCTTTATCGTTTAACCTAATTACTAGGTGGCGTTTTTCTAGCGGCCCGTCGTCGATGGCGAGGCTGCACCAACTCTTCGAAAGTGCTCGTCATGGCCGACCCCTATTGTCGAAATTGCAACTACCAACTTAGAGGCCTCACCGAATCGAGCAAGTGCCCCGAATGCGGCAAACCGTTGGTCGAAGTGCTGGAGCGCGACCCGCAAGCCCAATATTGCAGACGATACACCTCACCGACGACCGTGTTCGGCTTACCGTTGGTGAGCGTGGCCATGGGCCCCGGCGAAGGCCAGCGTCGCGGGCACGCCAAGGGCATCATCGCGATCGGTGATGTGGCAACGGGCTGGTTGGCGCTGGGCGGCATCGCACGCGGCATCATCGCGATCGGCGGCATGGCCATGGGCATCGTGTCGTTCGGCGGCATGTCGATCGGACTGATTTGCTTCGGCGGATGGGCCCTCGGCGGCATTGCAACCGGCGGTGGCGCAGTCGGCGGTATCGCACACGGCGGCGGCGCCGTTGGTTATATCGCACGCGGTAGCGGCGCGATCGGAAAGTATGCCGCTGGCGGCGGCGTAACGGGTACGTATGTCATCTCACCCACGCGGCGCGATCCGGAAGCGGTGAAAGTATTCGACACCATCAACGGCCTGCTCGGCAGCCCAAACTTTAGTGGCGGCGCATTGGCATCGTTCAAGTTAATGGCATTCGCCATCGGCTGGGGCATCGCCGCCACGCTGGCCGTCGCGGCCATACCGGCGCTGCTCGTGCTTGTTGAGTTAAGCAAGCAACGCAAGGTTAGTTCGGATGGTTTTAGTTAAGCCCCCCGATTCTCGCGTTACAAGAAATCAATATCCTCCGAGCCCTTTATTTCCGCAAAGCCGTCGCCACCTTCATGGTGGCTGCGCGGATCCGCGGCAACTAGTGGTCCGAAATCCAGATCCGTGAGTTCGGCGATCAAACTCACCGGCACGCGGTAGGTCTTGTAATCGCCGAATGCCGCTTCCAAATTGGCGATGAGGCGCTTCTGCGTTTGCAGGTACCCCGCCGATGTGAGACGACCGCGCTCGTCGAGCGCAACGGCCACCTTCCAATACTCGGCCGGGATCTGATAGTCATCGCGATAGACCATGTCGTCGGGCCGAAAGACCGGGCCGGTGAAGATCGACGCCCGAATGTTGCCCCAATCGACGCGTTCCAAAATGTAATCTTCCAAGTCAAGCCAACTGCGCTGATTCAAATCCTTATGTTGCGGCACGCAGTTCGTGTAATGAAAGGTATCCTCCTCCGCACGGCGTGCTTCGGCGTCCGTCCCCCAAACCGGCGTAAGCCGCCGCACCAGATGGCCGCGATCCAAATCGTTGCGCTTATAACAGCGGTTGTCGGTTTGCAGATTGCCGGGCAAGCGCGGATCGAGCCGCCAACGCGTATTACGCCGACGCACATCCACCAGCGACGAGCCATCCACATTCACTGCCGTAACATACGCTAGGCGTCGCATGCGGCTCATCACCACCGAGAAGTGATGGTACTTTAGCTCGTGCCCGCCGCCCGAGGCGACGGACAAATCAGACATGTCTGTCGGTAACGGCATGGGCACTCTTGCTTCATTGCCAAGAAAATCCGCGTCATAACCAGCCACGTCTCGCCAACGATCGAGGCGGAATGACTCTTCCTCCGCCTCGCCGCCATTGGTGCGGACGGTTCCCGGGTGTTTGGCCGCAGCACGCGACCGATTCTGATTCTCGCGATCGAGCGGCAAGGCGATATCGACATCGACATCCTTTAGGCGCCGAATAACGTCGCGCGTCTCGATTGAATACGTCTCGCGCAGATGTTCGAAAATTTTGCTTACGCGCGTACCTTCATTCGCGATCCATTCGCCACCCGCACCCGGCACACCGGCATGATGCAGCGCCACCATTTGCCATTGATCGTTCACCACCGGCGAGCCCGACGAGCCTGGCTCCGTGTCCGTCGTGTAGTGAAGGAACCCACCGTTATCGTTTGGAGCGAGCCCGATGATCTTGCTGTCGCGCAACGCGACCTGCTTGAGCCCACCCTTCGGATGCTGAATGATCGTGACCGGCTCGCCGACAAGTGCTTTGCCCGTGTCCTCAATCATTCGAATGTAGCCAAATTGCGAGAGCGGCTGACCATTTGCTTCTGTGGAGCGGACGCCGACAAACGTGAAGTCGAGGCTGCGATCAGTTACAAAGATCGCATCGGGATCGAGCGCGAAGTGATACGTACGCTTGGGCCGATACAACTCGTCGTATTCAAAGTCGAATTCGACGAAACTTCGACGCGCTTCGGCGACCGATTGCAACACGTGATTGTTCGTGAGCAACAAGCCATCACCAACCATCGACCCGGTGCCATAACCGATCGGCTGGCCCTGCTCGTTGATCACGTGAACCCGCGCCACCGCTCGGAGCGTTCGCACGCCCAACGCAAAGTAGTTCACGTGAAAGAGATTGTTGCGGTCAATGATGCGTTCCAACGCGAGGCCGTCTTCGGTCGGCAACATCCGCCGACGGTTGGCCTTGCGCGTTTCGGTATCCGCTTGCACCCCGACCTTCAGCGCCGTGGCTCGAAGCGATTCGACCGAATGAACTGTGTCACGCATTTCGCGAAACCGACCGCGCGCCTGTTCCTGCACATGTTCAAGCCGTTCCTGAAATTCAAAGTTTCCCATCGTGCCCGCCTCCCGGTGTGTTGTTCGAGCAGAAGAACCCCTACCGGCGCCGCGTGATTGCGGCTCCGGTAAAATGCACTTGCTCAAACTTACAGCCGCGGACGGCGCTCAAATGTGCGCACGGTGACAACAGATTGGCACTCGGACGGCAAATTCGGCACGAGCGACAACCTCTGTCATCCACCAACAAAAAGTGCAATTGACGGGCGTCGCACCTCCGATTAACTCGATGGTCGCCGCGTTATCGGTCGAAATCCCCGCTACGCCCTCGCGCTCCGAGAATTCCCCCCTCAAACAACCCAAGTCGGCCCTGTTCTAGGACGATTCACAAACGGACGTGAATAAACACATCCGTTTGTGAGGACGACGTATGCGCCGCCAAGACATGCCAGCCAAACGACATCTCCCCCTGCTGCTGACCGTGCTCGGATTCATCGCCGTGCTAACGGGCTGCCAAGACGCACGCATCAGCATCGATGACTTCGTCAAGATGCAGCGCGCCGCGGGCGCACAGCAACTCGCGCACGAGCTAAAAGCACTCGACGACGCCCCATCCGGCAAGCAACAGCAGCGACGGCGATTCGTCGAGAAGTCTGCGCACACGGGCTCGGTCGCGACTTCGCAAACAACTCCACAACAGCCAAGTCGCCCTGCTGCTTCCAAAAGGCCAACCCTTTCCGCTCAGCGCGATTCATCCGTCGTGCAAGTGCGCAGCGCCGCCCAATCCTTGCGCCGCCCCGCGACCAAACCGAACGGTGACGGTCAATGGTTCTTCGATGCAGTGCGCGGCGAATGGGTTCGACGTACGCTGCCGCAACGACAACTCGGTATTCGCAAAGTCAATCTCACCGAACCCGACACGGGTGATGAAACCGATGACATGGACGCTGTTGACGAATCGATTGAGATCAACGCGAATCCAACGAGTCAAGCCGATACCACCGCGATGGATACGACGAACGACATCGTCGCAACCTCGCAGCCGGTCTTTGCATCGACCGAGAGCCCAGCTAAGCGGCCTTACCTGCTCGGCCCCGAAGATGTGATCGCCGTATCACTTACTGGCCTCAGTGGCATCGACACGCTTTCCGAAGCCACCGAAGTGAACGTGCGCATCGGACACAACGGCACCGTTAACCTTCCGCTCGTCGGCCCCGTCGATGTTGCCGGTTACGACATTGTCGACGCCGAGAAGGCGATTCGCGCCGCCTACGTTCCGCGCTTCGTACCGACGCTGGCTGTCGGCGTGCAGATTGCCCAATTCAAAACGACCGACGTCGTCGTCGTGGGTGCCGCGCAACTGCCGGGCCTCGTCTATCTCCGCCGCAACGAGCGCGACGTGTTACATGCCGTTGCAGCTGCCGGCGGTATGGCGCAGAACGCGTCCGGCGAAGTCATCCTGCGACGCATCAACGCCCCCGATAAAGAAGTGCGTCTTTTCCTGCGCGACCCCGCGAAGTTGCGTTCGGTGTTGGCCCTCGACCCGCTCGAATCTGGTGATGTTGTTGAAGTCGTCGCCGCGCAGCCCAACACGATCTTCGTCGGCGGCCTCGTCAATCTCCCCGGTCCCCGCGAATTCCCTCCCGGCACCAAGGTCTCGATTCTTCAAGCCCTCGCTGCTGCTGGTGGTGTCATCGAAGACGTGTTTCCGAAAGAAGGCACGCTCATTCGCGAGATGCCCAATGGCGAAGACGTGCACGTAAAGCTTGACCTCGATCGATTGCGCGCAGGCAAAGACCCGAACTTGCAATTGGCTGCGGGCGATATTCTTTGGGTGCCCGAAACATTCGGCACCCGCACGATGGCGTTTCTCAACCAGTCGCTGTTCTTCCGTGCCGGTGCGACCGTGTCGTATAACGTAACGGGCGTCGAATACCTCAACCGCCCGGCGGTTCAGAACGGTACGGCGATTGGTAACGGTAACTTACAGAACGCCGTTGACCCGCTTGGGTTCCTCGCGCCGTAGGGGCTAGGTTTCCGCCCTCAGTAAATCAAGCTTGCTCGTGAACGAGATTGGCTCGCGTGATGAAGTCAACCCGCCTGGGTATGTCCCCCAGCCCCAGAGGGGCAGGGGCACCCATTTAATGTGTAAAAAGCGAACGAGCCATCAGCGCACTCTTGGGTAGCGCTGACGGCTCGATGATTTGTTACCGTCATGAGTAACCAAATTTGGCTATTCGGCTTAGCGGCGGCGGCGGACGAACAATGCGCCAACCATCAGCAAGCCGATCGAAGCCGGCTCGGGGATCGCCGTCAGCGACACGTCGTCAACGGACAAACCTTGGGTTACGCCGGGGATCGGCCCTGCAGCCAGTTGGAAGCGCAGCAGGTACGAGTCGGTGCCGTCGGGAACGTCCACGTCACTCAGACCGAACGGTTGATACGTCGTGTTAATGCCCAAACCGATGAGCGACGTTAGCGTTTCACCTTTAACGCCGCCGCCATCGCTGCCGTCCTGGTCGAGCCAGAGAATCTGGAAGAACATGTCCACGCCGGTGAAGTCGGTCGAGTCTGACTTGGCAACAAAGGACAGGTCGTAATTCAACGAGTTATCGATCGTGCCCACGCCCAAGTTCTGTTCGAAGAAGTAGGCGCCTGCACCGGGCGGATTGCTGACGTGATCAACTTGCATGTATGCATGGAAACTGCCGCTAAACGGATCGAGGCTGCTTCGTGTCACACTGCCGCTCGCACCACTTAGTTCAGCCCAATCCGTCGCATCGCCCGCCGTACCGAGTTCGAAGCCGCCATTGGAAATGACGCTGGCAGATGCGGAGCCAGCCAGAAGCGCGACCGCACACGCGACCGCAAACTGAATACCAAAACTTTTCATCCTAATTCCTCCTAAAGATATGAAGCAGCGTTTGACCCGCGCTGCGCGCCGTTGCACGATCACAACATGTAACCGGCAAAGCGAATTTGTTACTGCATCAACTTTTGTCCAACGACACCGTTTCCTCAAACTGTCGCTGACAGACGAGCAATCGGAAGTGATCGCCTGACACCAATGAGACATCAAGCCTTCCCCCAATTTCGATATGCGATATTCGGACGCATCATCGAAACCCTATTAAGGGTAGCAACTACAGTCGTTAAGTCCAAGTGAACGAACCATGTCTCGGCACCATTCGACCTAAAGAAACAGTTTCACTACAAACGACTTGAAACAGTTGCACGCATAACAGCTTACATGGTTTGAATAACCAGCTGATCGCTACAGAATTTAGCGGACTTCATTCTGTCTATTTGATACAATCCGAGCGCAAAGCCAATCCACCCATTTTCAGGAGCATCGTGTTTATGTCATTTCAGCAGTCGCCTTCACGGCGTGTCGCGTTTCGCCATCCACTACTCCTTTCCATTCTCTTGGCGATGCTGCTCTTATCTGCAGGCACGACCGTGCGCGCTCAAACCCCCTCCTATTCCGGAGAGGTTTGCCTTAGCGGCAACACGGCAACGATTAACGTAACGGCGACGCCGACTGCCACTGCTATCTTGGTTTACCCAACGCCTCCCGGCGGCGGCTATTTTATGAGCAACGACGGCACGGGCACATATTCGCATAACATCACCGGGCTTTCCGCTGGTACGTCGCTCACGTTTCATCTGGTTATCCAGGTGCCGCAGCAATTTGAGTTCTTATCACACACCATATCTTTGCAGGAAGGATGCACGAGCTTTTCATTCGACGGCGGCGGCGGTGGCGATCCTGATCCCGACCCGGATCCAGATCCGGACCCCGATCCAGATCCGGACCCAAATGGCCCAACACCGCAAACGCCGCGCAACTTCCGACAAAGCATCGTCGCCGAAACGTTGCCTGCCGCCTTTCGTTTTGAAACCGGTGCGCCTGCATCGCCCCTTCCGGCAACGGTTGGCGTTACCGCCCACTACCGCATCAACGGCGGTGCGTTTCAATCAACGGCATTGAACGGTGCCGGTGGATTCGTTTGGGCCAAGAACATTGACGACGCTGAGTTCGGCGACGTCATCGACTACTACTTCACGCAAAAGGTCGGCGATCAATTTGTCGACTCGGGTTGGTTCCGCCAATTCATCGGCGAGCCCGCACCCGCACTGCCCGACTACCCGCTTTATGTTGAAGGGTCGGCACGCTTCCGCGATCGGCACGCTAATGAATGGCGCTTCGATCATTACGTGCAAGGTTACGATGTCGGCCGCACATTCGATTTCATCATCATCGACAACGGCGATTCGCTCGATGTCGAAGTGTTCACCCGCCCCGATGTGCCGGTTAACGACATTGATATCAAATGGTTCGACCAAGCCGGACCGCAACCCTTCTGCGGTCGTGCCAACTCCGCCATTAGCCAGCGCATGACGGCGACCGGCAGTTCGTTCGTCGCGACGATCCCCAATCTTATGTACGGCCAAACGGTCGACATCGAGTTTACGCTGCTCGCAGCGCAAACGTACTACTCCGAATTTTTCTATTACGCCGTCGGCTCCGGCAAGCTGGATCATCAATTCCAGCATCCGTGGGCCTATGCCGCCGGCGACGCGTCGGTCTCGCGCGTCACGATCAAACAGTTCGCTTTCAATCAGCACGCGCTCAACCTCTCCCCCGCCGAACTCGCCGAATTCATGGAAGGCAAAGTGCTGTTCGAAACAAACTATCAAGACGGCACGTTGTTCAACCCGCCCACGGCGTTTGACTGCAACGGCGGTCCCGTGGGCTTCAACATGGGCGCCAGCCCCGTGCATCAACCCGGCGCGCTTGGCCCGCATTACAACAACGTGTCGTGCATTCAATGTCACATGCTCGACGGTCGCGGTCGCGCACCAAGCGGCCCATCCGATGCGATCGACGATCTAACGATTCGCGTGGGCATTCCCGGTGCCGATGCCAACGGTGCGCCGCTTCCGCATCCGTATTACGGAAGCCAACTCGCCCATCAAGCAACGCCCGGCGTCCAACCGGAAGGCAACCCGACGATTTCTTACGCAACCGTCAACGGTCAGTTCGATGACGGCACGCCTTACACGCTTCGCCGACCGATCGTGAACTTTGACGACATGGCGTTCGGCCCGCTCGGAAACAACGTCCCCGGCACCAGCGTCGCCAATCCGCCCGTCGCGCCATATGCAAACGACGCAACGTTCTCCACGCGCATCGCTCCGATCCTTGCGGGACTCGGACTGCTCGAAGCCATCGACGAACAAACGATTCTAGAATATGCCGATGCCAACGACGACGATCAGGACGGCATCTCGGGACGACCGAATTACGTATGGAACACCGAAGCACAAGCGACGCAACTGGGGCGCTTCGGCTGGAAGGCGGGACAACCCAGCCTCAAACAACAAGCCGCCATCGCCTTCTTAAATGACATGGGGCTAACGACGCCTGTGTATCCGACACACCCGTGTACGCCGGTCGAAACAGACTGTAGCGCCAACGCCGACGACCAATCGCCCGAGATCAACGGCATCGCGCTCGATTCCATCGTGTCGTATCTGCGCGGCCTAACCGTTCCGCCGCGAGAGAATTACACCAACCCCGATGCCATCTGGGGCAAGCAACTCTTCGAACAAGCGAATTGCCAAGCGTGCCACCGCGCAACGTTGACGACGGGCGATACGTACCCGATCGCCGGGTATCGAAACCAAGCGATTCAACCGTTCACCGACATGTTGTTGCATGACATGGGTGAAGGTCTCGCAGACAACTCGCCAGAGTTTGAAGCCGACGGTCGCGAATGGCGCACGCCGCCGCTGTGGGCGATCGGCTTGGTTGGTCACGTGCTCGGTACGCCGACGGAAGCCTTCGACCCGAACGGCAACCCGGACGAGCCAAACTATCTACACGACGGTCGCGCCCGCAGCTTGATGGAAGCCATTCTCTGGCACGGCGGCGAGGCCGAAGCATCGCGCGAAGCGGTGTTGGCCATGAGCGCGAGCGAACGCGACGCGCTGATCGCGTACGTCGAATACCCCTTCGCCGATCCGCCGTATGTCGCGCCGAATCCGACGGTTGCCCTCGGCGATATGAACTGTGACGGCGTGGTCGATACGTCGGACATTGAACCGTTCGTATTGGCCCTGATTGACGCGGGACAATATCAGTCGCAACACCCGACCTGCGATATCAGCCGCGCCGACTGTAACGCCGACACGTCGACCGACGGTAACGACGTCGCGTCATTCGCTACGATTATCAGTGGTGGTTAATCAAAAGGGTGCCCCATGTTGGTACACCAACGTGGGGCCGCGATTTGGTGATCGCGTCGGCGCGAGTGAACGCGTTTGGTGAGTCACCGCGTCGGCGTAAGTCAACGTGTAGGCGTGAATCACCGCGTAGGGTGGGTCGTACTCGACCCACCGAAACACCGACGACCACCAACAACCGCGAACGTCGGCAATCCAAACCGACAACCCAGCGTGCCATGCTCCCCCTTCAAGGGGAGCATGCCGAAGCGAAGGTGATTGCCGACGTTGACGAGATAATCTCGACCGTTCACTCACCAATCCCATGCTTGCCTTGAAGGGCAAACATGGCACGCGAATTCAATGAATGCCATCAGTCATGCCGTTTCAGATAACTTTCTTGAGAACTGTTCTCAGTTGATCGACCCACTTTTCATTTGAGGGGTCGCAAAGAAACAACATCCGATACCCATCCGGGTCCATCGCAATCGAAAACCAACCTAACTGGTCCAACGCGGATAATCCGCGCTTTACGATCCACGCATCTACTTGTTGCATCGTATCCCGATCGAACACGCGGTCTAAAAGCTGTTCGCTCAATAAGCAATCTACAAGGACGTAATCCGGAAATTGAATGCCAAAAACAATCCGGCGAACTTCCCGTTGATTGTGCTCATTGGACCATTCGGAAAACGAATACTCGAACGGCTCGTTCAAATCGTCGCGATCCATTCCATGGTCGTCAAACCACGGCACCCTCCGCCAAATCCCCGGAGTACAACCCGTCACGTTTTGGACTTGATCGACGAAGCTCAGATCATTCTCAACAATCAAATATGGCATATTCATGACTTGTCGCACAAGCGCATCATCGTCTGCAAGCAAACCCATCAGCAACGAAAGATGTGTTTCATTCATATTGCACTTCACCGAGAATATTGGTAATCGCTTCGCTGAAGCGGAGCATGCCGAAGCGATGGTGGTCACAGACGTTGACGCGTTAATCTGATCCGTTCACCCGCGGACTCATGCTTGCCTTGAAAGGCAAGCATGGCACCCCGAACGCGATCGCGATTATATCCACTCACCTCGCGGGCTCAGCGTTTTGCCTTCGCGTTCGTTCAGCAATCGCTGAATCTCGCCCTTCCAATCGTCGATCTTCTTCCTCGCCTTCGCTTCATCTATCGGCAACACACCGAACGGCTGCAATCCTGCGATGAGCTCATCCGTGTCGCGTTCCATAAATAGCGACGCGGTCGTGACTTTGATTTTGTAAAGCGCCCGAATCGTTCGCTTGCCGATGCCGTAAATTTCAAGAAACGACACGCGCTCGTGCAGCTCCATCGCGCGGATTTGCTTTACATAATGCTCGGGATCGCGGTGGTCGTAGTGTCGCATGTTTGTTGGCCCTATCAATCAGCGTAAGTCGTCGTAGGGTCCGCACCGCGGACCAATCAAGCGCGCGAGGTCCAAGTCAACATGAATCGCGAGGAGTGGGCATCGAAAATTCAATTGGCTTGTACAAGCTAAAGGGTGCCCGCTCCGGGACCGGCGCTTCTGCACCTCTATTTAATCGCCTCCTTCAGCCATCGACTCAGAGGCAAGCGACTCCGGTTAAGAGTGCCGCAACGAACGGCGGAATGTCGTTTGCGTCGAGACCGGGGATGTCATCCAGTTCCGCGCAATTGCAGTCGGCTGCAGCGGAATGAAGGCAGTCGACGAACGCCTGAACGTCATTGCCATTGCGGAGACCATCGCCGTTGACGTCGCCGTCACAGGAACAGATGTCGAGTTCCGGAAGCGTCGCGATCCATCCTTCTGTCTGCCCGCTCGGATTGGTGCCGAAGCCGACGATGGTCCGACCGTCGGCGGAGATGCCGGTCGCATCCGTCAGAAGCCAGCCGGTCAGATCGATGCCGTGGTCGGTGGACAATAGGTCTTCAAGCGAACGCATCTGGAAATCTTCCGTCCAGATGAACGATTCCAAGCCGGACGGACCCAGCGTCTGACCGACGATGACATTGCCATCGCCGGAGACGGCGCGGGGTTCCGTTTGGTTGCTGCCGCCGGGCAATTCACCCAGCGCGACCAGGCCGGTCGCCGATGTCCAGCGGAACGCCTCAACTCGGGTGGACACCGCCGCATTACCGACAATCACGCTTCCGTCCGCCGATGTGGCCGTCGCCCGGGTGACGGGCTGACTGTTTGGAAAGTGACCCAACCCAATCATGCCGGTCGCCGGCGTCCAGCGAAATGCCTCGAGTGGAATGCCGCCTGAACCATCGCCGTTGCTGAAACCGACGATAACTTCGCCATTTGCCGAGATCGCCAGTGCTTCGCTTTCAATGTAATCGCCCGGCAACAAGCCCAGCCATTGCAGGCCCGTGGCTTGGGTCCAGCGGAAGGCCTCGCGACCGGATGGCGGCGATCCGTATCCGACAACGACTTGCCCGTCCGCCGACACGGCAGTCGCTCGACTGAATGACGATCCGGGGAGGATCGTCGTGCCATTGACCGAATCCCAACGATACGGCTTGAAGTTCTGGAAAGTGGTATCCGTTGCCCGACCGACCACGACCGAACCATCAGCCGAAACGCCGAAAGCATTGACGGGAAACATCTCGTTCACGTCTAACGGCCCGAGACTCGCAAGTCCGTCCGGTTCCGTCCATCGAAAGGTGGGAAGCATCCCCGCTGGCGGAGTGGCGTCGCCGATGACGACGAGGCCATCGGCCGAGATACCATTTGCGTTGCTAGAATGGCCGCCCGCAAAAAAACCAATGCCCCGAAACGTCGCGACGCCGGCGAAGGTCGTTGACGCGGACAAAAAAATGACGAGCGCGATGCTCAAGTTTGCCCGATGCGTGAATCGATCCATCAATTGTCTCCTGCCCCTTGGCCGTGCCCTGCAGCATGATCATAACGATATTCAGGTCTGCAGTTCAATGTTGAGACACATTCGAAATCCCCACGGGCTTTAAAGCAGCGGCGCCCCAGCTCAGTGTGACGACGACTCGTATCAGTGCGTTCCGGCCGTGTGCGTTGGTCTGAATTTGTTTGAGGCTCTCTCAAAATTTCAATCGCATACCCCACGTCGGAGTACCGACGCGGGCCACCCGCCCGTAAATCTCAAGAAACGACACGCACTCATACAACTCCATCGCGCGGATTTGCTTCACATAATGCTCGGGATCGCGGTGGTCGTAGTGTCGCATGTTTGTTGGCCCTATCAATCAGCGTAAGTCGTCGTAGGGTCTGCACCGCGGACCAATAAAGCTGCTGGAAATCTCAAACAAACCATTGTCAATCCATGTGAACGCCCCATCCTGTTCCAAAACAGACTTCACACATGCCGTTCTCAGGATCGAGCATGCCTGAGCCGAGACAGAACGCGCACATTTCTTCGAGGCTCGTCAGCAACCATTGTCCTTGCTCGAATATAAACTCCGCCTTGATTTCGAAACCGACACCTGCGGCTAGGTTTGCTGATTCGACAAATATACACTTCGCTCGACTCTGGTAGATCAGGGGTCGCCCTCTTAGCAACCACTTCGATCCCGGTCGTGTTTGAAACGATGACGGGGTTATGTTGGTCCAATGTAATTTCGAAAGGTATCGATCATTTTGAATATCAAGTTTTTGATACTTGTTCGGCCAGTTTTCTAATAGATGATTGATCGTATTAAGGAGTTCTTCGTTGTTCATTCGCTTCGATAAACCCGTGATAAAAATCTAGCTTCACGCGATCCGGACAGATTTTGGATACAGACATGCGGCCCGGCTACGAACAAAGTTACACGCCGACCGAATTTACTTTCAATCTATCCATCGTACACCTCTTTGCCCGTACTGAAACTCGGGTCGCTCATTCCGGGGATTGCACGTTGGTCCCCCAACGAGGCGTCACCATACGACGCGTGCATTGCCATGAAATTGATCGATCTCCAATTGAATGCTTACCGAAGGTCGTGTTTCGAAACTTAAATGCTTCGCCATCACCCCCATCCCCATGCGGCCACAGGCCGCGGCTCTGCCTCTCATTTTGGACCACCCCGATAATTTCGCGGCCTCTTCCATAACCCGCCGCACGGCGCGATAATCCGCGTCAAGAATTTCACAAATCCCCGGACCTTTCTTACCCCCCACGAGGCATACCATTCGTCATGGTGCCGGATATTTCTCAACTGCGTGAGCTGGCGGTGCAATCGTTGCGTCGCATGTACCGACCCGAGCAAGGCATTTACGCCTTTCGCCTGCGTCGCGCCGATGGCCGCGACGTGCTCGAAGGCGAAAGCGTGCGCTACACCGGCATGGCGTTGCTCGGTTTGCTAAACGAACCCGAAGACACGCTCGCCGAAGCGCTGCACGATCAACCTTACGAAGACGTCGCCGATGGTCTCGTCGCGCGCTTGCCGAACATCACCAACCTCGGCGATGTCGCCGTGATCTGGTGGGTCTGTCGCGCGGCTGGCCTCGACGATCAAGCCGATGCCGCCCGCGCGCGTTTGATGCAACTCGACCCGCTCGCCAACGAACACCCGACCGTCGAACGCGCCTGGGTGCTCTCTGCCTGCGCCGCGGGTGATGAGGCCGATTGCGACATCGGCCCGCTCGTGGTCAACAAACTGCTGGCCGCGCAAAACGCAAAATGCGGGGTGTATGCCCATCAAGATCCGGCCGCAAAAGTCAGCCGCATACGCCGACATGTCGCCTGTTTCGCCGATTTGGTGTACCCCACGATGGCGCTGGCCGATTGGGGCGCGACCGTGGGCGATTCCAAAGCGCTTAACGCCGCGCGACTGTCTGCGGATTACATGGCTGCTACGCAAGGGCCTGAAGGCCAATGGTGGTGGCATTTCGATCAGCGCACCGGTAAAATTGTGGAAGGATATCCCGTCTATTCCGTCCATCAGGACTCGATGGCGCCCATGGCGTTGTTCGCCGCCGCCGAGGCATGCGGTACCGATTACAACAGCGCGATTCGGGCGGGCCTTTCATGGATGTTTAACGCACCGGAGATCGGCGGATCGCTGGTGGATACGCGCGCCAAGATCATCTGGCGCAAAGTCTGTCGTCGCGAACCCAACAAATTTACGCGGCTTGCACAAGCGAGCATGTCTTCGATCTCGGCAAGTTGGAGGGTGCCGGGGTTGAACCTGCTTTTTCCGCCGCGTGCGATCGATGCCGAAAGCCGGCCCTATCACATGGGTTGGATTTTGTACGCCTGGCGCGACGACCGTTGCACACGTTTTGGGGAACAGTTCGGGGGAACGAAGCATGACACCCATAAAGACCTGGCCGACGCGGCAGTTGTTTGACGTTCGCGTCGACGCGCTGACGATGCCGTCCGTGCTCGAATTGGCCGAACGCGCCATCGAGTCGCGCGAACGGCTCATGATTGGCGTCGTGAACGCCGCCAAGATCGTCAAGATGCGACGGGACGAAGGCCTGCGTCGCGCAGTTCTCGGCTCCGATTTGATTCTGGCCGACGGTATGGCCGTGGTATGGGCGAGTAAGTTCATGCGCACGCCGTTGCCCGAACGCGTGGCGGGTATCGATTTGATGCTCGAACTTTTCGCATTAGCCCATCGCCGATCGTTCAAAATATTTCTATTGGGAGCCAAGCCCGAGATCGTGACTGCCGTGCAGAAGCGACTGGCCGAGGAATACCCCAACGCCCAAGTCATCGGCGCGCAGGATGGTTATTACGCCGCCGACGATGAAGCGACCGTCGCCGAACGCATTCGTACGTCGGGCGCCGATATGCTGTTTGTGGCGATGACGAGCCCGCGCAAGGAAAAGTTCATGTCGGCCTGGGGCGACTCGCTCAATGTGCCCGTCTGTCATGGCGTGGGTGGTGCCTTCGATGTGTATGCAGGTTTGGTGAAACGCGCTCCGCGCGCGTGGCAGGCCGTCGGCATGGAATGGGCGTATCGCGTCGCACAGGAACCACGGCGTCTGGGTATGCGGTATTTGGATACCAATACCGTGTTCCTCGGCATGGTCGCCCGCGCATCGGCTCGTCGCCTCGGCGCACGGTTGCGGCGCAAGGTGAAAACACAAGACGAAAATTGGGCGCGCGTGCGGACGAGCCATCATTGATGGGCGAGCCGACTCCCTCTCCGTCGCAGGGAGAGGGCCGGGGTGAGGGTCCCTGGCAAAGCGCGACCGCATGAACCAATGAGCGAACGGTTCGGTGCGTCGAAGGACGCACCGACCAAAGCTAAATATCAAACAATGACACCTACCGCCGCCGACATCACGATGCACAAGCAACTCGATGACGGTTCGGCGCGCTCAAGCGAAAACGCAATCGACGAAAATCAATCACCGGCAACATCCGCAAATAAGGTCAACGTCCTGCTCCTCACCAGCAGCCTTGAGCGCGGCGGTGCCGAGCGCCAAGTCGTGGAACTCGCCAAGTCGCTCGATCCCGAACGCTTCAACGTCCACATCGTATCGCTGTCGCATAACAATCCACTCGCCGAACAACTCGGCCCATTGCAATCACGATTTCACGTCGTCGACAAACGATCAAAATACGACGTCGCCCTCATTCGACGCGTGCGCGATCTATTGAAGCAACTCAATATCCACGTCGTGCATTCGTTTATGTTCGATGCCGAAATGGTCGGCCGCTTGGCCGGTCGCTGGGCCAGTACGCCCGCCGTGATTTGTTCCAACCGTTGCCCGCATTGGAATCGCAAGAAACATAAGCTCTGGCTGGCCCGCGCGACCAACGGCTGTTTCGATGCCATGATCGCCAACTCGCAGGCCGGTTGCGATTTCGAGCGCGAGCAACAAGACGTGCCCGCATCCAAGCTGCACGTTATCCCCAATGGCGTTGACATCGATCGATTCCATCCAGGTCGCGCCGACGAGTTGCGCGACGAACTCGGGTTACCGCACGACGCGCTCATCGTCGGCATGATCGCGCATTTTCGGTCCAACAAAGATCACCAAACTTATATTAACGCCGCCGCTAAGGTGCTCGCACACCATCCCGATGCAATCTTCGTCTGCGCCGGCGATCAGGACGGCACCGGCCCCGAACATCACTTTGGCAAATCCCAACGGTTGGCGACGTCGCTTGGTATCGCTGAGCGCGTGCATTTTCTCGGTCCTCGCGGCGATGTGGATCGGCTCTACCGCATGCTCGATATCAAGGTGTTGGCGACGCATTTTGAAGGCACGCCCAACGTCGTGCTCGAAGCGATGGCCACGGGCCTGCCGACCGTCGTCACGAATGTGAGCGATAATCGACGTGTTGTACAAGATGGTACGACGGGTTACTTGGTGCCGCCGCAAGATGCCGATGCGCTCGCCGACAAGATCGGCGCGTTGATTGCGTCGCCGGCGCTGCGAGAAGAACTGGGTAACGCCGCGCGGCAACGCGCCGAAGTGGAATATTCGACGCAAACCTTAGGCGAACGAACCGCTAAGGTGTATTTGGATGTGCTGAAACGCAAAGGTGCGTTGAACTTTGCCCACCGGCCAATGGCCGGGGGCTAAATATTGAGACGCACGAGCGCGAACCATTGGCCGGGAGATGATTCATGAGCACCCCTATCGGTGCCACATTACGAAGACGCGTCACGTTGCCCGTCGCCTTTGGCCTCGTTGGCGATAAGCGCTTTGCGTTGCTCGACGACGTATTGGCGCGCGATACATGGTCTCCCGCTCAGGTGCGCAATCATCAAGCCGAACGCCTCAGCCATCTCTTTCGGATTTGTCGCGACCATAATCCATATTGGTCTGCGCGTTTTGAAGCCTTCGGCGTCAACCCCGATGGCTCCGACCCGTTCGCCGAACTCGCCAAATTGCCCGTGCTAACCAAAGACGAGATGCGTGCAAACTGGAAGCAGATGCGCAGCACGCACATGAGCGAAAGCGACATGGTGCACGAAACGTCGAGCGGTTCGACGGGTATGCAGATCAACTTTTATCAGAGCCATTATTACCGTCAGTTGCACGCGGCGATGGAATACCGTTCGCGCATGTGGATGGGCGTGGAACCCGGCGAACCGTACCTGTCGATTCAGGCCAACAGCGCACACGTCAATCGCAAAACCAAGATGCTGCGCAGCGCTCGGCGTTGGATGGAAAACTGCTACATCCTCGACGCCTTTCAGATGGACCCGGCCCGCGTGCGCGAACAACTGTTGGCCGCACGCAAAATCAATCCGGTTCACGTACACGGCTATACGACGGCATGCACGACCGTCGCCGAAATCGCGCAAGAAGCCGGCATTACCGATTGGCCCAGTGTCCGCGCCGTTAGCACGACGTCGGAACGACAAACCGAACAACATCGCAAAACGCTTGGCGATACGTTTGGAGCGACCGTGTATGACCGTTACGGCAGCCGCGAAGTGCTGTCGATTGCGATGCAATGCTCCGAAGGTAAGCATCACATTTACGAAGACGTGAACATTGTTGAGTTCGCGCCGCTTTCCGACGTCGGCGACGCGCTCACGGCAACCATCATCACACCGCTCGACAACGAAGCCATGCCGCTATTCCGCTACCGCAGCGGTGACGAAGCCGCCGCGATCGACGGCACGTGCACCTGTGGGCGTACGCTGCGCCTGATGACCGGCTGCCGCGGCCGCATTTGCAACAACTTCATCACGCCCGACGGTCACATCGTAAACGGCACGTACTTCTTGTATTACTTTTATTATCAGGAAGGTTACCAGTCGTTTCAGTTTCATCAGACGACGGAGGAACACATCGACCTATACGTCGTTCCCGACGGAACGTTAACGCAGGAGCGAATGGACTATCTCAAGCAATGCTGCGATAAGATTCGCGCCGACTCCAACGATCAGTTCACCGTCGAGCTGCACATTGTGGATGAGATACCCAAGCGTAGAGGCGGCAAACACCTGTACACGATTTCCGATGTCCTGCGGCACATTTAAGATGATGCGAGAAGAGCCTGTCGTTATGCGGCATCTAAAGATTGCATAGTGCCGTAACAACCCCACAGCATAGCGGCACCAAGTTCCGCGCTGTGGCAACAAGCACTGCGCTGTAACACCAAGCACTGCGCTGTGGCACCGGTTTGCAACCGGTGTCGAAGCCGTCGATCATCGACAACCAGTAGATCACATGACGCAACGCACCCGCCATCTCGACGCCTTCCTCGCTCGCTGGCTGGTGCGCTTGATCTTGTTAACCGTCGCGCTGGGCGTGAAGCTGGCAAACGTCGCCCGCTGGATCCTTCCCGTTCTCCGTCGTCAATCCGACACGACCAAGCATCCTCGGCGCATCCTCATCACCGGCTCGTTTTACAATGACGCGTGGTTCGATTCGCATGTCGCTCCATTGCTGGCCGCAGACAGCGTCGACGAAGTGCTCGTCGTCACCGACCGTTCGCTACGCGAACGCCCCGGCGTGCGGTTCTGCAACCCGAGCGACAAACTGCAACGTCGCTTCGGTCGCATACCCGCCCGCGCGCTCGCGATTTGGCGCACCGCCCGCCAAGAAAAGCCGACGTGCCTAATGGGCTATCACATCATGCCCAACGCCTTGCTATGCCTGCTCGTCGGGCGGTGGCTGGGCATCCCAACGATCTATCAAATGACGGGCGGGCCGGTGCAACTGATCGACGGCGGCGTAGGCAGCGAAAACGCCCTACTGCGACGCCAGATCAAACCCGGTCGCTTGCGCGCGGCGTTGTTACATCATCTCGCGCGACAGTTCGACCGCATCATCGTGCGCGGCAAACAAGCGCGTAACTACCTTTTCGACCGCGGCATTACCCCAACGCGCATTGACATCATCCCAGGTGCCGTACCGTCGCGGTTCTTCGATGTAACACGTGACGAATGCCAATACGACCTGATCGCCGTTGGCCGCTTGGTGGATGTGAAGCGATACGATCGACTGCTGGCCATCGTCGCCGAGTTGAAGCAACAACGGCCGGACATTCGCTGTGCCATCGTCGGTGATGGCCCGTTACGCGGTGCATTAGAACTGCAAGCCTCTGAATTAGGCATCACTGACAGTGTCACCTTCCTCGGAAAACGCACCGACGTTGAAACGCTACTCACAAATGCCCGTGCGTACATCCTAACATCAGAAAACGAAGGCCTCTCCATCGCGATGATGGAAGCGATGGCCGCCGGCCTGCCCGCCATCGTTCCAAACATCGGCGAACTCGGCGAGCTGCTCGTCAATAGCGAAACCGGCATCTATATCGATGCGACAACACCATGCGAAGCCGCCAACAAGATTCACGCATTGCTAAACAACGCCGACGCCTGCAGAGCAATGGGCGTAGCCGCGCGCGACCGCGTAAGAAACTTCGCCGCCGTCGCGACCGTCGCAGAAAAATGGGACGAGTTATTCGCCAGCCTGCACCAACAAGAGCAAGACGCCACCGAATCCTCCGACGGCAACCGGCAAATCGCCAACACGGCGGTGCAATCGTGACGGTCGCATCCAACCAAACCACCTACGCGCGAAGCCAATCGCTCTCCCGCGCTCTTTGGGTAACGTTCTTCGTAGCCCTCACGGTGCGACTGCTCTTTTGCTTCGTGGCCATCCCCGTCCTCGGGCTCAACCTCGGCCCCGCGCGCAGCGACTTTCATTCATCCACAGATGGCTACACCACCCTCGCCGTCAATCTCATCAATCATGGGGTGTATGCCTTCGCGCCCGACGCCCCGCCGACGAGTTACCGCGGTCCGGCCTTTCCTGCGGCGCTTGCAGTTTTCTACGCCGCCATCGGCAACATCGATATCGCTGTCTTGCTCGTCAACTGCCTTTCATCGGCGGCGACTTGCGTATTCGTCTTACTCATCGCACGGCAACTGTTCGGTACACGCGTCAACGGTTGGTGGGCCTTGCCCGTTATCATCTTCCCACTCTCAATCTATTACTGCGCCAACGCGTTCTCGGATACGTTTCTCGCTTTCACCGTCGTTGGATACATCTGGTCCACGATTCGCCTGTTGCAACAGCCCACACACGGCAACGCCTTACTCGTCGCCATATGCTTTACGTTGGCGGCGCTGACCAAAGCCGTTGTGCTACCGATACCGCTGCTCCTCGTTGCATTCACGTTATTAATAAAGCGGCCCGCGTTGAAGCCCGCTGTCGTCGCGACCGTAGTAGGCTTTGCGCTCACCGGCGTCTGGACGGCGCGCAATTACATCGTCACAAACGAGTTCACACCCGTTACCGGTGGCACCGGTTTCAACATGTTGCTCGGCACGTACATGATCGAAGAGAGCCACGACTGCGACCGCAGCATGAAGCATGGCCGCCAACGTGCGTTGGACTATTTCGCATCGACGGGCGAACCGATCGAACTCGACCGACTTGAAACCAACGGCCACCTCGATGTGCCCAAAGACATCGACCAACGCTACGGTGCCATCGCCGTCGACATGTTCAAGACCGATCCGATGTTGGTCGTCAAGAAGCTCGGCGTGGGTGCCGTGCGCTTTTGGTACTTCTCATCGAGCCCGACCAAGTCACTCGCCAACGCCGTCGTCAATGGCGGCGTACTGTTGCTCGCCCTCGTCGGCCTGTTCGTCGTACCGACCGATCACCGTATGGCCGCCATTTGGCTCGCGCTCTTTACCCTTGCGTTTGTTTTTCTCTACGCACTGATCATCATTCACTCGTCGCGCTTTAGCTTGCCGATCGTGATGGCGTTACTGCCCCTGGCAACGGGCCCCGTCGCAGCGTTAGTTGGAAAACGAACAAACACAAACAACGCCGAATCGCGCCAATCAGCAGATGTGCTATCCACTAACGCCGAGGGTCTGCAATCATGACAGCTCTCTCGCGCAAGAACCTGTGGGAAAGGACGCCCGCCCCCGTCAAGCGCGGTCTTGCCGGCGCGCTGTCCGTGATGCCGCCCTCATTTTGGTTGGGCAAGGCCTTCCGCGAACAACTGGCCTTTGCGAACGACGCTGCATCTTGGTCGGCCGACAAAAGCCGCGAATATCAAACGCGGCAACTTCGCGACATCGTAAAACTCGCGCACGAGCAATCACCCTATTGGCGTCGCATCATCAACAACGCCGGTCTCAATCCCAACGACATCCAACGACCCGAAGACATCCGCGCGTTACCGCCGATCGACAAACAAACGCTGATCGATCACGGCACCGACATGCTCACGCGCCCCACCAACAGCCCCGGCGTCGATACGGTTTCGACCGGCGGATCGAGCGGTGTACCGTTGAAGTTTCACATCGGCAGCGAGCGTTCGGCCATCGAATACGCCTACCTCGTCGCCGGTTGGCAACGCGTCGGCTACCAACCCGACATGCCGCAAGTCATTTTGCGCGGTGCCATCGTCGCACCCGATCGCACCGGTCTGCGCTATTCGTACGATGCTATCTTGCGCCGCCATCAGTTCAGCAACTTTCATATGACCGACGACAACATGGCTCGCTATTTAGACAAAATGGCCACACTTGGCGATTGCTACTTGCATGTCTATCCGTCATCTATCGCCGCGCTCACGCGCTTCGTGCAGCGCACCGGTCGCACACTGCCTTCAAGCATCCGCGGCATATTGGCCGGTAGCGAGATCGTTTACGAAGATGACCGCCGCGCGACCGAAGACCTTACGGGCCTGCGCTACTTCTCCTGGTACGGTCATTCCGAAAAGCTCGTCCTCGCCGCCGAATGCGAACACGACGCGACCTATCACGTCTGGCCCACGTACGGATACTGCGAACTCGTCGATGATGACGGCGAGGCCGTATCGACCATCGGCCAACGCGGCGAGATCGTCGGCACCGGCTTCATCAATCGGGTGCAGCCGTTTATTCGCTACCGCACCGGCGACTTTGCGACGTACTTGGGCGACCGTTGCCCGCATTGTGGCCGCGAGCAGATGTTGCTCGGCGACATTCAGGGGCACCGTACGCAGGAGATGCTCATTTGTGCCGATGGGTCCGAAATCAGTTGGACGGCGGTCAACATGCACGACGGCACGTTCGATGGCGTGCGGCAATTTCAGTTCTTGCAACAAACGCCCGGTAAAGCGACGCTGCGCGTGTTGCCGGCGGCAACTTGGAGCAACGACCGCGCCGCCGCTATCAAAAAAAGCCTCGACCGAAAACTCGTTGGGCGTATCGTGTTTGAGGTGGCCGTTTGCGACGACATACAGTTGACGACGCGCGGCAAAATGACATTCGTGGATCAACGCATACCGGACGTCGCACAGAACGCGGCAACCACAGCGAGCCATACGTGAAACAGGTTGTACAAAATTACCGCACGGGCAACCTCAGCCTCGAAGACGTGCCAGCACCGATCTGTCGGCGCGGCGGCGTCGTCGTACGCACGTGTTTCTCGCTCGTCAGCACCGGCACGGAACGCATGAAGGTCACGCAGGCGCGCATGAGCCTGATTGCCAAGGCCCGCGCTCGTCCCGATAAGGTCAAGCAGGTTATCGACAGCGTGCGGCAAGTCGGCCTTAGCGAATCGCTTAACAAGGTGCGCGAACGGCTCGATGCGCTCACGCCGCTCGGTTACAGCATGGCGGGCATCGTCGAAGAAGTCGGCGACGGCATCGACGATTTGCGCGTGGGCGACCTCGTCGCGTGCGCGGGGGAAGGCATTGCCTGTCATGCCGAGTTTGTGGCCGTGCCGCGAAATCTTTGCGCGAAATTGCCGGAAGGCGTGGACCCTGCCGACGCCGCCTTTGCAACCGTCGGCGCGATCGCCATGCACGGCGTGCGACAGGCTGGTGTATCGCTTGGTGATACCGTCTTGGTCGTCGGCTTGGGATTGGTCGGCCTGTTGGGCGTGCAAATTCTGAAGGCCGCTGGCTGCAAGGTAATTGGTGTTGACTTAGACGAAAAGAAACTCGCTTTGGCACGCGATTGTGGGGCTGACCTTGCCTTACATCGCAACGACAGCGCCCTAACCGACGCCATCGAGCAAGCCACCAACGGCTTCGGGGTCGATGCCGCCTACATCGCCGCCAGCACCAAGAGCGCCGACCCGATGACGCTGGCCGGTCAGGTCGTGCGCGATCGCGGTAACGTCGTTATCGTCGGCATGGTGCCTGTCGAAGCCGATTGGCAAACGTATTACGAAAAAGAGTTGAACGTGATTCTGTCGCGTTCGTACGGCCCGGGCCGTTACGACGCAAGTTACGAGAAAAAAGGCGTCGACTATCCCATCGGCTACGTCCGTTGGACCGAAGGCCGCAACCTCGAAGAGTTTCTGCGCCTCGTCGGCAACGGGTCGCTGAAACCCAAGCAGCTCAAGCCGAGCGTGTATCCGCTCACCGACGCGCCCGATGCCTATCAGGCATTACACGACGGCGCAGGCGATGATGCCGTAGCCATCCTTTTCAAGTATCCGACCGACGCACCGATAACGCGCCGCGTGGAATTAACGCCAACCACCGCAAGCAACGGCCAAGCCGGGACTGTCAATCTGGCGTTAATCGGCGCGGGCAACTTTGCCACGGCCACGTTGATACCCGCCATGAAAAAGGCCGACGGCGCGCATTTGAAAACCATCTGCTCGGCAGGCGGCCTTAGCGCTCGCAGCGCTGCCGGTCGGCACGGTTTCGAATATTGCACAAGCGAGTTCGACGAAGTCCTGCGCAACGAGAGCGTACACGCTGTCGTCATCGCCACGCGCCACGACACCCACGCCACTTTCGCTGCCAAGGCACTGCGCGCCGGAAAGCATGTGTTCGTCGAAAAGCCGTTGGCGTTAACGCCAAACGAACTACAAGACGTGATCGCCGCGCAACAAACGAGCGGTCGCATCTTAATGCCGGGCTACAACCGTCGGTTCAGCCCGTTGGCACAGTCGATTCACGCCGCGTTTGCGAAACGCTCGTCGCCTATCGAAATCACCTGCCGCGTCAACGCCGGCGCGCTCGGTAAAGACTCGTGGTATCAGGATGCCGACGAAGGTGGCTGGCGCATCGTGAGTGAGGGCTGTCACTTCGTCGATCTGATTCAATACATAGCCGGTGCCAAAATCGAACGCGCCTACGCCGAAATGATCGGCGGTCGCGTATCCGGTCAGCAAAACGACAATTGCATCGCTACGCTGCGACTCGAAGACGGTTCCATCGCCACGCTTGCTTATATCGCCAATGGTGACACCGCCGCAGGTAAGGAACGCGTCGAAGTCTTTGGCCAAGGCACGACGGCCGTCATTGACAATTGGCGACAGGCAACGATTCACGCGAACGGCAAGAAAGAGACCATTGCGCCCAAAGGCACGGGCAAAGGCCATGCCGCGGAAATGGCGGCGTTCGTTAACGCGATTCGTTCCGGCGGCAATGCACCGATTGAGATCGATGATGCCATTAACACCACGGCCACCACATTTGCGATTTCCAAATCGTTGTTAACCGAGCGACCGATCTACGTTGCAGATGTACTGTCGCGTCCGGCAGGCGAGGAGGCGACCGATGGTTAGCCCCACGCTCGAACGTTGCCAAGCCTTGCGCGAGCGCCATTACCCGCGCAACCAATGGCCCGGCATCATGTATGAAGCCGCCGTCACGAGCGGTTTCGATGGCACCGGCGTGTTGCTCGAAATCGGTTGCAGCCGCGAAGGCAAACGCCTGCGCCGCATGGCGCAACACTTCGCCCACGGTATCGGCATCGATATGGAAATCGCCCATCAATGGCCATCCGAAGATCAAACGACGATGATCCTCGGCGATGGACATAAACTCTGCCTGCAAGATGAAAGTGTTGACGTTGTCTGCATGGCCAACGTTGCCGAACATCTCGAACACCCGGCCGTTGCCTTTCGCGAGTGTGCGCGCGTGCTTAAAACCGGCGGTCGCCTCGTCGTCATGACAGTCAACCAAAACTTCCCGCCGATTGCCGCCGCGCGCGTGATGCCGCACGGCATGCGGCAGCTAATTAACCGCATTGCTTCTGGCACGGCTGATGAAGACACGTTTCCGGCGTACTACCGAGCGAACACGCTAACCAGCCTGACATCGGAGGCACGCGCCGCCGGTTTCGAAGCAGTCGATGTGCGTTATATTCAGCACCATCCGCATTATCTCATGTTCTCAACGGCGGCGTATCGCTTGGGCGTTTTGTTTGAAAAAATGACGCGACCGGTTGCGCCGTTGCGTCACATGATTCTGGGTGTATTCGAGAAGCCTGCCGCACCGACTAACGGCAACGGAGGTGCTACGCGATGAGCCGCCCCGCCGCCACTGCCGAACAACCTACCGTCGTGCGCAACTATTTCGACGACGCCAGCACGAGTTGGGGCCAGCGTTACCAACAGCCTCCGCGCGGTATGGCCGACGTTGACCTGCTCATGCGCCGCCGCAACATTCACGAACTGTTGCAACCGATTCTCGACGCAGCCACGCACACGCTACAAGTCATCGATGTCGGTTGCGGCAGCGGCGATGTCCTCGCAGGTTTACCTCGCGATAAGATGCGCGTCTTCGGTATGGATTTTTCGCCGGAGATGGTGCGGCATGCATCGATCGCGCACCCGCAGGATCGCTTTCTCGCCGGCGACGCCACGCGCTTGCCGCTGGCGTTCGATAGCGCCGAGGTTGCCGTGTCCTCGGGCGTGATCGAATACATCCCCGATCCGCTCGCCGCAGTCGCAGGCATCGTCGCAACGTTAAAGCCCGGCGGTCATCTAATTATCTCGTTCCCGAATCGGAAGAGCGTGTTTCGCCATTTGCTGCAAGTCGAACGCAGCCTCGAACGTACAGCCCATCGCGCCAAGAACGCTTTACGCGGTAAAGCCGAATCGAATGGCAGCAGCAACAGCCGCTATCGCCATCGTCAATGGTCGGTCGGCGAAGTGACCAACCTGCTGCGTCGCGCCGGATTGATTGTCGAAGAGGTGCGCATCAATACATTCGGTCCTTGGGGACGGCTGGGTCGCTTGCGGATGATGTCGCAAGCGTCGCAATCGCTGTCCGCCCGCTTCAAAAACGCCAACGCCGTTACAACCCGCTTTGGCAGCACGCTCGTGATTCGGGCGCGCAAGCCGGGCGACAACGCGTAGACCATCATGATACGCCTCACGGCCCTCTACATTCTTATCGCCGTGTTATCGCTGGTCGCAGTGCGCCGTTGGTTCTGGTCGCTCTGCGGCCTGCTGTTCGTCACCGTGCTGATGCAAAACCCGAGCATGCCAACGATGATGTTCGGTGTTCAAGGTCTCAACCCGTGGAACGCGCTGTTCCTCGTGATTGTGATCGCTTGGTATTTTGAGCGTCGGCGCGACCCCGAGCGCGCGCCCGCAACCGCTGCGCCGGTGTTTCTCTCATTAGCGTACGGTGCGATGCTCGTCATCATTGGCCTCGTTGCTGTCGTGTCCATCCGAGAGTTTCGCGGCGACTATGAGGGCCGTTACTCCGCCAAAGACATCGGCATCGATACGATTATCAACCCGCTGAAGTATCTGGCCGTCGGCTATTTGTTTTACGATGGCTCGTTGCGCCGCACGCGCGTGAAGCTGGCCCTCGTTTGCGCTATCGGTAGCGGGCTATGCTATTCGCTGTTGATGTTTAAGACGCTGCGCGAGAAGGTCTTCACGATCGACACCGGCGGCGCGCGCCGCGCGACCGACAAATTGATCGGCCTGTTCGCGAACGACCTTGCCGAGATCACGGCGTTCTCCTTATGGGGCGCGTTGCTGTTGGTGATCGTGCTCTACAAGCCGTGGGAGAAGTTTGCAGTCTTGTTCACTGCCGCCGCGTCGCTTCCGGCGTTCCTCGCACTCAAGTCGCGCGCGGGCTTCCTCGCATTCGTCGCGTCCGGCGTGCTGTTGGGCATGCTGCGTTATCGCATCTTGTTGATTGTCCTCCCGCTGGCCGCAATCGGCGTGGGCATTGCCGTGCCCGATGTGGCTGACCGTGTGTTGGCCGGTGTCGGCAGCGATGTGGACCATAGCAACTTCGACGAAATCTCGTCGGGGCGCACAACTTACTTATGGCCCGCCTCGCTCGAACAAATCGCAAAGTCTCCCATTGTCGGCCACGGTCGTTACACAATCCTCCGCACCGACGCCTACGAACGCATGATGGACCTCGGCGCGAAGGCCGTGCCGCAACATCCGCATAGCGCGTATCTGGAAGTATTGCTCGATGCCGGCGGCGTCGGCCTCGGGATTTGCATCGCCTGCTTCATCGGCTTGATGTACGTCGGCTGGCAACTGCTGCGCTATCCGTATGACTCACTGATTCGCGTCGTGGGAGCCATCGGTCTCGTCGCCGTTGCAACTGAAATGTCCGCCGCCATCGCCGGTTCCAGCTTTTACCCCACGCAAAGCGCCGTACCCTATCTTTGCGTTTGGGGCGTGATGCTGCGCGTGCGGCACGAACAGATCGCGTTCCAACGCAGAGCCGCCGAACAAGCGACCGTTTCGCCCTACGCGCTCAACAACGAACCGCCGCTAACGCAAGTTGGTGCGTCATGATCAAACTCGCTTACATCGCAGCGCCGAGTTACTCCGGTTCGACCCTGCTCACGTTTCTACTGAACGCCCACCCGCGCATCGCAACCGGTGGCGAACTGAAGTGGGGCAGCATCGACTTAGCGACGTATCAATGCTCGTGCGGCGCGTTGCTGACGGCGTGCGACTTCTGGCGTCAGTTGCGCGAACGCGTTGAAGCCGAAGGATTGACTTTCGACCTGCAACGCCCGCCGACCGAGTTTCGCACGCACACCGGCGGCCTTACCGACCGCATCGTCCGCGCCCGAAATCGCGGCCCGCTATTTGAAGGCGTGCGCGGCGCGATGATGGCCGTCAGCCCCGCTTGCCAAGACTTGATAGCAACGGCCCGCGCCACCAATCGCTCCGCCATCAATGCCGCGCTCGAATTGCAACACGCCGATATCTTTCTCGACGGTTCCAAAGACCCCGTTCGGTTGCAACACTTACTAAACACAGGCGATTACGATGTGCGCCTTATCCATCTCGTCCGGGATGGTCGCGGCGTCGTTAACTCGACGATTACTAAGAAAGGCCTAACGCCGACTGTCGCCGCGGAGGACTGGCGCCGCACCCACGAACAAACCGAACGCCTGGCTCAACGTTTGAATGCAAATCAATATCATCGTGTGAGTTATGAAGCGTTATGCAATAACACCGAAGCCACACTGCACGAGTTGGCCGCATTCCTCGACATAGAAGCGGGCGACTTCGCCAATGACATGTCGGCGGCGACGCATCACATACTCGGTAACCGGATGCGTCTTAGCCGCCTCGACGAAATCGCTCTCGATGAGAAATGGCGCACCGAATTGGACGCAAACGCACTCGCCGCATTCGAAAAATCTGCCGGTGCGCTCAACCGGCGTTACGGGTATCAATGAGCAACGACCGAAACAACACGACGCACGCTCAGCCTGCTGCAACCGCCCCATCATCAGGCCCGCCCGCCCCTGCGCTCTTCGTTGACAACGTCGGCACCGCTCCGACGCCGACAGCCGCGCCACCACCTCGTCGTCCTTCCGCCGCGCGCAACGTTGCCGCCAATTGGATTTGGTACCTGCTCGTCCTCGCGTCCGGCTTCATCATTCCGCGACTCGTGTCCGATTACCTCGGCAAGTCGCTGCTCGGCGTATGGGTACTCGGTTGGTCGTTTGTATTCTTCGTGCGTTGGCTGCACATGGGGCTCACGTCTTCCGTCTCGCGCTACGTCGCGCGCGACCGCGAACTGGCAGATTGGGATGCCCTCAACCAAACCGTTAACACCAGCTTGGCGATTCTCAGCGGCGCATGCGTACTGGGGTTCGCCGTTGCCGCCGGTTGTTCCTATCTCGTACCGAGCCTGTTACCCGATGACGCCACGCCCGACCTAATTCGTACCGCCCGCTGGGTCGTCGTGTTGCTGTCGTTGACGGCTGCATTGCAACTGCCCGGCGGTGTGTTCAACGCCGTTATCACCGGCTGCGAACGATTCGATGTGCTCAATATCATTCGCGTGGTGCGCGACGGCGGCGTGTTGCTGGCGATCGTGTTGCTATTGCGCGACGGTCACGGCCTCATCTCCGTCGCCCTCGCCGTATTGGTCGGTGAAATTTGCGGCGACCTGTCCAAATGGATCGCCGCTCTGCGAATTTGCCCGCAAATCCGTCTGCGCCCGGAACACATTGATACCAAAGCCGCCCGACAGTTGCTCACCTATGGCGGTAAGACCGTCGCACAAGGCTTGGCCCGCGGCAGTTTGTACGAAGTGAACCACCTGATGGTGCTAAACATGCTCGGCGGCCCGGCGATGCTGGCGATTTATTCGCGACAAACGGCGCTACTCAAGCACGCGTTGCGCTTCATGAAACAATACGCCCAAGTGTTCATCCCCCGCAGCAGCGCTTACGACGCTGCTGCCGATCAAGCAGCGCAACGATCCCTGCTCGTAACAACCACGCGCATCGGCCTCTACTTTTCGCTTCCGATCGTATTGCTCTTGTGCGTATTGGGCGACCATCTCGTCACGCTTTGGATGGGCCCCGGCTTTACGGCGCAACCCGTTCTAATCGTCATCGCCATCGGCCACCTGTTTATGATCCCGCAGCAAGGCGCCTACTCGGTATTGATGGGCCAAAACCGCCACGGTCGCATCGCGATCATCGACTGGTACGGCGTGGTGCTCGGCGTCGTGTTGGCATGGGTGCTGATCGCGCTGTTCGATCTCGGCATGCTTGGCGCAGCAATCGGCCTCGCCGTTCCCGTCGCGCTTACGGGCGGTGTGGTCATGCCCATCATCGCTTGTAACGCATGCGAACTTCCCGTCACGCAGTACCTTCGCCGCATCGGTTGGGGACCGTTGCTCGCCAACGCTCCACTCGCGTTATCATTTGCAATCAGTCGCGTTTGGTTAGACGGCATCTGGATTGCCGTCGGCGCGGGCGTTGGAGGCTTAATTACGATCCCGATTTACTGGCGTATGGTGGTTCCCGCCGAGATGCGCGACCGAATACTCGGCAAACTCGGAATCAACCGCACATCCAATCAAAGCGCATCACCGCACGCCGCCACTTCGCAGAGTTAACGAATCACGCGTATGTCTTCTAACCGCCCCAACATCTGCTTCGTCGCGCCCAACAATTACGCGGTGCTATCCGGCGATCCGAACGTGCAACACATTGGCGGCGCCGAAGTGCAACGAGCGCTGATTGCACGCGAACTCGCCCGGCGCGGTTGGCGCGTCAGCTTCGTCACGCTCGACCACGGTCAACCTGACGGCATCGAGCACGACGGCATTCGCGTGTTTAAGGCATACGATAAGAGCGAGGGCATCAAAGGCTTGCGCTTTATTCACCCGCGTTGGACCGGCCTCAACGCCGCCATGCAACGCGCCGATGCGGACATCTACATTCAACGCACGGCTGGCATCGAAACAGGGCAGGTCGCGCACTGGGCGCAAACCGGTGGTAAACAATTTGTGTATGCGGTGGCCAGCGAGCCCGAATGCGATAAACGCGTCGGCAATCGCACATCCTGGCGCGAACGCGCGTTCTTTAAGTATGGCCTGCGTCGCGCGAACGCCGTCGTCGCCCAAACGCGACGACAGGTTGAACTACTCAAAACCACCTATCGCATCGAGGCGCGACTGATTCGCAGCGCGGGTATCGACCCGACGCCCGACCTTAGCGACGAAGCGTTAGCGGCGCGCTTGCAAGCGCCGCGCATCCTTTGGGTGGGCCGTTTCTCGCGCCCCAAACGCGTGGATCGCTTGCTCAAAATCGTACTAGCCTGCTCGCAATATCGATTCGATATCGTCGGCGATCATCCAAACCCCGCACCCGACATCGCTGCCGCCGTCGCCGGCCTTCAACAACAACCCAACGTCACCATGCACGGCTTCGTGCCCTATCACGACGTCGGCACTCATTACGATCGCGCTGCGCTCTTGCTTTGCACCAGCGACTGGGAAGGGTTTCCCAACACATTCATCGAAGCTTGGTCGCGCGGCATACCGGTCGTATCGCCGGTCGATCCTGATGATGTCATTGCCAACGAAGCATGTGGCCGCGTGATTAATTCAACGGAAGATGCGCCCCCGGCGATTCATGAACTGCTGAGTAACACCGCCGACTATCAATCCACCGCCCGCTCGGCGGTCGCGTACTTTCGCGCGTCGCATACCATCGATAAAGTGGCGTCGGATTGGGAATCGTTGTTAAGATCGGTAGCTGTCGACTAGCAGATTTCAGATCGGCACGTTTCCTATTTCCCAAGATCGATCAGTTGTTACGTTGCGCGAAGCCATGTACATAAATAAGACCATCGCTGTAATCGCAATCAAACAATCAGCCCGGCACTACGTGGGCACAAAGGACGTAACCGATGATGTCGTCGCTATACGCATTGTGGAGGACGGTCAGCATTTCCGGCTTGAGCGACTCAACGACCATGGCGATTGCATTACTGACACAGCGCACGAATCTTGGCAAACAGCCCTAAGGCAAGCCTATTTCGAGTATAATCTTGCCGAATAATATTCGTTGTGACCATCACACCTTTCTTCTGGTATGCAGTACATGACCGCTCGCTACGATATCATCGGCAATACCTACGATACCACCCGCCGTGCCGATCCATACATAACCCAACGGCTGCTGCATCATTTGAACCCCAAACCCAAGCAACGCTATCTCGATGTCGCCTGCGGTAGCGGCAATTACACCATCGCCTTACACGACCTCGGCGTCGATATCTGCGGCGTAGACGTGTCGACCAAGATGATCGCCGCGGCTCATCAAAAAGGCGCAAACGTTAATTGGCACATCGCCGACGTCACCAACCTTCCATTCAACAATGGCGACTATGCCGGCGCCATCTGCACCTTGGCAACGCATCACTTCGACGATATGCCCGAAGCGTTCTACGAAGTTCGCCGCGTCTTAAACCAAGGTCGATTTGTCATCTTCACCGCCGCGCCCGAGCAAATGGCGGGCTATTGGCTCAACCACTATTTCCCGCAAATGATGGCCCGCTCGATAGAACAAATGCCGACGCTCGACGCCACGACTACCGCGCTGACCGACGCCGACTTCGAAATCTTCACGACAGAGCCCTATTACATTCAACCCGACTTGCAGGACTTTTTCCTACACAGCGGCAAGCACGAACCGGCCATATACCTCGACCCTCAAGTTCGGTCGGGCATCTCCACCTTTCGACTGTTAGTCGAAGAAAAGGAACTCACCAGCGGCTGCGAACGGCTTAAGCAGGACATCGAAACCGGTGGTATCAACGACGTGTGCCGGCAATTCGAAAATGAGCTTGGGGATTATCTTTTCATCGTTGCGGAAACCATCGGATAGAATCATCGACCATCCATGCCCACTTGCCCCGCCTGTCATTCCGACCGCACCGGTTACTACTTCGACCCGAAGACCGGCCGCGCCGTGTATCAGGATGCCAAGGCACTCGCGAAATGCCATAACTGCGGCGATGTCTTCATCGCAGCCGGTGCCGCCCTCGAAAAACGCATCGGTCTTAGCTTTTGGCAACGCTGGTCGCGCACCATTACCTATCTTTCCGGCGCGGCATTCAGCATGCTGGAATACTGGTTCGATATCTTCTGGGTCGGCCTCGCCGCCCAATGGGCGCTGATCGCCGCCATCGTTCTCACGGCGCTCGGCATTTCCGAAATCCTACTCGCGCGTTCGCTCGCCACCGGCGGCGTACACATCCTTCGCTCGCAATCATTGTGGCTTCGGATGTTGATCCTCTTCGTGCGCTACGCCCTACCGATCGGCCTCATCGTCATGGGCATTCTCTTCAACATGCAGCAAACGCGCGACATCATCGAGAGCATTCAATCCGACCTGCCCATGTAATGAAGAAGCTCTCGTCAATTCACCGCGTTTGGAGACATGCATGACACGTTTCCGTTCGCCGGCCACGTGTGCAATCAAACACCGAATTATCAATAGCCTGCTCGCCCCAAGCCGCTGTGACTTCTTTACCGCCCTCCCCCAACGAACAAAACCCGCCCCGAAACGTACCAAAATCGGCGGTCATGTGATTTTTCGTGCCGCCCGAGGTCAACCTTCACCCGTGGTTACGACAGCAGGCTAACGCTATCATGACACGTCTTATGGGCATGCCGCAGAACACCAAAGATTACTACCGTTATTGCCCCGGCGAGGAGCACATTCGCATTTCCAATGCGATCTGCCGCGGTCGCCGTAAGTCGCACTTTCCCAAGTGCCACAACTGTCAATTCAACGACGACCAACACACGCAAGCGCCGGTGCAACTCGAAAGCAAGAAGGTCGAAACGCCGTCGCCCGCGAAGGTCATCAACGGACAAATCGTCGGCAACGCAAACCCGACCGAAGGCATCGGCGCGCTCTTTCACGCGTCCGAAGTCGCCGGCACCGTGCCCACGCCCATGTCCGACGAAGCCGCCTGGCGCATCGGTCACGCCGCCGCCCAATTCCTGCGCGCCAAGTTACGCGGTTACGACCGAGCCGATCCCGATGCGAACTCGCTGGTGATCGGTCGCGACCCGCGCGCGCACAGCCCACGTTTGGAGCGTGCGCTGATCGAAGGCGTGCGCGCCACCGGCACCGACGTCATTACGCTCGGCATCATCGATACGCCGCAGCTTTACTTCGCCGTCGAGCGCATCGGCGCGTGCGGCGGCATTATGGTGAGCGCCGGCCATCGCCCCACCAGCGAAAACGGATTCCGCATCTGCGGCCTGCAAGGCACGCCCATCGGTATGGACACGGGCCTCGGCAGCATTCGCGACATCGCCATTCGCGTTCCCGTGCATACGACGGGTGCGAACTCGCGCAAGCTGGAGCGCGACGATGTCGAAGCCTATACCGACTTCATCCGCGGCGTACTGCATGCGCGCAACAAGTTGCCACGACCGATCAAGGTCGTCGTCGATGCCTCCAACGGTTCGGCCGCTCGTTGGATTCCGCTGCTGTTCAAGGGCATGCGCAACTTGCGGATCATCAAGCTCAACTTTGAGCACGAAGGCGAGTTTCATCACGAGCCCAACCCGCTTAAGAGCCGCAACCTGCAACAGATGCGTCAAGTCTTGCGCGATGAAGAAGCCGACTTCGCCGTATGTTTCGACGCCTCGGCAGAGCGCTGCGTGTTTATCGACGACCGTGCACGCACTGTGCGGCCCGATTACATGATCGCGCTGCTCGCAAACAACTTCCTCGCGCGCGATCCCGATGCCACGATCGTGTTCGATCATCGCGCCAGCGCCGTTACCGAAGAAGAAATCCTACGCGTCGGCGGCAAGCCCATGCGCGAGCGCATCGGCCCCGCATATATCAAGCGCGCCATGACGGAGAACGAAGCCGTCTTCGCCGGCGATTTGGCCGGTCGCTTCTACTTCCGCGAAACGCGTTACTGCGAATCGGCCTTTCTGGCATTCGCCCACGTACTCAATCTGCTCGGCACCAACGAACAACCGATGAGCGAGCTGATCAAACCGTTGCAACGCTACAGCAACTCGGGCGAGATCGAATTTCAATGCGCCGATACCGAGCGCGCGCTGACGGAGCTATCCCTCGCACTTTCGAACGCTCGCGAAGAACGCTTCGACGGCGTCACCTACCGCTTCCCCGATTGGTGGGTCAACGTCCGCCCCAACGCCGCCCGCGGCGTGCTGCGCGTCAACATGGAAGCCCGCAACCGTAAGCAGATCGATGAGAAGTTGGAGGAGTTGGGAGTTTTGTTGGGTGAGAGGATGTAGGCCGGTGGTTCGAACCAAGGTTTTAATTGCTCGCATCGATTGAGTTTTCGTAGGGTGGGTTGTACTCAACTCACCGTCGGATGTCGCGAGTGCTTCGGTGGGGCCTGTATGCCACCCTTACCCGCTTTTGACGCTAGAATTTGGCAACCTTTTTAATGCAAGAATGTCGGGCATTGAGTAGAGAAAATGAAAACTAACGGACAAGAACAACAGAACCAAAATGATGGCAAGGAAAAGAAGCCGCGAAGGCATCATTATTTGCCGATCAGTTTTCTAAACAGGTTTTGCAACGAGCAAGGGCACGTTCACACGATCGACTTCGTTACTCAGCGACCTTTTGTCGCATCGCCGCGAAACGTCGCAAATGCGCGAGATTATTACTCGGCGGAAACAGTTGACGATGCAAACGACACCAGCCTTGAATCCGAATTCTCGAAGATCGAAGGTTTGGCAAAGCCGGGCATGGATCGAATTATCGAGCGTGGCTATGTGGACCGAGACTCGATGGATTGGGACTACCTCTGTAACTTCATTGCGCTATTAGATCGCCGCGTACCAATCGCGCGGACCATGAATCAGTCGATGGCAGACAGTTTCGCAATGGCGCTCGCCGAATCCCTCTACGGTTCCGAATCGAAATTTCAACAAACCAAAAGCGATTATGAAAGCGCAACCGGTAAACAGCTTGATTTCAAATACGATGATGCACATCAGTTGCTTGAAGAAGGCAAGATCACAATGGAATTACATCAGAACAATCACATCGAATATTTGCTCAAGTCAGCGTCATTATTAGTTCCTATTATTGGGAGCATGACGCCTCATCTATTAATTGCAAAGGAACACGACTTCATTACAGGGGATACACCGGTTGTCAAGCGCGATCTTCGCAATCCCAACATCGGCCGTTGGGCTGGCTGGGGAGAAAAAAGCGTCCAAGTTGCCGTCCCAATTGGCCGCCATCACTGCCTCCTCTTTGATCGAAGCGGTATCCCTTGCACTCATCGGGCCACGGAGCGCAATGTAGCGGCTGTGAACACCACCGTTGCGCATTGGGCACTTCGTTTTGTATTTGGGGCAACCGAGAAACCGCTATGGATTTCGCCCCAGAGATTAGTTCGTCGCGCCCCTGGGGCACTAATAAGAGCGTTCGCCAAATCAAAGGAAAATCGAGAAATCAAGATCGAGGGGGCCAATGAAAAGTGTAAGGCGCTAATCCGCGACGCAATAGACCGACGTTCTAAAGGAAACCGGCCAAATGAGTCAGAAAAGAAAGAGAAATAGAAAGAGAAAACACAAGCAAAGGGCTGAATGTCGCAAACCGGTAACCGAGGCGGGAGGAATTATTGACGACCGCCGGCCGAGCGTCGCGCGGACTGAAGTTGATGCGTTCTACCTTGAAGAACGCAATCGTTTACAGGCGGGCGCAGAAGCAAATGGAGAGCGATTTGATAAATATGTAATTGCTATGGCCGGTGGCGGATTGGCGATCTCCGCAGTATTCACGAAGGACTTTGTCGGACGAGAGAACATCTGTAGTATCGGCTGGCTTATTGCTTCGTGGCTTTTTTTTGTCGCATCGATTCTCGCTAGTCTAATTTGCACGCTCTTGTGCCAAGTAAGCCGAGAAAAATATATTGAAGACCTAGATAATGCGCGAGAAGTGGGCGGCGACGACTGGGTGCCGGAGGCCAGACGACGGCAGGGGAATCGCCAGCTCCCAACGATAATTGACTACCTAAACTGGCTTAACTTAATCGTATTCATAGTGGGCGGCCTTGCATTAGGGGTATTTATCTTCGAGAACGTGGGCAAGATCCCCTCGCCGACGGCAGTGGATGGGGGCGAGAAAACAAAAATTGGCATCGAAACCGAGAATCAGATATAGTAAGATCACTGGCGATTTGATGCGAAGCGAAAATCTTCGCCTCTGCTCGCGAAGAAATGCATTGCGAACGACGTTATGGAGGACGCTTCTATGGCTAGAAAAATTATCCCAAGAGACAATTCAAACGCGACACCATGTGGCGCAAAGCCCATTGGCGCGCCCCCGCAGCCACAGACGAAGGGAGCTAAGCCAGCGAAATTACCCACGCCAACCCCGCCACCTTCGCCTAACCCGACGCCTAACCCGGCCCCGAAAAACTCCAAGGGCTAAGGATAATTTGCCCGTCGCACGGCGCGGCGGGTGGCCCTGTTATGGTTACATCTGTTGTGCCACTGTTCTATGAACAGTGCCCTCCCGCGCCCCAACTAACACGTTGCCTGAGACGTCAGCGGGAATTCCTCTGACGTTTCTATTGACCGCGACTTACGATGCGTTCATCTCCGCCGCACACTGTTCATAGAACAGTGGCACGAAACAGAGTCGGGTGGCCCGGTCGGGTGGCCCGGGTTGGTACTCTAACCTCGGATTTCATTTAATACCCATGAGTTGCGCCACCATATTGCGATCACTCTGGAACCATTCGTTACCCCACGTCGGAGTACCGACATGGGCCACCCCGTCCCAGCTTGCGATGACTCTTGCCGGTCACCGCTTTATTGCGCGGATAACCAAGCCATCGCTTACAATCTGCACAATGATCCACATCCCCCCCAACCTCACCATCGATCCTGCCGAGATCGAATTCACCTTCGCCCGCAGCCCCGGGCCCGGTGGGCAGAACGTCAACAAAGTCGAGACCAAGGCCCAACTGCGCTTCGACATCGGCGCGTCGCAATCGTTGACCGACACGCAAAAGCGAAAAATTCGTCGCGCCCTGGCCACGCGCATCACCAAAAACGACGTGCTGCTAGTCTCCTGCTGGCGCCATCGCACGCAGGGTGCCAACCGTGATGGCGCGATCGAGCGCTTTCGCGAATTGCTGACCGACGCCCTGCGGCCGGTTAAAACGCGCCGCAAAACCCAACCCTCGCGCCGCGCCAAGGAGCGCCGCCTCGCCGAGAAACGCAAACGCAGCGACGTCAAACGGCTGCGCCGATCGCGACCGGGGGAGGACGCGTGACGGTGACGCTTCGGCAAAGCCCGAGTGCATCGCGCAACGTCCTACCCCAAATCCCCCCGAAACCCGAAAAAATCCACCTCCCCCCGTGACCGATAATCCTGTAATCCGTTGTAAATGCTAGACTTATAGATTGGGCCATCGATTTACGGAGCGTTTCCGCATAGATCGACCGCCGGAACCGGATTATCATTCCTATTGGCGTGGTAATTGACTGACTGTCATCGCGGATGCCGCAAAGTTTGCGCCGAGGGCCGACGCTCATGCCTAAGCCCGATACACAACGCCCTATCAGCTTGCCCAGTACGCCCGGCGGCTTTTGCCGCCTTACCGGCGTACGAATGTTGGCACCCCGAGCCGATAGAGGTGGTGCGGCTATCCCGCGAAAGGAACCGACCTGAATGAGCCTTACGCATACGCGCTGGATCACCCTCTTGCTGTTTGCGACGCTGATCTCGCTCGCCAGCGGTTGCGCCGTGCCGCAGCCGCGCGGTGCCGGCGAATATCGCCGCGTGAAAGAACCCAAGACCGGGGCGATCTATCACCTCTACCTGCCCGTCGATTACGTAAAGAACGACGGCAAGCATCCGTACTATCCCGAGCGGCGCAAGTGGCCGCTCGTCATGACCTTTCACGGCATGAAGCCCTACGACAACGCCCGACCGCAGGAACGCGAATGGGAAAAAGAGGCGGATAACTACGGCTACGTCGTTTGCGCGCCCGAGCTAAAAACATCCGACTCGTTCATGGAGTATCCGCTTACCAAAGAGTGGAGCTACGTGCGCGAAGATCGCAAGAACGTGATTGCGATTATGGATCATGTCTTCGCGACAACGAAAGCCGACGCCAACAACGTGCTATCCACGAGTTGGTCGTGCGGGGGTTACCTCGCACACTACTTCCCCAATCGTTATCCGCATCGCTTCTCGTGTATCGCCACGCGTTTGTCGAACTTTTCCGGGAAGCTGCTGACCGAAGAAACTGTGCCGCAATATAAGGATTCGGTGTCCGTCGGCGTGTTCATCGGTGATGGCGACTTACCGGCGTGTAAAACCGAATCGAAGGAAGCCGTCGCGTGGTATCAGGCTCGCGGTTTCAAAAACGTCGAAGGCCGCATGATCGACAACATGGGGCACCGTCGCATTCCGCAAACGGCGGCCAGCTTTTTCGCAAAACAGATGGGGCTTAAACCGCTACATCCGCAGGACGCGCAAAAGACGATTCGCAAAGTCACGATGACCAACTACACACCGCCGACGACCATGATTGCACGCATGTCGCCCGGCGGTTTGGGCAGCACCGTTGTGGCCAGCGCCAACAGCGGTGACGACAAAACGCCGAATCGCGACATTCGCAATTCGCGTTTGCCAGCGAACGACCAGCGCGTCGCCAGTTCGGAAACGTCGCGGCTGAATTCGCGTTCGACGCCGAACCGCCGCAATGTGCGCGTCTCGACCGAGCCACCGCCGCGACCCGCCAATCGTCAAACGCGCGTGCCGCGTTCGTTTGATCTATCGCGCAACGACAACAACCGTCGCACGACGCCGAATCGACCGGCGTCTGCCTCAAACGCCACGCGTCTCGCCAACAACAGCCCGAGCCGACGCAGCGCCACGCCGCAGCGTCCGTCGACGTCCACCAATCGTCAGACCAACAGCAAGCCGCCCGTTACGCGTCGTTCGTCGCGCCCACAAACGGCACCACCGACCACGCCCCGCACGGCACCTGACACGCGTACCGAACCGCGCACCGTAAACAATGCCGATCGACCGCGCATTCGTCGCGATAACGACAGTCGCTTGGCCAATCGCTTGCCGACGCCCCGTCGCTCGACAACGCGTCGCGACACGACACCGCGTCGTTCGCAGCCGCGCACCACGCAAGAACCGCGCACCAGCCGCGCCCGCAAAGTCGACATCAACATCACCGGCCCGACGGTCGGCCCCGCGCCGTACTTTCTAACGTACTCGGTCGCGCTGCCGACGGATGTAACGGAAGGCGCGGACTTTTTATGGAAAGACAACGGCGTGTGGATGGACGACCGCTCCACCGGCGTGAAGGTCATCGAAACGCCCGGCGTGCATCGCATCACAGTGCTGATGATCAGCAAGAACAACGTCGAATACCGCGGCTCGGCGACGATTCGCGTGATGGCCGAAGACCGCACGGCGAGCTACGGTAATTAGGCGAATCGCCGGTTGCGAATGCGTACGACCGCCCAAGCCGACAAATCCCTTGCGGCCTAACGAAAATCGCCGTATTCTTAACGGGCTCAAAGGGCGGTTAGCTCAGTTGGCTAGAGCGCTTCGTTCACACCGAAGAGGTCGTTGGTTCGAGTCCAATACCGCCCATTCATTTCGAAACGAAATAAGCTGCCGCTCATCAAAGAAATGCAACTGGCCCCCTAGGATTCGAACCTAGACAAACAGAACCAGAATCTGTCGTGCTGCCATTACACTAGGGGCCAAACCGAACCCTAAACTCTAGCCCGCCACGGCCCGCTGTCAAGATTTCGCGGCGTCTACGACCGTCGGCGGCGGCCCTCCAACATCAAGCTCGCCAACAACAACGGTGCCGATACGCCCAAGCCGCACGCGACCGGCGCGAACGAGCGCGGCGCAAACGTCAAAGGTGCCGTTTCGTCATCGGCCACTGCAACGGCCCCCGGTGCCCCCACCAATTGCACGCGTCCCAGCAACACATTCTCCCGGCAGTCAAACGGTGGTCGTACGCGATAGGTCAACTCGCTAATGCCAGTGAACGTGCTATCCGCGATAAAGATGTAATCGAGACCGTCGTCGTCGACCGGCTGCAACACGCCGCCGATCGGCGATTGAAAGATGCTCACCCGCGCGCCGTCTGGCGAGACAACGGGCAGACGCACCAACACGGGTTGGCCAACTTCCACGGCAACGGCGGCGTCCGGCGCTTCCGGACAATTTGCCGCGCCAAACTGCGCCTGCGCCGTCGTCGGCGTGAAACACAACGCGCATGCGAACAAGCACACGAACGAGATTCGTCGAAGCATTTCTGGCGTCATGATGAAGGTCCGATCGCAGCACGGAGACCACAGGGGGAATGGCCGCTGCATGACGCTTCATTTTACTGCAGGAGGAATTGCCGTTGGAAGGTTGGTGGCAGACACGAAGATGTTGTCGGACGTTGCGGGTAAGACAAGTTAGGTTAGAAGCGTACCAAATTCAAATGTAGCGGATTTGAGATTTTATTGACTAGTTGAAGCATGATTTCATTTCTCGGATTTGTGCGTTCACGGGTATGTTTATAAGTCCTCTTCTACGCCAGAGGCGTTGTTTCAATAGCCTGGGGTTGACGCGAAGCGGCTACCCCAGGGAAATGGTTGAACAAACATCATAGAACTCTGAAGGAGTTCCGCCATCGTTCGGCATGCCGAAACGCCTTCAGCGTTGAAATCCTTGAGTTTACACCCACAACCCAGGGTAGCTGCTTCGCATCAACCCTGGGCTACTGGCGCAACGCCTGTGGCGTTGGATTCCGCGCATCCCATCTCAACGCCAAGTCTGCATTACGCTTGCTATAAAAGGGGAAGCGAACGGGCCATACCCGCTAGAGCGTTCATCCACTGAAAGCGTAGGCACCTGCACCGCTACCGCGGTTTAATGCGTAAACAACATGGACCATGGATTGCGCGGCTAGCGCCGCTCCATCCATGGCTCTCGACCCTCGCCCCATCCGGGGCTAAGAGAGACGTTTGCGATGCCAAACTGAATTGAAAAACGCACTAGGCCGCCGATGTGTCGCCCGCATCCATGCCTGCCGACTCCGGCTCCACATCGATCAACGTCACCGGGTATACGCCTAGTAATCGCGTCTTATAGATGATGCGCCCCGGCCCCTCGGGCTTGGCACGGCGTTTGATCAACCATGTGCCCGCCAACTGATCGTGCAACGCCTGATGCTTCTTATTCTTAAAGCACATGACATAAACAAGGCCGATGGAGAAAATTTCGGCAAAGCAAATCAGCACACGTTTGGCGTATGAATGCCAATCAGGCGATTGGCCGTCGGGGCCGACAAGTTTTATTCGCATTACAAAATAGCCAAGAGTGCCGATTCGCGTTTTACGTAACAACACTTGGTATGCAGCCGCTAGCGCAAGGCTTCCACAGATTAGCGGGACGTGGAGGTCACCTACCGCTTCGCGCTGCAAACGCCTAAGTTTCGCGGGGGGCGAATCCCAAAGCTCCTTTGGTACTCGGGAAGCCGCAACAGAAAAATAAGGCCCCCAAAAAATCAATCCGGTCATAAACAAATCGATCAACAACGCAATCACGCGCCGCGGACCGCTGGCATAGGCACGCGGTGCGTAATACGGCACCGGCTCGTAGCTCTCGTGAACTGCAGGCGATGAATTGGAATCGTCGGACATAGCTGGCAGTATAACGGCGACGGCGTTCGCCGTGGATCGCGGAACTTTTGGTTGAAGACGGGCACTTGCCGTGGCTAAAATCTCACTGATGCGAGTGGACCGCAACCAATCCTCGTCCCTTCCACCTAACCAGCGTCGCTGGCTTGCCGTCGGCCTGTTCGCGATCCTTATCATCTGCCTCACACCCGACGCCGCTTTTGCCTGGGGCCCGGGCACGCACATCACGCTCGCTCAAAACCTGCTCGCCAATCTCTCGCTTTTGCCCGCCGGCGTAGCCGCCATTATCGCGGCCCATCGTCGCCATTTTCAATACGGCAACATCGCCACCGACATCGTGCTCGCCAAGAAGATGAGTCGCGTCAAACAAGTGTGCCACCGATGGGAAACCGGCTTCAAGCTGCTCGAAGACGCCGACTCCGATGCCGGTCGCGCCTTCGCTTACGGCTATCTCGCCCATCTCGCCGCCGACACGGTCGCGCACAATCAGTTTTTGCCACGGCAGATCGCGGTCAGCCGGTCGACGGTTTCGTTTGGCCATTTTTATTGGGAAGTGCGTGCCGACGCGGCATTGGGGAACGACGTTTGGCCCGATGTTCGCGACGTCGTGCGAGGTCATTACACCGAGCCGACGCGGCTGCTCAAAGAACACATCCGCGCGACGATGCTCTCGTTTTCGACCAACACGTTTCTATTTCGCCGCATGAATTTAATGGCCTCGGAAGAAGCATGGCTGCGCTCGGTCCGCTTTTGGTCGCGCATTAGCCGTCACGATCTCGACCAGCGCCTGCTATATGAATACCAAGAAGAGTCGATGCAACGCATTTTGGATGTGCTATCGAAAAGCGATCGATCGAAGATTCTGGAATTCGACCCCAATGGCAACGCCCTACTCGCCTATGCCAAGGCTCAACGCAAGCAACTCAAACAGCTCAAACGCGCCGGCCTATCCGACGAACAACTCATTAAAGAAGCGGCAGCGGGTCACGCGCCGAAGAATCGGGCGTTGACGAAGCGTTAAACGCCGTAGCGTGCATCCCTTGATGCACCACTTTTATGAAGGCGACTGCTTTTAAGCGTTCACTTCACCTGAGCGTGTCGATCTTTGGATATTATTCGTTTTCATCAACGACGCCGCCTTCGTTTGACCGAGTGGCTTGAATTAAAGCTCGGAAACTCGATCATGATTCCGTCCCGGCAGGGACAGATTGACAATAGCCCACCGTTTTCAACGGTGGCTGCAAAGACCGACCAAACGTATTTCGTCCTGTAGGGACGATGGAAACGTCACGCGGACATCATTCTATCCCTCCGGGATGAAATGCAAATCGCGTACAACGTACCCCCCACGATGTGGGGGGCTATTTTCCATTGATCCCTGCCGGGATAAAGAGGGTGTTTCGACTCACGGCGACTGTCTCGCGCCGCTTAGACCTGCTCACATTTGAGAGCAGCGGCTGTGCTGTGTCGCCAGCTAATAGTCAGCGGATGCTGACAATTCATCCACGGTCGTAGTCACTCGTGAATTAGTCTAGCGAAAAGATTCAATCAATCCTGACGAAGATGCCCGCCATGACGTCTTGCGAATGCGATAGAGCAGCTCAACCCAACAACAAAATATCCGCGACCGTCGCGATACCCAGCGTCAAACTCACGACACCATTTAAAGTGAAGAACGCCAAATTCACGCGCGACAAATCATCCGGCTTGACCAGCGACTGTTCGTAGATCAACAACATCGTCGTAAACGCCGCCGCCGCCCAGAAAAGCCAACCCAACCCCGTCAACCAACCGAACAACACTAACAGCACGATCGTCGCCATATGACAAGCACGCGAAACGATCAGCGCATTGGCAATGCCCAGCCTCGACGGCACCGAAAAAAGACCCTCGTCTTTATCGATGGCATAATCCTGACAGGCATAAATGATGTCGAACCCAGCAATCCAAAACAGCACGCAGCCCGTCAACACGATTGCCGGCCAACCCAGCGTCTCCGGCGATATCGCAATCCACGCCGCCATCGGCGCGAACGCAATCACAGCCCCCAAGACAAAGTGCGCAGCCGCCGTGAACCGTTTGCAATACGAGTAGAACGCCAACGCGCCTAACGTCGGCACCGACAGATACGTCGGCCACGGGTTATCGCAAAGAAACCAAAACAGTCCACAACCCACGAGAAACAGCGCCGCGCTGGCCAACAAGAATGCCCACGCCTGCCCCGTCGAGATCGCACCGCTCGGTAAGGGTCGGCTCGCCGTGCGCGGGTTGCGCGCGTCGATCTTTGCATCGGCGAGACGATTAAACGTCATCGCAAAACTTCGCGCCGCGACCATGCATAGCAAGATCAGCAGCACCTGCGTGACCGTCGGCAAGCCGCCTTCGTTGGCCCGCCCGGCCATAAACGTCGCGATCAGCGCGAACGGCAATGCGAAGATCGAGTGCGCGAACTTGATCATCTCGGCCCACGTCTGCACAGCTTTCAATGTCGCGTTCGTCATATCGCCGGAATTGTAGGCCGGTCGAGCGCATTTAAAAGCGGCGGGAATGATCGACCTCAGAATCGAAATTTCGCGTGTGATCTTCGCGCCGACAATGATCCGCCATCGCCCCCCACACTTAGCCCCCGGCCATTGGCCGGGGGCTAATTTGCGACGACAAGCAATTCCCTGCTTGTATCAAGCGTCCACGAACGACCATCGTGCCGTATCGCGTCGGGGACGCCGCGGCTCCGTGAGCATCTTGCCGCATGCCGCCCAACCCGCGAAGATGCACGCCATGCCCGCAAGCCTCGACGCTCAGGATCGCGACGAACTCATCCGGACGGCCGAAAACGTCTTTCGGGAATTCCTGCGCGATCGCAGCCTTAAATACACCGCCGAGCGCGAAAAGATCGTCCGCGCCGTGATGGATACCGACGAACACTTCGAGGCCGAACAACTGTTGCTCATGATGCGGCAGCAGGACAAACGCGTCGCCAAAGCGACCGTCTATCGCACGCTGAAGCTGTTGGTCGATTGCGGCATCGTGAAAGAAGTGCATTTCTCGAACAAGCAGGTGCACTACGAACACACCTACGGCGGCGACCCGCACGATCACATGGTCTGCCGACGCTGCGGTCGCATCATCGAGTTCGACGCACGCGAAGTGGCCAAGCTGCGCACGCTGATCGCGGCGGAGCATGGCTTTCATGCGTTAGCGCATCGATTTCAAATTCAGGGATTGTGCGCGACGTGCACCAAGTCCTGCCCGATTGGATTGAAAGTGAAGCTGTTGACCGGCAAGGCCAAGGCTAGCACAGGGCGAGGTAAGAAAAAAAGGTGAGCACGACGATCTTGTAGCGCGGTCGCAGAAAATCGATCGTTGTGTTGGCGGCGATGACAAGCATGGGTCTTCCTCAAACTGGAACGACACCTATCGTATGGGGTGCGAAACCGAAAAGTCACGCCCGATGACGCGACAGTTTTGTGAATTGCACACGCCATGCCGCGCGAACTTTAGCTCGCAAAAATGGACGCCACTATTTCGGGACGCTGCTAAGTCGCTTGTTTCAAAGGCTTACAAACGTTGGCGTGATATCGGTCGTTTGTAATTGAGATTTCCTACCGGATCGGGTTACACGGCGACGTTGCCTTTACGCAACATCGCGTTTCCCAAACACCTCATCAACGATGGCGCAGCCATCGCGCTGTGGCACCGGTTTGAAACCGGTGTCTGCCACCGACGACATCAAATCAACCCGGCCCCTCAATCCTTCGCCGCGCATCACCACACTTAGCCCTCCGGCCATTGGCCGAGGGCCAACGCCGCATTTGGCGACATCCCCGCCATCACCAACACACGAATCCCCCCTCATATCTCCAAACCCTTCGCGCGGATCAAAGTTCCCGTACCATACCACACTGACCGCTTCCTCACGGGCGCGGCTCGGACCATCGGTCGCATCGAAACGCCCGATGTCCGCAAATAGAACTGATACGTCATCCCAAATTAACCCCCGGCCAATGGCCAGGGGCTAACGTGGATAACGAAGAAACGTGGGTTACGAAGAAACCCCCGCGCGACGAAATGTCGCTGGTGGCAACCCTCACCCCAGCCCTCTCCCTGCAAGGGAGAGGGAGCGAAGCTGCGATACGTCACCGATGGCGATACGCTGCCGATGGCGATACGTCGCCGAAAAATATTGACAAACGCCTTTAGCGAGAAAGACGCCGAGACCATGGCCAAATCGACCGAAAAGATGGAAAAAATAACGTCGCTCTGCAAACGCCGCGGCTTCATTTTTCA
>JAUIHO010000218.1 GCA_030432035.1 Phycisphaerae bacterium
GGGGAAGGAATCGGGGGGGGAGGCAGGGATTGGGAGGGGAGGCGCATGGTGTGGAACGAGCGCGGTCGCGGGGTGGAGAAATTAGCTGCGTGAAGATCGCGAGAGAGGGTTTCGGGTGGCATGCTTGCCCTTCAAGGCAAGCATGTGATACGTGCGTTGGGGTTCGACTATTACGCGCGAGGTCGAAGGCTCTTCCCCGTTTCGCATGCTCCCCTTGAAGGGGGAGCATGGCACGCGCGTATCGATAATCGGCCGGGTGGCCCATGTCGGTACTCCGACGTGGGGTTGCGATTCGTTCACACGGATGAGCTAAGAATAGATACGGCCCGGCAGGTCGCATGTCGATATCTACTTCCCATTTTCGGAGAATCGAGGGTGCCATGCCGACCCAACCGTGGTGAGCTTGTTCGTCTATGCGTCGACAATATAGCGAGGGATCACACGCCCCCAATGTTGACTTAATGGTCGGCATGTTTCATACACGTCAAGGTGCGTACTCAGTTTTTGGGTTGGGCGAATGATTGCTAGGTGGTCAATTTAGCCGGTTATCTTGCATGCGCGTGTCTCATGCATGCCGACCCTTAAGCTGGTTGGCTATTTGAGGGCTTTCGCGCGAGGTCACCTATTTAGCTTCAAATGACAGTGCTTCGGTTGGGTCGGCATGGCACCCGACTGCGTCGCTTCGAGATACAACACACCGAACCAATCCGCACATCAGTCACTTTGCCCATCACCACCCCAAGGAATCCTCTTAAGGCGATCAGCCTCGGCGTCGTTTTGGATGATCGGATAGTCGCGCCAGTTTTCGATATCGAAGTGCCACCATTCCGTGCGCAAGCCGACGAAACCGTTGGCTTGCATGACGCTCGTCAGGAGTTCCCGATTCGCACGCGCTGCCGGGTCTTTAACAATCGCATCGCGATGGGCTGCGGGCGTGAAGTCATCGAATTCCGTCGGCATCGGTAGCGGTTTGCCTTCGAGATCGACCAATGCGACGTCGACCGCAGCACCGCGATTGTGGCGCGAGCCTTTTGCCGGGTCGGCCACATAATCGGGGTCGGGCATGATCCGCCACATGGCACGCTGCACAGCAACGGGGCGATAGCCATCGAATACGACAAGGCCCACGCCGCGTTCTTCGAGCTCGTCCTGCGCGGCCTTGAGTTGCCGCGCGACTGCCAAACGAACGAAGCATCTCGCCTCGTCATAAACGGCTCGCCCGAGGAAGTTATTGCTGGTCGCGTAACGCAGGTCGAGTTTAATCCGCGGATCGAATCGCTGAAGCTCGACAAGCGGTTCGTCGGCACAACGGAGTGTATCCATCTGTTGCGCGTTATTCTGATTGGGTTTAGCGCAGCTGCTGAGAACGGAAGAAACGATCAATAATAATGTGGACGCACTGCATCGCGCGCCACCGAATCGAAGTTGGTTGAATCTTGTGACGCAATCCCGGCGAACGTGTTGATCTTTGTTCATACAGTGAAGTTTCAACGAAGTGGGATGCAACATCAAATCGTGGATCAAATTGAGCGGGGTCGCCCATGTCGGTACTTCGCCGCGGGATTGCGAATTGGCCGCAGCGTTAATATTACTATCAGGGCGAGCCCGCAACCTGTAATCGAGCCCTTGGCTGAACCATTAACCCGGGCCACCCATCAAGCCAATTTAAGGCGACCGTTTTAATCCGAGCCACTGCCCGCCGTAGGGTGGTGTTGTACTCAACCCACTGAAACACGCGCGGCGTATGATTGGCGATATAACGTTGATTGTCGTTACAATTGACCACTTCGGTCGTCTCGAAAAAGGATCGCGCAAATGCCAAAACAACTGCCAACCCTCAAATGCAAAACGAAACTCTTACGCCCTGCGGATGCACCGCGCGGAAGTTCGTGGGCGTTTGTTGTTTTGCCGAAGACTGTCAGCAGTAAGCTGCCGCGTCGCGGTCGCGTCGTGGTTAATGGCAACATCAATGGGCAGACGTTTCGCGCCACGCTTGAGCCGGATGGTCAAAAAAGCCATTGGCTAAAAATCAGCAAGCGATTACGCGAGTCCGCCGGCGTTGCGGTCGGTGACAGCATCGCATTGGAGTTGACGGCATTGGATAAAGAGCCCGAGCCCGATGTACCGGCCGACTTTCGCAAGGCGCTGAAAGCTGCGCCTGATGCATATGCCGTGTGGACCGACATCACGCCGCTCGCTCGGCAAGATTGGGTTCATTGGGTTACGTCGGCCAAGCGCGACGAAACGCGACGCCGTCGAATCGACAGCGCCTGCGACATGCTCGCCTCGGGCAAGCGCCGTGCGTGCTGTTTTGATCGATCCGGTGTTTACAGCAAAGGGTTTGCAGCCCCCAAGGCGGCTGAGGATTAGCTTTTGTTTGAAGGTTGCGCCCCAATGCCATCATCGTCACAAAAATCCCCCGCGAAGCCACCTATCCTGCTAAAATCCAATCGATGGAAGTCAACGCCCACCATTCGACCACGCGCGACACCTGTGCTCTTTGCGGTCGCAGCAATATCCGCACGACGCGTCATCATTTGGTGCCGCGCATGCGTCATCGACAGAAGCGCACGCAACGCGCCTTCACGCGCGAGCAGCGGCAGCAGACGGTCGATCTCTGTGTTCCCTGCCACGGCCATATTCATGCGGTGCTAACAGAGAAACAACTGGCGGACCAATACCACACGCTCGACGCGCTGCGCAGTCACGACGAAGTGCGCCGCTTTGCCGATTGGGTCGCGACCAAGCCGCCGGGGCTACGCGTCCAAACGCGACGCAAGCGATGACGAGAATTCGTAATCGGCTGCTGGGTCATTCCGGCTTGACTACCTGTATGTTTAAACCGCTTTACACACTCCCAGCGTTTTATCAGACATCATCCCGCTCAATCTGAGCGTAACCCGCACATAGTTATCGGCGAATGTGCGTTGCTCGACTTCACTGGCAGTTGACCCGATGTAATGCGGGGAATTGCACAATCGTTTCAGGACGCGTTATCGCGCCGTCGTGATGCCCCTTTGTTCGTGCTGTGCGATTCGATGCGTTGCTTGTCTTTCGACTGGCCATTCGGCCGCTACATTGGCTTGTCTCTTACTAAAGAGGCAAATCGTCGGAATTAGGGAAATGAACTCGAAGCAGAAGACACACGAAGACGTGCGTGCTCACGTGTCGCATTTTGCGACGGCGCTGTTTTGCCTGAGCGCGGCGCTCATGATCGGTGGTGTTGCATGGATGGTGACGCCGCCAAGCGACTCGTCCGTTCGCAATGCCGTTGCAGCGAAAAGCCTTCACGAAGTTGCCGAAAGCTTCCTCGGTTCTATCTCCGGCGTCGTCGAGCCCGCGATGGCGCGAACCAACAAGATCGCGAAAGATCCGGAAATTATTGCGGCGGTTCGCTCGGGCGATCGCGACCGATTGACGGCGCTGGCTGACCGCCAGGTGGTGGGCAATACTGAGATCGACGCACTCGCCTTGTTCGACAAATCGGGCGAAATCCTGGCGATTAATCATCGATTTCGGTCGGGTGAGCAAATATCAAATGAACGAATCGATCGCGTATTGAAGCGCGACTATAGCGAACGGCCGATCATTCAAGACTGTTTGAAAAACACGGCAAGCGAAGGCGTGCTGGAGTTTCAAACGCAATGCGATATTACGCCCGCGCTTTTCGATTCGTCCGGGCTGTCGGTGGCGTACTCGGTTCCGATTTATGACAACGATGGCGTCACGCAAATTGGTGTAGCCAGCTCGCGGCTTCGATTCGATCGACTGTCGCGATTGATCGACAACCGCAAGCGTGTGCGAAACGGGCCATGCATCTATTTTGTAACCGAGAACGGTGGCTTTTTCGACGAAGGAATCAATTCGGGTAAGAGCGTGCCGCCGATAGATTCTCAAACCCTCGCAGGCATGGCAAAGCCGCTACTTACCAATCGCGTTGAAAGCACGTTTGCACCCTACGAGACGAACCGTGGTCAGCGTATGTACGCCGCCATTACGCCTTTACGAAGCATTAAGACAATCGCAGACGGCGGCATTCTTGTGATGCTTGCTGCAGATGATAAGTTCGTTGCATCCGCTGCGAGGCAAAAACAAGTCATTGCAGGCTTGGTCATCGTTACCGTCGCATTGTTGCTAGCGGGGATAGGTGGCGCTGTTCGATCATCGACGCGACTTAGGACGGTGAATATAGATTTGGTCGGCGCGCGTAACGCGGCGCAATCGGCGGATCGCGCTAAGAGCGAATTCCTCGCAAACATGAGCCACGAAATCCGAACGCCGCTGACGGCGATACTCGGCTTTGCGGATACGTTGGCGGAAAAGACCATTGACGATGAAGGCAAGGATGCCGTATCAACCATTCGACGCAACGGTACGTTTCTGCTCGAGCTCATAAACGACATTCTCGACTTGTCAAAGGTTGAGGCTGGCAAGATGGAGGTCGAATCGATCGAGGCGTCGCCCGGTCACGTCGTTGCCGAAGTGGCATCGCTCATGGGCGTCCGCGCCGATGAGTATCGCGTCGACTTGAAGTTCGAATGCGTCGGACCGATACCGGAATCGATTCATACCGATCCGACGCGACTACGCCAGGTGCTGATCAATCTGGTCGGTAACGCCATCAAGTTTACCGAAGGCGGTAAGGTCCGGTTGGTGATGTCTCACGTGGAGAACAACGGAAAGTCGATGCTGCAATTTGATGTGGAGGACAACGGCATCGGTATGTCCGAAGCGACGGTCGATCGCTTGTTCAAGCCGTTCACGCAGGCGGATTCATCCACAACACGCACCTTTGGCGGAACCGGCTTAGGGCTGACCATCAGCAAGCGATTTGCCGAGATGCTCGGCGGAGATTTGTTTGTGCTGTCGTCGAAACCCGGCGAGGGCACGACGTTCAGGCTCCTCGTTGAGACCGGTCCGCTCGATGGCGTGAAGATGCGCGAAGGGCAGGTTCACCTGCTGGCAATTGAAGATCCGACGTCGCCAGCGCACCAAAGTGATAACGCGTCGATTGAAGGTGTGAAGCTGCTCGTAGCCGAAGACGGGCCCGACAACCAACGGTTGATTCAGATGTTTTTGAAGAAGGCCGGCGCGACGGTCAAACTTGTTGAGAACGGCAAGCTCGCCGTCGATGCGGCGCTGTCGCAAGCCGAAGCCGGAATACCATACGACGCGGTCCTCATGGATATGCAGATGCCGGTGATGGATGGTTATGAAGCAACCAAGACGCTTCGCCGCAGCGGCTTCGATCGACCGATCATCGCGCTAACGGCTCATGCGATGAATGAAGATCGGCAGAAATGTTTGGATGCCGGTTGCAGCGATTACGTTTCCAAACCCATCGACCGTAAAGTCTTGGTCGCAACCATCGCGCGACAGGTAAAGGACGCGCTGGTTTCAGTGTGACGGCCTCATTGTAGGGTCCGCACCGCGGACTACTCCGCGCGCCGCGACAATTGATCCGCAACGCGTCCTCTACATCACCGTCATAAAAAAAGACCCCGAATTGAAAACATCAATTCGGGGTCGATCGTTACTACCTATCTAATTTTCGACGAGCAAACATATTGCCCAAATACGCTTGTCTATTTGAAGCGCTTACGCGTTTGCCAACTCAAACCGATCCAACATCATCACCTTGTTCCACGCGGCGACGAAATCTTTGACCATGCGTTCGTGGCCGTCGTCAGCGGCGTACACTTCGGCGATGTTACGCAACTGTGCGTTGGAACCGAAGATCATGTCGCAGCGCGTGCCGGTGTACTTCGTCGCACCGCTCTTGCGCTCGTTGATGTTGAACATCGTTTCTTCCTTGTCGGTCGGCATCCATTCGTAATCCATGCTCGTCAACACGCGGAAGAAATCGTTCGTTAACACGCCCGGGCGGTGGGTGAACACGCCGTGCTTGGAATGATCGTGGTTCTGGTCGAGCACGCGCAGGCCGCCGGTCAAGACCGTCCACTCGGGGGCCGTCAGCGTTAGCAGATGCGCGCGATCGAGGAAGATGCGCTCGGGCGCAACGTTGAACGTTACGTCGTCACGCTTGAAGTTGCGGAAGCCGTCCGCCACGGGTTGCAGCCAGTCGAAGCTCTCGACATCGGTCTGATCCTGACCCACATCGGCGCGACCGGGCGTAAACGGAACCGTCACCGACACGCCAGCGTCCTTAGCGGCTTTCTCAACAGCGGCACAACCGCCGAGCACGATAAGGTCTGCCAGCGAAACTTTCTTATTGCCGCTTTGCGCGTTGTTGAAGTCTTGCTGCACCTTTTCGAGCGAGCTTAACACCTTGGCGAGTTCGTCTGGACGATTGACCGCCCAGTTGCGTTGCGGGTCGAGCCGTACGCGTGCGCCGTTGGCACCACCGCGTTTATCGGAATCGCGATAGTTCGATGCCGACGACCACGCCGCAGAAACCAGCTCGGAAACCGAGTGACCGGTGCCGAGGATCGTCTGCTTCAATGAAGCGATATCGCTTTCGTTGATCAATTCGTGATCGATGGCGGGGATCGGATCCTGCCAGATCAAATCTTCGGCAGGCACTTCGGGGCCGAGGTAGCGGACCTTCGGGCCCATGTCGCGGTGGGTCAGCTTGTACCACGCGCGGGCGAAGCAATCCGAGAAATAATCGAAGTCAGTTAGGAAGCGCTCGCAAATCTTGCGATAGCTCGGGTCGACTTTCAACGCGACGTCAGTAGCCAGCATCATTAGCTCATTCATCTGGCCATCTTTGTGCGCGTCGGGTGTTTTGGGTGCGTTGGGATCGACAGGCTTGTATTGCAAACCGCCGCTCGGGCTCTTGGTCATTTCCCAGTCATACTTGAACAGGTTTTCGAGATAGTCGTTATCCCACTTGATCGGGTTCGGCGTCCATGCACCTTCGAGGCCGCTGGTCATCGCGTATTCGGCAAAGCCCGTGCCTTCGCTGTTCTTCCAACCCATGCCCATGGCCGAGATCGGTGCGCCTTCGGGTGATGGGCCAACTTTGCTGCCGTCTACCATACCGTGCGATTTACCAAAGGCGTGGCCGCCAGCAATCAGCGCGACGGTTTCTTCATCGTTCATGGCCATGCGCGCGAACGTTTCGCGAATGTCGTTCGCCGCCGCAGCCGCGTCGCCGTCGCGCTTGGGGCCTTCAGGGTGCACGTAGATCAAACCCTGGTGGCTAGCGCCGAGCGGGTTTTCAAGATCGGATTCCGCAGTGCCTGCTTCACCTTCCCAGCGCATCGTACGCGTGACCATCTCACCCGGATGGCCGACGGTGCCGGGCTTGGGCGAAAACTCATCGACGGACTTGCCGTTCCAAAATTCCGGCCCAAAGTAGATACCGCGATCGGCTTCCCACGTATCCACGCGCCCACCGCCGAAGCCAAAGGTCTTAAAGCCCATGATTTCGAGCGAGCAGTTGCCGACGAGAATCATCAAGTCGGCCCACGAAATGTTCGCGCCATACTTCTTCTTGATGGGCCAGAGCAATCGGCGCGCCTTATCGAGGTTGCCGTTGTCATCCCACGAGCTGGTCGGCGCGAAGCGCTGCATGCCCGTGCCCGCACCGCCGCGCCCATCGGCAATGCGATAGGTGCCAGCCGAGTGCCATGCGAGACGAATCATCAGCGGACCGTAGTTGCCATAGTCGGCAGGCCACCAATCCTGCGACGTCGTCAACAGCTTCTTCAAATCGCTCTTGAGTTGCTCGTAGTCGAGGCTCTTAAAGGCCTCTGCATAATCGACGTCGCGAATCGGGTTTGCCATCGGCGGGTTTTGATGCAGCAGTTCGACCTGCAGCCGGTTCGGCCACCAATCCGAAATCTGCGGAGACGAGCCCAGCGCGCCGCCGACGCGATTACCGCGAAACGGGCACTTCGAGACTTTTTCAGGGTTTTGTGCGGTGTTGCTTACCATATGAGTCACCTTCTTTCGCCGGGATGGCGGTTGGTTGAAAAATGAAAACGTACGGTGTCAACATAGTACCGAGCGGGCAGTCGGGCAACCCGTGGAAGAGGGGGGATGGGGCGGAGGTTGTGAGTGACGAAGACGACCGAGCCGTGGCATTTGGCCGCATGAAAATCAGAGCCGCGCGCTAAGAAATTATGCCAAGATTTGATGATTCAGAGTTGGGACACCTTACCTACCGTGCCGGTGCCGGCACCGCCGCCACGATGCGCGAGCCGCGCACGCGATAGTGCGTCTTACCCCAGCGCACTGTGCCGCGGCCAGTGATAATCCACGAAGCCCGCAAGATCACAAGGCCCGTCACAATGCCACCGATGGCAAAGGCAAAGACCGACGGCACTTTCAGAAACGTCATCTTAAACAACCGTCGAATGCAATATCGCATTGCAAGCAAGTGCACCACAGCACTAACAGCGACGAGTTTAAGCTGCAATAACTCAGGCCAAAAGAACATCGCAATAGCA
>JAUIHO010000219.1 GCA_030432035.1 Phycisphaerae bacterium
TAATTGGGTTTCCCGTGCTGCCGGTGGTTCCGCTGGCAGTGTTCGTCCAGCGGTTCAGGATGTTGTAGCGCTGTCCGCTACTCCAAGGCATCATCGATTGATAATGTCGAACTACATCCTCCGGTGTGTCCGGCGCAAAACACGCCATCGGTGGCAGCTTCATACTATTGAAATAGGCTCGTTCCAAGCCTTCTAACTGATCGGGGGGCAATCGCTTTGAAAGATCGCCAGCGACCGTGTTGTCCATCAACGCGAAGAACGCCTGACGATTAACCTCGGCGTCCGGCATGTTTGGATGCTGATGTTCTGCATCCGAGCATTCTGAGTGCGACGCGATTGCAGTCTGTGATTCATCGGACGACACGCCACGCATCACTTGTGATGCCGCCAACAGACAAATAACGAGAAAACTGACGGCAAATCCGTACTTCAGGTAGGACATCTGAGATAACTCCGAATCTAATTTATTGCGCTTGTCGCGACCTTCAGCGGCGTCGGCGCCGCTATCGGGAGTCTTGAAATTCAATCGAAAGCGAATCATCGCGATCGACTGAGCGAACCAGTTTTATGACGCAGCAAAATGTGTCGGCGCAGGTCGGGTCGAAACGGAATCGAAACCTAAGCCGGAACGATACCCAGCGCGGTGCCGGTGTTGGAATGCATGGGAATTCAAAGCTATTTGATCGACAGCGAAGTCTGCCGATTACCCCACAGCATCAGCTTTGCCGATGCCACCCCACTATTTTTGCTTTACCACCCTGTTTAGACATTACCCCGAAGGATAAGTCTCATGCAAGATTGTAGGCGCTGCCAATAATTGGTGTAAACGCCTGATGAAAATCCGATTCTGGTACACACCGGTAAACCGTGTGGCTTTATGCCGGTCAACTTCCGCATAAGCGATCAATCATTGCGAAACTTACCGGTCCGAGGAATAATTCTGTTGTGAGTGGTGCGACCCGCTTTGCGGCGAATCCGGCATTTCAAACGCTCAAATCCCGCTTGCAGGCCGGCGATGCCCGTTTGGCCGCGCACGGGCTGTGGGGATCGTGCGCCGCCTTCACTCTCGCTCAACTGCTAAATAATGCGCAGCGCCCCATGTTGGCGGTATGTGGCCACGCCGAACAGGCGGACATTCTGCGCGACGATCTCGAATCACTTCTCGGACGCATCGACTTCTTACCGGCGGCTGAGTCACATATTACGACAGGCGACGACGACATTGAGTCGGCGCAAGCGCGAGCTGCTTTATGTGCACACCTGCACAGTGCCGGCGCGACGGCTCCGATCGTGGCGCCGATTCAGGCGTTGTTGCAAGCCGTGCCGACGGCGACTGCTTTGAGCGACAACACGTTGGCGCTCGCCGTTGAAAACGAATACGACATGCAGCACATCGCCGAGTGGTTGGTCGCGCGCGGCTTCGAACGATTGGATCAGGTCGAACAACCGGGCGACTTTGCGATTCGCGGTGGCATTCTCGATATTTTCGATTCACCCGACCGCGATCCGTTGCGGCTGGAGTTTTTTGGCGACGAGTTGGAATCGATACGTCGCTTCGATGTTGCCACGCAGCGCAGCACGCATACGGTCCGCGACGCACAAATTACGCGCGTTAGTGCGACGGCGGTTCAGGACGAAAACAAGTCCTGCTGCTTTTTTAACTATCTACCGGCCGACACGGTCTTGGTGATGATCGAGCCGATGGAGGTAGCTGAGGTCGCGCGGACCATGCTCGAACGCATGGATCAACCCGTGGGCTATTTCACGTTCGAAGCGTTGATGAAGAACGCCGAACCGTTCCAGCAACTGCATCTCAGCCGTTTCCCATCGGCGTCGGTCAAAGACGCCGATACCGTCGTGCTGCCCGCCGGTCCGTCACCCACGTTTGACGTCAAGCCCGGTGATGCTGCGCTACAGCTATTAACGCTTGCCCAAGAGCAACCGGTTTGCGTGTATTGCGAAAACGCGGGCGAGCGGGATCGGTTGCACGAGTTGCTCACAGAAGCTGCGGAACAGCGAGAGACGGCGATTCCCGAACAACTCGATATCGAACTCGGGTTGATTCACGAAGGGTTCCAATGGGGCAAGCATGCGGCCGATTCGCAAGATGCGAATAAAGATGCGTGTCTATTTTTAACGCATCACGAAATCTTTCATCGCGACGTTCGTAATCGCCGCCTGCGGCCGGTGACAGCGGGGCGGCCGATCGATTCATTCCTCGATTTAAAGGAGGGCGATTACGTCGTGCACGTGGTGCATGGCGTGGCAAAGTTCACCGGCCTGCGCACGCTGACCAAACGTGGTGCACGACATGCCGAAGAGTTCTTGTCGCTGCGCTTTGCCGAAGGCGCGGGTTTACACGTGCCCGTTACGCAGATCGACTTGGTACAAAAGTACATCGGTCCCCGCGCGGCGCGCCCGCCGTTGTCAAAGCTGGGCGGTACGCGTTGGCAAAAGACGAAGGATAAGGTCGAAGAAGCCTTAACGGATTTGGCATCGGAGTTGTTACGCATTCAAGCCGAGCGCGCCAGCAGCCCCGGCGTGGCCTATCCGCGCGATACCCACTGGCAGCAGGAGTTCGAAGACGCCTTTCCGTATAACCCGACGGTCGATCAGTTGGCAGCCATGGGTGCTATCAAGGGTGATCAACAAGCCGAGCGACCGATGGATCGCTTGGTATGTGGCGATGTGGGGTTTGGTAAAACCGAGTTAGCAATTCGCGCCGCCTTTAAGGTAGTGGAGTTCGGTCGGCAAGTGGCAGTCTTGGTGCCGACGACGGTGCTGGCCGAGCAGCATTACCGAACGTTTCGCCAGCGCATGGCGGAATACCCGTTCCGCATCGAATGTTTGAATCGCTTTCGCTCGACCGCCGAGCAAAAACAAATCATTGCGGCGGCGCGGAAGGGGCAAGTCGACATTCTAATCGGCACGCATCGCATTTTGTCGAAGGACGTCTCGTTTGCCGATCTGGGATTAGCCATCATCGACGAAGAGCAACGCTTCGGCGTCGAACACAAAGAACGACTAAAAACACTGCGTACGACCGTCGATGTGTTAACGCTTACCGCCACACCAATTCCGCGTACGTTGCATCTATCGATGATCGGCCTGCGCGATATATCGAGTTTGGCCACACCGCCGATGGATCGGCGGTCGATCGTGACGCGGGTGACGTCGTGGAGCGATGAATTGGTGCGTGAAGCGATCGTGCGCGAGCTCAACCGTGACGGGCAAATCTTCTTCGTGCACAACCGCGTGCACAGTATTCACGATATCGCCACGAAACTTGCTACGCTGGTACCCGGTTTGCGCATCGTCGTCGGGCACGGGCAGATGTCGGGCGAAGAACTCGAAGACGTGATGACGCGCTTTGTGAAACACGAAGCGGATGTGTTGGTATCTACGACTATTATTGAGGCCGGCCTCGATATTCCCAATGCCAACACCATGATCATCGATCATGCGGATCGATTCGGCTTGGCCGACCTTCACCAATTGCGCGGTCGCGTCGGGCGGTACAAGAATCGCGCGTATTGCTATTTGCTGCTCGATGGTTCGCGCCCGGTGACGGAAGGGGCGGCGAGGCGTTTGAAAGCGATCGAACAATGCAGCGAGTTGGGCGCGGGCTTTCGCATTGCGATGCGCGATCTTGAGATTCGCGGCGCGGGTAACATCCTCGGTTCGGAGCAATCCGGCGAGATCGCGGCCGTCGGTTATGACCTCTATTGCCAAATGCTAGAGCGCTGCGTGAAGCGAATGCGCGGCGACGCCGTCGACGAGCGCCCGACGGTGCATCTCGAACTCGATGTCGATGCCACCGTCCCGCGCGGTTACATCACGTCCGACCGTCAGCGGATGGAAACCTATCGTCGCTTCGCCGCTTGCCGCACGGTGACGGACGTTGAGCAACTCGAATCGGACCTGCGCGATGCGTTCGGACCGGTGCCCGATTCGGTGGCGACGTTGCTGTCGCTTGCCGAGATTCGCGTGCGTGCGTCCGACTTTGGCATTGCGACGATTATCCGGAAAGAACCGGACGTCGTTTTTCACGTGACGGGAGAGCTGAAGCGGCTGGAAAAACTGTTCGAAACGTCGGGCGGTCGCGCGAGCATGGCCGATCCGGGCGTGCTGCATTGGCGCTTGCCAGAGCATTACTTCCATGGCGATTCGCTTTTGCCGGTTTTGCGAAATCTCCTGCGCAACGAGCGTCGGCAAGTGGTGAAGCCAGAGCAGGCGCCAGTTACGTCGGATAAGGCGCCCGACGCCCGCGAACGTACCCCGCGGCAGCCGCGAAAGCCGACTGCACCGCTACGCGCCACGCCCAATGCGCGACCGGCGGATGCGCCCGTCCGGAAAAAGCGCCGTCGGCGTCGCCGAGAGGATTGAATGACGTCGAATCGGTCGCTGTGTAACGCTTAGTCGCGCGGTGGTTTTACGGGCGGCGGCATTTTTTATCGGTGACGAACTTGCCTGGGCGGTCGCGAGCCTATTATTGAAAAACCCACCGGGTTATACTGATCGATTCATGCCTTTGCGCGGCTTGAGGGGACATTCCAGCCGCCGCGCTCGTGATTCTTCCCGATGCCGGAATATCCGGCAGGTAGGTAACAGAGAAACCGCATTGAATCCGGGCTGGTGTTACGTGTCGTCGACAAAGGCGTTGCACGAAAACACCCAAGGGCAAGATCAAGATTTTTAGCGAACCGGGAGGATTGGGGGCGAAGCTGCGCACCGCACGATGCGGCGCGACGGTGTCCTCAATTCCGACGCAACACTCAATTGGGGAGACCGGTCCGATGGGCCTTAGCTTACGTCACGCTTTGCAACCGCGGTTGGTTGTGCACGCCGCACTCGTTTTGTTAAGTCTCGGTTTGTTGGCGCAACCCGCCATGGCCGAAGGCCCGCTACTCGGTCCCGGTTCCGGCGCTGGCCAAATATATCCAATTACGCGGCCGAACTTACCGAGCGTTGAATCGGTTTGGTCGCGCGGTCCGATTCGCGGTCCGATTCGCGGTGCGCCGCGTGGCGTTACGCCGGTCTCGACATTGTTGTACGACAACGGCATGCCGCTCGACGACCAAGGTGTCGATAGTTCGGCGCAATTCAGCTTAGCCGCTGACGGCGCGACGGGCTCGTTTCGATTTTTCGCCGCCATTGCGGATGACTTCACGTTAGAAGATCCATTCAACCCGTTCTTGAACTCGCGCATCACGAATGTACGCGTGGCAACGGTATTCTTCGATTCAAGTGGCCAGGGCGATCCCAACCCGACTCCGATGGATACGTGGGATAGTGTTTACGTCGTAGTGTTCGACAACTCGCCGTTGGATATTCCCGACGGTCAGCCATCCGTGGATCCGACCAATCCGTTGAGCATGGTCACGTTTTTGGGTGATCCGGCGGCCGTTCAGATCGTGCCCGCCGACCAAATTTCGCAAACCGCTGTAGATGGCAGTTGCAACAGTCGCTTTATCGTCGACATTCCGGTCGATTTCACGATTGAAAAGAACCGCATTTATTGGTTGGCGGTGATTCCGCGATTCCCCGGCCCGCCGCAGAGCAGTTGGAACCTCTCCGAGGAAGACAACGGTTTCGTTGCCCATTTCGGTTTTCCGTTGTTCGGCTTTGATTTCTGGTCACCCACATCGGGTAACGCACAAAACGTCGATTGCCCCGACGCACCCGCACCGTTCACGCACCGCGATCTTTCGTTCCAATTGTTCGGCGAAGATGTCGAGCCGACGGAAGTGGCCTGCTGCGATTTGTTAAACGATGAATGCACCGACCTCGATTCGGTCGAGGCGTGCTTCGCGATCAATCCATTTACGATTGCCGCAGTCAACGCGGAATGTGCGGATATCACCTGCCCGGAAATCCTCGGCGCGTGCTGCGACGATACGATGAGCACCTGTACGGATAACGTTAATCTCTTCGATTGTTTCGCCGTGGGTGCACGGTTCGATGCCAACGCAACCTGCTTCACGCTAGAGCCGCCGTGCGGAACGACCGACGTCGGCGCGTGTTGTCAGGAAGACAGCATCTGCACTGAAGCGACACCGACGGAATGTTCGATGCTGGCCGGCCTCTGGTTGGCGGGCGATTGTTTGACGGCTGCCTGCCCGGCTCCGAATGACTTGTGTCAAAACGCGATCGTGATCGGTCCCGACGCGATCATTCCGTTCTCGAACCTCAATGCCAATACGGATGGCCCGCTCGATTCGCCGGGCGGTACATGCACCAACATCAACCAAGACCTTTGGTTCCGCTATGTCGCACCTTGCACGGGGACGGCGACCATCTCGACCTGTGTGGCGACCGACTTTGACTCGGCCATTCAGGTTTACGACGGCTGCTTCTGCGGCGACCAACTCGGCCCGGTGCTTGCCTGCGATAACAACAGCGGCTGCGTCGGCGATGACGCTCAGGTTCAGTTCACGGTGACCGAAGGCGAGTGCTACTTGGTTCGCGTCGGTGGCTCGGGTTTGGCCGAAGGCGACGGCACGCTGATCGTCGGTTGCGTACCGGCGGACTTGGGTGCGTGTTGTAACCCCGCCGGTTTCTGCGAAGTCGTGAACGAAATCGACTGTATGGCGATCGGCGGTGACTTCACTGAAGACCAGCCGTGTTCGCCAATTACCTGTCCGATGCCCGGCAACGACGAATGCGTTGACGCCGTCACGTTGATGTCCGGCTACACCAACTTCGATACGACGTTGGCGACGACCAGCGTTGACGATCAACCCGGTAGCCCTTGCATCGAAGTCACCAACGATATTTGGTTCCGCTATACCGCCGATTGCGACGGTGAATTGACCATCAGCCTTTGCGGCGGCACGAGCTTTGACTCGTCAGTGGCCGTTTACGATGACGACTGCATGTCCGGCCCGGTATGTCCGGTGATGGACGATCCGATTTCATGCGACGATGACGGCTGCGGCGTGTCCGGCGGACCGTCGGAGTTGACGCTATCGGTGCTTACGGGCGAATGCTTCCTGATTCGCGTAGGTGGCGTAGCAGATGCAAACGGCACCGGCACGATCTTTGTTGGCTGCGTGCCCGATGGTTCGGGTGCCTGTTGTGACGCACTCGACGGCTGCGAAGTTCGCGAAGAAGTAAACTGCATGGATACCGGCGACGAATACTTCGACGGTCGCCCGTGTGACTTGGTTACATGCGAAGGGCCGGTCAACGACGAATGCCCGAACGCCATTTCGATTACCAACGGCGTGTTTGAGTTTGACACGCTGCGTGCCACGACCGACGGCCCCATGGTCGATCCGATGATGATGGACTGTCTGCCGGCCGAGCGCGACATCTGGTACGAATACACCGCCAGTTGCGACGGTACGTTGGTGATCTCGCCGTGTCTCGATACGGACTTCGACGCTAACGTCGTTGTGTACGACACGTGCGTGTGTCCGAACGATGCAATGACGCAAATCGCGTGTACCTCCGGCGATATTGATGCCGGTTGCGGCGCGGGCGACAACCAGAACCGCATTGAGGTTCCGGTCGTCAGCGGCCAATGCTATTTGGTTCGCGTCGGTGCGATGACGGATACCGTGGGCAAGGGTCGGTTAATCATTAGCTGCCTCGGCATGGACGAAGGTGCCTGCTGTTTGGGCGGTGCAGATTGTAAGATCGATACCGAAGTGAACTGCATGATGGTCGGTGGCGATTTTACGTTGGGTGAGCCTTGCTCGGACTTGACCTGCCCGCCGGTTGCTAACGACGATTGCGAAAACGCCATTGCAATCAGTCTCGATACGCCGGTGGCGTTCGACACGACCGACGCCACGACCGACGGTCCGGATGATTCACCCGGCGCGCCGTGTGCGACGACGATCGACAACGACGTGTGGTACACGGTAACGGCAACGTGCAACGGTCAATTGCTCATTAGCCTGTGTGGCAACACGATGTACGACGCTGCCTTGGCTGTGTATCCGGCAGGGATGTGCCCGCCGATGGGCGGCCCGCTTGCGTGCGACAATGATGGCTGCAGCCCTGGCGGCCCGGCCGAGTTGGCGATTCCTGTGATGACAGGTGAGGAATATCTCATTCGCGTCGGTGGTGCCGAAGGTGCCGTCGGCATGGGTGAGTTGATCGTGACGTGTGCGCAATCGGACACGTGTTGCCCGGGTGATGCCGATGACGACGGCGATCTAACGTTGGCCGACATCGATGCCATGACGATGTTCTTGGTGATGCCGCCCGATCCGATGGACGACATCTTCTGTCAGGTTGATGCCAATCAGGACATGCTTATCGACGGCCGTGACATTACCGCGTTGGTGGATCTGCTGATTGTTGATGCCGAATGCCCGGTCGGTCCGGTCGAACTAACGGGCGCGTGCTGTTCGCTTGACGGATTCTGCCGCATCGAAACGCAAATCGATTGT
>JAUIHO010000220.1 GCA_030432035.1 Phycisphaerae bacterium
GCCGTTGAGCCGAATTCGCAATATCGGCGTGGCGGCCCACATCGACGCGGGCAAGACGACGACCACCGAACGCATCCTGTATTACACCGGCAAGACCCACAAGATGGGTGACGTCGATGATGGCACAACGGCCACCGACTTCGACGCGCAGGAACAACAGCGCGGCATCACGATTTTTAGTGCGGCCGTCACCTGTCCGTGGCGCGATTACACGATCAACTTGATCGATACACCGGGGCACGTTGACTTCACTGCCGAAGTCGAACGCTGTCTGCGCGTGCTCGACGGCGCGATTATCGTGTTTGACTCCAAGGAAGGCGTCGAAGCGCAATCGGAAACCGTTTGGCGGCAAGCCACCAAATACAACGTGCCTCGCATCTGTTTTCTCAACAAGATGGATAAGATCGGCGCGGACTTTAACGCGTCGGTCGAATCGATCGTGCGTCGGCTGCACGCCAATCCGATTCCCGTGCAAATCCCGATCGGCGCGGATTCGTCGTTTGAAGGCGTGATCGATCTCTTCGGCATGCGCGCCTACCGCTTTTTGGGCGACCAGGGTGAGAAGGTCGAAGAGGGCGATATCCCGAGCGAGTTGCGGGACGACGCGGAATATTGGCGGCGCAATATGATCGAAAAGGCCGCCGAATTCGACGACGCGCTGATGGAAAAGTATCTCGAAGATGCGGAGATTCCGGACGAAGACGTAAAGCGCGCGCTGCGCAAAGGCACGATTGCGAACAAGGCGCAGCCCTGCTTCTGCGGCAGCAGCTTGAAACGCATCGGTGTGCAACGCTTGCTGGATGGTGTCGTTGATTATCTTCCGTCGCCGCTCGACGTACCGCCAGTTCCCGGCGTGAAGTCCACGGAAGATCAAACCGAGCTGACGCGCAAGCCGAGCGAGAAAGACCCGCTGGCCGCGTACATTTTTAAGATCGTCGCGGAAAAGCCGCTCGATCTTTACTACCTGCGCGTGTACAGCGGTATCCTGAAGTCCAGCCAGCGCGCTTATATCCATAACACCGGCAAGAAGGAGAACATCAGCCGACTGTATCGGATGTTCGCCAAGCGGCGCGAGGCGATCGACCGTGCGGTGCCCGGCGATATCGTCGCGGTGACGGGTTTTAAAGACGCACTCACGGGCGACACGGTTTGCGATCCGAACGATCCGATCTTGTTGGGGCGCATCGAGTTTCCGCAGCCGGTGATGGCGGTTTCCGTCGAGCCGAAGAACACCAAAGATAAAGACGCGCTGGCCGACGCGCTCATAAAGCTTGAGAAACAAGACCCGACGTTTAAACATCGCATGAACGAAGATACCGGCCAAGTGATTTTGAGCGGGATGGGTGAGTTGCACCTCGAAGTGCTGGCGAAGAAGTTGGAGAACGACTTCAACGTCGGCATCAATGTGGGCAAGCCGTTGGTCGCGTATCGCGAAACGATTACCGGCAAGGCCGAGCACGAACGCACGTTCGAACTCACCACGGCGAGCGGACCACAAAAGGCGACAGTGAAGCTGCGCGTGGAAGCGTTTGAACCGGAGCAAGGCGCGGAAACGTATGAGTTTCGCAATGAGCTACCCGAAGACGTCAACTTGAAGCGGGAGTTTCTGGCGGCCATTAAGCAAGGCGTTCGCGATTGCCTTTTTGTCGGACCGTTGGCGGGTTATCCGATTCTGAACGTGCGGGCGACGCTGTTACATGCCGCCGAGCACGAAAGCATGAGCACCGACTTGGCCTTTGAAAACGCGGCGCGGGCGGCGTTTGAAGAAGCGGTCGAAAAAGCCGGACCGGTCATGCTCGAACCCATGATGAAACTCGAAGTGACGGTGCCCGACGATTACTTCGGCCCGGTAAGCGGCGACCTGAGCGCGCGACGCGGGTTGATTCAGGATACCGAAATGCGCGGGCCCGATCGCGTGATTCACGCGACCGTGCCGCTGGCCGAGATGTTTCAATATGCCACCAAGCTGCGCACACTGACGCAAGGTCGCAGCAGTTGGAGTATGGAACCCGATACCTACGCCGTCATGCCGCCGGCCGAGCAGAAGGAACTGCTTAAGAAGTATGGGTATGGGGATTAGCGAATCGTTGGGTTATCAAGCGTCGCGCGTTTGTTGGTGCATCGAGGGATGCACCCTACTGTGCGCTGTGGCATCGGTTTGTAACCGGTGTATTTGCAAGGACGCTTTAAGTAGCTCGTAACTGCAATCATTCATCGAATGGGCAAATTCATCATTATGCCGCATCAACATCTCTTTTTGGTTTCGATCCCCGGCTTACGAACGCGCGACCTCGAATACATGCCGCGGCTGTCGGCACTAGCCAGCGGCGGCGGTGCTGTCGCCGAGTTGGTACCGACGTTCCCGTGCGTTACGTCGCCCGTGCAGGCGTCGATGTTGACCGGCGTCGGCCCCGAGCAGCACGGCATCATCGGCAACGGTTTCTACCATCGCGATCGCGGTGAAGTGGAACTGTGGGTCGGTCGCAACGGACTGATCGAGGCGCCGCAGGTTTGGAATGCTCTGGCCGACAAAAGCATCTCGCAGGCGGCATGGATTCCGCAAAACATCAAAGACGCCGCCGCCGATTACATCGTTACGCCCGAACCGATTCATCACGACGACGGTCGCACGGAGCTGTGGTGCTACAGCAAGCCCGACGGTTTATATGTGAAACTGCTCAACGATCTCGGGCACTTTCCGTTAATGAATTTTTGGGGGCCTATGGCGAATATCAAATCGACCGAATGGACGATCAACGCCGCCCTTTGGTTGCTGCAGCGCGAGCGACCACAGTTTAATTACGTTTACTTCCCCCATCTCGACTACCAAGCGCAGAAGCACGGCCCCAATAGCGAACAGCAGATACAAGCGTGTCGCGAGGCCGACGAACAAATTGGCCGCTTGATCGACGGCGTTAACGCGATCGGCATTACCGATGCCGCGTACTTGGTGGTCAGCGAATACGCCATGACCGACGTGTCGCGCGTGATCTATCCGAATCGAATGTTGCGCGATGCCGGCCTTGCAAAAATCGACGAACGCGACGGTCACGAATATCTCAATCTGCGCGAAAGCAAAGCCTTTGCCGTTGTCGATCATCAATTCGCGCACGTGTACGTGCAGGATGAAACGGAAATCGACGCGGCCGCCGGCATCTTTGAAGGTGTCGACGGCATCGCACACTCACTTTACGGCGTCGAGCGCAGCAAGCTGGGGCTCAACCATCCGCGCAGCGGAGAAGTCGTGCTTGCATGTGAGCCCGATAGCTGGCTCGCGTATTACTGGTGGCACGACGATGCCAAGGCACCACCATTTGCGCGAACCGTCGATATTCATTCGAAGCCGGGATACGACCCGGTCGAGATGTTTATCAACATGGAGACGAAGCAGACGCCGCTGGATGCGACGTTGGTCAAGGGCAGTCACGGTGCGGTGGCCGAGTCGGCGGAGCAATATGGCGCGTTGGTGGCGAGCCATGCGGGCTTTGTCGCGGGAGAACGCGTGCGAGACGTTGACGTGCGGTCGATGATTGAATCGGCATTCGTTTTGGGTTAGATTCGCAATTGGGTTTTTACAGGTGCAGATGATCGGATTAGCTCGGCAGGGTTCATTTCGCCGTACGCATCTAATCAATTCCTTTCGTCGATCTCCGTTACGCTCAACTGGAAAGGGGCACAGAAATCATGGGGCTAAGACTCACCCTTGCGATGTTGGTCGGCGCAGTCGGCTTCTCTTTTATTGCATACACCGAATACAACACGTACAGCACCACCAAGGCGGAACCGAATTCACTCACGATGACCGAACTGGTCGCCAAAGGCTTTGGCGATAATGCCAACGTGGTGTTGACGGAATTTGCCTTATCCGAACGGGGCGTGGTCTCGACCGGCGACACGAAGAGCGCCTACATCCCCGCCACCACGATTCAAGATGCGATTTCGACTGTGATGAAGGACGCTACGACCGACGCGGAAACCGGCGAAATGATCGTCGCCGAAAATTATCAATTTTCACCAAAGACGTTTCCGTTGATCGTATGTCTAAACAACATCACCGACGCAGAGATGGACACCTATTGGAACGCCGAAAGCCTCGAAGGCATCATCCTGACGGGTTACGGATCGTTGGGAAGTGATACGCGAAAAGAACTACGAACGCGTTTTCCTCAGGCGGATTTCGACAACATCATGGCGCTGCACGTCGGCAAAGAGCGGCCCAGCTTGAATGTTATCTTGGGATTGTTGGGTGGCGCGACCATCTGTTTGCTGATCGGACTCGGTTCAATCGTCCACATGATCGGCAAGCGCAAGCCGAAAGCGCCGGCGAAAACGAGTGGGTTTGAACAACCGACGCCGATGGAGTAACGGCATTCCGATTATCGATTTGGATTGGCGTGAGCGACATTACCTGCAAGCAATGACACGGCTAGCAGAATGATGTCTGCCACTCATCGGGCATGCCTACCTGTTGAAGCGAGTAATTGAAAGAATCAAGCCAAATTCTTCAAATACGTCTCATTATTCGGGAACTTCGCCAACTCATCCAAAATCGTTTCCATCTGTTTGACCGGCGGCATGTTCATGAGGCGGCGGCGAATGCGCGAGATCTTTTCGTAGTTCTCATCGCCAAGAATCATCTCTTCTTTACGCGTACCGGAAGCAGCCAGATTACAAGCAGGGTACAGTCGCAGATTGGCCAAGTCGCGCGACAGCACCAACTCCATATTGCCGGTGCCCTTGAACTCCTGAAAGATAAACTCATCCATGCGGCTGCCGGTTTCGACAAGAACGGTCGCGATGATCGTGAGACTGCCGCCGCCGTCAATTTTCCGCGCGGCACCGAAGAGGCGTTTGGGCACTTCCATCGCACGGATATCGAGACCGCCGGTCATCGTGCGACCGCTATTGCCGACGAGGGTGTTATGCGCTCGCCCCAGTCGCGTGAGTGAGTCCAACAAGATGATCACATCCTGCCCGGCCTCGACGCAGCGTTGCGCCTTTTGAATCATCAGGTTTGCGATGCGGGCATGATTGGGCGCGTCGTGGTCGTTGCTGCTGTAAACGACTTCGGGATTGTTGTCGTGCCAACCGGAACCATCGGCGCAGACTTCGCGACGCATTTCCGTGACTTCTTCCGGACGCTCATCGATTAGCAACATCATCAGTTTGGCGTCGGGATAGTTCTTGCGAATTCCCGCCGACATGTGTTGCAAAAGCACCGTCTTACCGGTGCGCGGCGGCGCGACGATCAAGGCACGCTGCCCTTTACCGATCGGTGCGAATAGATCGACGATGCGCGTCGTCATCGGGCCCCCGTCGGTTTCAAACTTAAGCTGCTCGATCGGGTGCACGACTTCGAGTTCTTCGAACGGCGTGATGCCCGCATAGTTCGCTGCGTCGAGCCCGACGATGCGGTCGATCTGAGCGACGAACGGTTTATCCGGAAGCATCTGACGGTTGCGTCCCTGCTTGCCAAGAAACCCTTCGACAAATTCGCCGCCGCGCAAACGAAGCGACTTCAATGTGTCGCGCGTGATTTGAGGGTTGGATTGCTGAGACGCATAGTTCTTTTGGGGATCGCGCAAGTAACCGCGACCGTCATCCATAATTTCGATCAAGCCTGATATTTCAGCATCCTGATCGACGGTGAGCACCGCCGGTTCGGCTTGGCGGCGCTGTTGCTGGCCGTTGAAATTGCGACGTTGCGAACCTTGTCCTTGCGGCCGATTGCCGGACCGATTCTGAGGGCGGCCGAATCCGCTTCGGTTGCCGCCTTGGCGATTTCCACCGGTACCGCCGGAACCACCGCCGCCGCTGCGGGAACGGTTGCTTCCGCCGCTATTACCGCCACCGCCACCCGATCGGTTGCTGTTACTACGACCGCCCTGACCCGATTTAGACGGACGTCGATTGCGGTTGTTATTGTTATTGTTGTTGCGATTGCCGTTGTTTCGGTTTCTACCTGGTTGAGCCATATGCTCCGCTCGAATCGTTTTCGTCTAATGTGATATTGGATCACCCATGCAAAGTGGATGGCATTGGGACCCGCGTGGAAAGGAAGTCTGCCGGCGAGGGGAAGGCAAGTATGCGTTGTCGCCCGACCACCCGATTATACCCGGCTTTTCAATATTATCGACCAACGAGGCCTATTTTGGACGCCCAAAAGGCAACCAAACCGGCTTTGCGGCCCTGATTTCTGGGAAATTCGGACGGTCTGCCGCCCGTGTCTTATCGCCGAATCGCGAACCCGGAAAATTCGTCGGTCCCTGCCGATTCGTCGCGCTCGGTCGTTGCGATGTTGGCCTTCATGGCCGAATCGACCTGAGCGAGTAGCCGGTCGATCTCATCACTCGCCCCCTCGGCAACCATTTCCACCCGACCATCGGATAGGTTACGGACGAATCCGGTTACTGCAAGGTTCCGCGCGATTTGCTGGGTTGTGAAACGAAAGCCCACGCCTTGCACGCGCCCGGAATAATAGACCGTCACGCGCCGCTTCACGAACGAACCCCGAAACTTAACGGCGTAGTATTCGGTTGGCCGTTGGATTTACTCGACTTCATTGACCTGAATGCGCCGGCCTTGGGGCTCGGGTTGTTTTGGCACGTGGACGCTTAGGATGCCGTCCTTAAAGTTTGCCGAAATCGCTTCGTCGCGCACCTTGTCGTCGAAGTCGTAGCGACGCAGGAACAAGCCGTATCGGCATTCCGAGCGTAGCCGCCGCACCGTATCGGGCGCTGCATCGGGCAAGCCCTTGGTGCCGCGAATCGTTAGCGTGTTTTCGTGAATCGAAACGTCCACATCTTTGGCGCTAACGCCGGGGACTTCGATCCGAATGTGATAGCTATCCGGATGCTCGTAAACATCCATGCGCGGCGCCCAATCCTGACCATCGAGCGGTGCGGTATTCAGCCCGCCGTGCCAAACGCGATCCAACAAGCGATCGAATTCGTTGCGCACTTCCTGAACCGAAGATGGCAAATCACCTGAACCAAATGGAAATGTCGGCATCGGTTATCTCCTCTTCAACCACGGATTATAGCAGTCACACCGCACCGGGGCGACCTTTAGGCTTGCTTAGATGCCGCCCGTCGCTGCCGCACGGCTTCGTAGAACAAGACGGCCGCCGTGGTTGAGACGTTTAAACTATCGGCCTGACCGTGCATGGGAAGCCGAACGCGCTCGGACGCAAGCGATTGCCCTTGCCATTGGGACGACACGCCGTGGGCTTCGCTACCCAGCACGACTGCTGTCGGTACGCGCCAGTTGATTTCATCGTACGCCTTGTCGGCTATCGGTGTCGAAATGACGACCTGCATTTGATTTTCATTTAGCCACGCCATCGTTTTTTCCGCCGTTGCCTCTGCAACAAAGCTCCGGAAGATGTTGCCGACGCTCGCCCGAATCACGTTAGGACCAAACGGGTCGCAGGCCGAGTCCATCAACACCACCGCGTCGACACCGGCGGCATCGGCGGTCCGCAACATCGCGCCGAGGTTGCCCGGCTTTTCAATCGCTTCGAGGATTGCCACGAACGGCGCCGCGCCAAGAGACAATTCTCCCAGAGATCGCTGCGGTCGCCGCGCACTGGCGATGATGCCGGAGCGGCGTTCGCCATAGGCCAAGGCTTCCGCAGCCGTCGGCGATAACTCGGTGACGCCGTGCCCCGCAGCGCGTAGCGCAGACAAACCGTCCCGCGCTTCGTCGTCATCGCACCAATCCAAACACGCAAAGGCTTCCTGCAATTCGACACCGGCGGCAAGCGCGCGCGACACCTCGCGAACGCCATCGATCAGTATCAAACCCGTCTTCTTTCGATCGCGGTTGTTGCGCAAACGAAGCATGGCCTTTAGGCGCGGGTTCTTCGGGCTGTCGATGCGATCTGGCATGGTGGATTAGAAGTTGCTCCAGCGGGTGAGTTTAACGGCCATACCGTAACGCCACCCGCAAATACCGAGCATCAAGCCGATCTCGCCCAGTATAAACGTCGGCAACAGCACGCGCGCATAGTTGGGATTGAAATTGAATAGCCAGTCAACAAGAAAACCATCGCCCACATAAAACAGGTACGCGACGAACATTTGAACGGCCCATACCGGCCAGACCATGGCAGACTCGTAAAGCCAGACTTTGCGAACGCGAAAGAAATCGGGCGCGACATTGCGAAAGATGGTCGACAAAAACGCCAAAGCACCGATTCCGCGATGCCATGCGTAAGCTACAGCCTGACGATCCCCATCTCGGTGCATGTGAAGTGTGGCTGGTTGCACGCATGGTGCCACCGGCAGCACTAAATTCGGAGTGAGTGCTGCATCGTTCGACGCCCCATGTAAAGCCGCGACCAGTGGTCGCGGTCCGGTGTTGGGCGCACATTGCGAAACCACCGCGACCACTGGTCGC
>JAUIHO010000221.1 GCA_030432035.1 Phycisphaerae bacterium
CAGGTTTGCAGGATCAGGTCAAGCCATTCTCCGGTGCCGAAGCACGCCGCCTAATTGAGACCGACATCGGCGACAAGATCGAATCGCTGTTTGAACAATTCGACGAAGAGCCATTCGCCAGCGGCAGCATCGGTCAGGCACACAAAGCCATTACGCGTGACGGTCAGCCCGTCGTCGTCAAAATTCGACGTCCCGGTATCGAAAAGACTGTCAAACTCGATGTGTACGCGTTGAAGTTCCTCGCCGAGCAGGCCGAGCAGTTCTTCCCCGAGCTGCGGCCATATAAACCGCGGATGCTGATTGACGAGTTCACGCAAACGCTGGAACGCGAACTCGATTTCATCAACGAAGCATCGGCCACGGAGCGCTTTCACGAGGCGTTTGCCGACGAGAAAAACATCGTCACGCCGCGCGTGCGTTGGGATCTCACTGGCCCGACGGTTTTAACGTTGCAATTTCTCGACGGCATGGGCCTGCGGCCGGCGCTAAAAGACGAAACGCTGCTGCTCGAAAAACCGCAACTGGCCCGGCAGCTTGCCGATGCGTTTGTGCGACAGTTCTTCGAGCTGGGCTTGTTCCACGCCGACCCGCATCCCGGCAACATCCTGATCAAGCCGCCGAATCAGTTGCAACTGGTCGACTTCGGCATGACGGGCCAGCTCGATGCCGAAACGCTCGACCGCGTAGTGATCGGTCTGCTCGCCGTCATCAAACGCGAGTTCGAAATCCTCGTCGACGTGCTCGACGACATGAACTGCCTCGGTGAAGAGACCGATCGCTTCCTGTTGATGCGAGATTTGCGCATCTTCGTTAACAAGTACTACGGTCTGCCGCTGCGTCGCATGGATATGTCCGTCATCTTCGGCGAACTCTTGGAGACGGTCCGAAATAATGACGTCACGCTGCCACGCGATTTCGTGGCGGCGCTCAAATCGCTGTCGATTATCTCCGGCGTCGTCGAATCGCTCGACCCGCAGTTCAACATCATCGAAATCCTAAAACCCAAGCTATCAGCATTGCTGCGCGATCGATTTTCGGCCGGTCGATTGTTGCGCGGCGCGGGGATTTCGGCCTGGCACATCGGCGCAATCCTGCGCGACGGCCCGCGCACGGCTCGGCAACTGATGCGCGGCATCGGTCGCGGTCGTTTTCAAATCAACATCCGCCACGAGAACCTCGATTATTTGGCTAGAGAGCTGGATCGATCGAGCAACCGACTCGCCTCGGCGGTGATTATGGCATCGACGATTATCTGCGGGACCATGCTGCTAAGCATGGAAACCGAAGTGATGATCTTCAACACCATTCCCCTGCGATTCCTCGGGCTGATCGGCTACGTAATCGCCTCGGTGATGGCCGTCTGGATTGTGGTCGCCATCATTCGCAGCGGCCGGCTCTCTTAGCAACAACAGAAGGCGCGCCTGCGCCTGCAATTTGCTTTGCGGAGACCGGTCATGGATGACAAGGCTTCAACGGATACGCGCACGATTGTGCTGCCCAAATTCACGGCAGGCAGCACGACCACGACGACACCGACCGACGGTCCCGCCGTCGATATCGTCACGTTTGAAACCTATCGCGGTGACTGCGCGGATCAACCGTTAGCGCGCAGCGCCTGGCAACGCGTGCCACTGAAAGCGCGCGACGCTGCCATCGCATTTGCGTTCTTCGTCGCCGCGTGGGCCGCTCGCGCTCCGTTCATTTATCACGGTGAAACGCTGTTGCATTCCGACGAAGCCATTGTCGGATTGATGGCGCAAGACATCGCCAACGGTCAACGCTTTCCGATCTTCTTCTACGGTCAACGCTACATGGGCTCGTTGGAAGCCTACGCGGTAGCCGGGTTCTCGTTTGTGTTTGATAACCCGATTCACGCCCTGCGCGCCGGACCGGCATTGTTCTTTGCGTTGTTGGTGACGGTGCAATATCTGATGCTCACGCGCTGGTTCGGTCGAAAAGGTGCTTCTGTCGGCGCGCTTGCTTTGATGGCATCGAGCCCGATGTTTATGCAATGGTCTATCTCAGCCCGTGGCGGTTACATCGAAGTGCTGCTGTGGGGGGCCATGCTCTTGTGGGCATATAGCGAATGGTTCGTCGAACCGCGACCCCTGAAAAACATGGGTGCTCGCAAGTTTATCTTCGGCGCGTTGATCGGTTCGGGCATGTGGATTAACCCGTCGATCGTGTTGTTCCTCGCGCCGATCATTCTGCACGCCGTATTTGATCGACCGTTGCGTGCGCTGTGGGAAGCCTCTACGACGGGCGATCGCATCGAAGCATTCGTACGCATGGCACGGTTCGCAACGTTGCCATTGGTGGCGTTGGCGGCAGTCTTATTGCTCAACATCACGTGGGCTACGTGGGTTGCCGATGGCCGCGTGCAAAAAGAGTTGTTGCTCGGCCTGCTACCGACGCCGATTGCCGGATTGGTGATCCTCGCGACGATGGGCGGCATCGCGTTTTGGTGTAACCGCCGCTATCAGTTGATCGAAAAAGCCCGCGCTGAATTGCCAAGCGTCGCACCGACCATCATGGGAATCATTGCCGGTGCGTCGCCGTCGATGTTGTACGTCGTGCAGCGCATGGCGAGCGGTCAGGAACTCGAACCCTCGCTGCCGTTGGGCTTCCGGCCGATTTGGATGGCTGGGGATACGCTCATGTATTTCATTAACGGTCTGCCGCTGTTGTTCGGCCCAGATGCACGACCGTTCCTCTCCCTTGTCGGCGTCGGTCGCGACACGGTGACGCAACCGTTGGATTTGATGACATCGGGATTTGTATTCGGCGCGAGTTGGTTGGCATTGGGCGCGACCGTGACGGCGTTGATCGTGTTGTTTCGTTCGCAGGCGAATGGATTGTCGCGCTTGTTCCGCATGTTGCCGACCAATCACGGCCCGGCGATGTTGCTGATGCTCGGCACGGCGACCACCATCGGCTTGTATCTATTGGGCGGTTGCGCGCTCGATTTCACGACGATTCGGTATCTCGTGCCGATTTGGGTATTCATCCCCGGCTTGTTGGCTGCGGTGTTTATCAGTCGCGAATCGCGAATGTCGGCACGACTCGCACCGTGCGCGTTAATACTCGCGTGGGGCGTGGGGCAGTTTGCCATGGCGCAACAACTCGGCGCGCGGCATCCGTTGGGTGAGTTGTCGGATGAACTCAAGTCGCGGCATGTCTCCGTAGCAGTGGCCGAACCATTGGACGCACACTTGCTATCGTATCTCACGCAGCAACAGTGCAAGGTCGTCGAATTCGAATCGTTCTGGCCGCGCTTGGCGCATTACTTTCCGCTGTTGGAAGCCGACGTACCGACGAACTACATCGTGCAAACGGCGGAACTCGATCGCGAATGGGATTGGATCAACGGTGGCTGGCCGGGTGCGAGCCCGCCCGAGACCAAGCGTTTCTTGTGGCCGCGCTTGCGAAACGCGATCAACTGTCAGCCCGAGCTGTTGCTTGACCGAACGCCGTTGTGCGATGGTTACGAGTTGATTCGATTGAAGCGACCGTTGGCCGATCGGAACATTCCCGCGACGCTAGCCACGCCCAAGCCGCCAACGATCCCACAACCAGCAGTAGCGACCATGTACCGACGGGCTGAACCAACGCCAATACCGGCCAACTGACGTTGGGCATGCCACCGCCGACCGTCGCGCCCGGCAACATCATCAAGACGGCGATTAACCAAAACGCATTGCGCCAGCGCGGCGCGAGGCGTTCGTGCTCGATTAGCAACCACATCAGCAGCGGCATCATCACGACGACGAGATCGTACAGCCGATGGTAGTACGCCATTAGGTTGAGACCGAGCAGGGCGATATGCAACGGTGTAATAGGTCGCAGGTCGTGGTTCATCGTCGTCGCACGCCGCCAATAGCCGCGCAGAATCGCCAATGCCAGCACGACGAGAATCAGCTTATCTAAATGCACGAGCGCGGGATGCACGCGATACAACAGCGCCGCCAATGTAAGGTGCAACGCCGAACCATCCAGCCGCGCATGGTGATTGATTCCGCCGACAGCGAGGCTTTCCATGCCCGTGTCCATCATCGCGGCGACCCACGCCCACGGCGTTTGTCCGGCGTAATAAAACGAGCCCGTGATCAATAGGGCCGCATATACGCCGCCCGCTGTGAACAACAGCGTCCAGCGCTTTTCAAACAAGAATAGCAACACCAACGGTGCGCATAATGAATGCTTAACCAACGCCAAGCCCAGGCACGCACCGGCTACGACCGGGCGGTGTCGCAGACAAAGCGTCGTCGTGATCAGAAAAGAAGTAACCACTGCGAGATTGCCGAAGCGAAAGCCGTATTGCAGCGGAAAGCCGAATAAAAGGATGACGATGGGTGCAATGCGAAATAGCGGTGGCACCTTCTCATGGTGATAAAGTTGCCACACCCACACAGCCACGCAACCGGCGTTGATCAACATCCAAACAACGAGCGCCGTCGGAAACGACAACCAAGCCAGCGGCGCGAGCAGCGGGGCGACGGTGATCGGATAGACGTTGGGCGTTTGGGGTTTACCGGGCGGCGTCGCATGCGCCATGCCGGCACGCGACCAAACGTCTTTCAGCGTCGCATCATCGTATGGATCGAGTCCTTGCAACCATGCGGCGGCGGCGGAGTACGTCAGGCGAAAATCCATCCCGACGGTGTAATCGCGCTGAGCCTGGCTGATGAATTGAAGTGCAAACACAAACGGTAATGCACATAGGGCATAACCGAACATCCGCTGCTTCGTTCGCTCGGTCGATCCCGTCGCCAGCGTGTCGATGTTGATTGCCGTTTGCATAAGATTTGACAAAGCAGGTTTATGAAGCGCGGAACGATTCAACCGTAGTGAATGAGTGCGCCGGGTGCCCCTGCCCCTCTGGGGCTGGGGGACTAACAACCCGCGCGCGACTCACCCTAATGTCGAACCAATAAGGGCAACGACCCAGCGATTTCTGCGCACGCCATCCCCGACGTCCGCCGATTGCCGTCGTTATCGGTTCGGGAACCCGCCCGCGCCGTATATCGGGAGTAGAAAGACGGCCTTGTAATCGGGCCCGCTTTGCTTCGCCGTGATCTCAAGCTCCCAATAACGCGGCGGCGTGTCGCGCAACGTCGATTCGTAATCACCGCTGGGCAGTTGAAACCGCAACGTCGTCAACGCCGGGCCGCCGAGGCCGTCGCTATCAGCATCCTGAACAGTCTTGTTGTCGCAATAGATCGCGTAAGACACGATGCGCTTGCCGTCGTCACCGGCGTCTTCGAACACGTCTTCCACGCAGCGCAACTGACATTGCAATTCGGCATCGCTGGACAGTTGTTTCGGACGCTCGAATGCAAGCTGCATTTCTTCGCCGAGTTTGTAGGGGAAGCGCTCGAATCGAACCGTGCTACGCCCGTAGTGCAGCAAGCGGCGGGCGGCGATAACCAACCGCGCAACGCCGGTTAGCAAGAACAGACTCATAAACGCGACCGATATCTTGAGAATAACACTATCGGGCTCGTCTTCGAGAATTCCATACGGCACAGCCGTCATGGCCCCGACCACGGAAAGAAAGAACAGCGAATAGATCAGCGGCTTCCAGTCGGTGTAGTGGGCGGCCTGCTGATTCCAGGGATAGTCGTATTGCCACGGCTCCGTCGGGAACTGGTGCATCTGGCGATCGACCCAGCGGCGACGAACGATCGACTGCACGCCGTAGCCCATCAGCCAAACGCCCGGTAACGAAAAGACGGCCCCAGCGCAATATAAAACAATCGGCGGCGCGTTGGCGCCGTCAGGGTCGAGCCAGCCCGCGCCGACCATCGCGATCGGTATGCCCGCACCGAAGAAAACCGCCCCGATGATGATGGCCGTCTTACCGTGCACGGTCGTGCCGGAGCGCGACGTATGGTTAAAGATGCGTTGTCGTTCGGTTCCGCTTCGGATTTGCTTGGTGGTAATCGCGATGCCCATTTGCCCGTTGCCTCCCTTACCTAATGGTGCTCGACGTTCTCACCATACGATTTAGATGGCAACGGCAGGGCTGTGTCCGAGAAGAACGACGGGCGGGGCGACAACGCCGAGTGGCTGATAACGAAAAGGAAAATCTATCCCATCGGCGACGCGCGGCGGATTTGTATTTTAGATTTACTTTGTGACCAACGTTGCCGCAGCGACGGGTGGTCACGACAAAAGGGAATTGGTTGGATGAGGATACGCCACCGGCATCATTCTTATCCCGCGAACTTTGTTTCGCTCCATACCCCCGGTCGTCGCAAGACGGCCTGAACTCATCCCTAATTTCCTGCGGGGTCCGGCTCTGGCTGCCTCCTACAGAGCCGGGCCCCCACCCTTTTTTGCACTTGTCTTTTTATCCGAGAGCGACGGCGCTCGCCGAATCGCGCATATGATCCCAAATAGACCAGCCCAGATAGCCCGCATAACAAACGAGTAGGGCGATGCCTTCGCGCCGCGACAGCTTCAAGCCCGTCGCGACGAAGATGAGCAATAAGACGGTTGCACCGACCATGACGGGCACATGGACGGTGGCCAGGTCGGGTGAGATCGGTAGCGGCATTACCAATCCACTGGTGCCGCCGATGGCGAGCACGTTGTAGATACAACTGCCGACGACATTGCCGAGACAGATGTCGGAGTGCTTGCGTAGGGCCGCAATAACACAAGCGGCCAATTCGGGGAAGCTGGTGCCGAGCGCGACGAGCGTGAGCCCGATGATTGCTTCACTCATGTTGAGCGCCTTCGCGATGCTTACGGCACCTTTTAGGAACAGGTCGGCACCGAAACCCAGCGCGACCAAGCCCGCGACGATCATGCAAATCTGCAAGAAGAATCGCCCCTTCATGAGTTTGCCTTGGCTTTCGGCAAACTCTTCCACGACTTTGGTCTTCGCTTTCTTGGCGATCCAAACCGTCGTGCACATGTAGGCAATTAGCATGGCAACCAATATGGCCGCGTCGAGGCGAGACAAGAGGCCATTGCGACTCATCCACCAAAACGCGCCGGCTGCGATGACGGCAATCGGTATTTCCCGTTTCACAAATGCGGCAGCGGCCTGTAGGGGGCAAATCACCGCCGTCACCCCGAGGACGAGCAGGACGTTGAGAATGTTGCTACCAACGATGTTTCCGGCGCAGATGTCGGGCGTGTTGTTGTAACTGGCGAGCACGCACACGATCAACTCGGGGGCCGACGTACCCAGCGCTACGACCGTGAGCCCGACGACCATCGGGCTGATGCCGAGACTGCGCGCCAAGCCTGCCGCGCCGCGTACAAGAATTTCGCCGCCCGCGACGAGAATTAACGCACCCAAAATAATCCAAGTGATATCGAGCAGCATATGGCATCAATTCGTGACGGCGATGATCGGATTGCGCGGGCCCTTGTATGACCAGATAAGTGGCACATCGCAGGGGAAAACAGCGCGCGAAACCTTGCCGTGCGAGTTTCATTTACCCCGTCGACTATATCAGGATCGAATGGGCGTGCAGGCGTAGAAAATGTTGTTGTTTTTCAACACAGCGCGATGAACGTGCACTAGAAGCTATGCCAAAACCCGTTTCCGAATCTAAGCGAGTCCGCAGAAATCCGGATTTCTTTGGGCGACGCAACCCTCCCCTAACCCCTCCTTACAAGGAAGGGGAAGATTTTAGGAGAGCTACCAACTACTTCGTGCAGAAGTCGATGATGCGCGCGATCTCATTGCGCAACTCATGACGCGACACGATGCGATCGACGTAACCGTGCTCGAGCATGAACTCGGCGGTTTGGAAACCTTCGGGCAGCTCGGTCTTGACCGTGTTCCAGATCACGCGTGGTCCGGCGAAGCCGATCATCGCCTTGGGCTCGGCCAACGCAATATCGCCGAGGGAGGCGAAGCTCGCGGCGACGCCGGCCGTCGTCGGGTCGGTCAGCACCGTGATGTAGAGGCCCTTCGCGTCGTCGTGGCGGGCAATCGCGGCGGAGGTCTTGGCCATCTGCATCAGGCTGACCAATCCCTCCATCATGCGTGCGCCGCCGGAGCATGTGACGATCACGATCGGCAGCCCTTCGTCAGTGGCGCGTTCGATCGCCGCCGTCACCTTTTCACCAACGACAGCACCCATCGAACCCATGATGAAAAACGGGTCCATCACGGCCAGAATCGCCGCGCGACCTTTGACGTACGCGCGACCCGTTAGCACGGCCTCAGTGAGCCCGGTCTTTTGGCGGGCATCAGCCTGACGGGCTTCGTATGGCTTGGAATCCGTCCAATCCAAAGGGTTGGTCGAAACCAGTTCGGCGTTGAATTCTTCAAAGGTATCCGGGTCGCACAATTGCTTGATGCGCGTTCGGGCATCCACGCGGTAATGGTGGCCGCATT
>JAUIHO010000222.1 GCA_030432035.1 Phycisphaerae bacterium
TAGCTTTTTCGCAATAGCGCCAAGACCTCGAACTTACAGAGTAAACTTGGGGGTGGTAATCGAATCTACCAACCTAGGCGTAGTCAAAACCCGTCCTGGGCACCTTCTGCAATGGCTGACTCGGCCTACACTTCAACGATGAGTCCATCCAAGCCTGCAAACAAAGCCTGCGTCGCGTGCGGTCGCACTATTGAATGGCGCAAAAAATGGGAGCGCGATTGGGAAAGCGTGAAGTATTGTTCGCAGCGCTGTCGTCGAGCGGGCGTGAAAGATGTGGACCAAGAACTGGAACAGGCGATTCTGAATTCACTGGTAGCTCGGCATGCGGGAGCGACCATTTGCCCCAGCGAGGCGGCCCGCCAAGTTGGAGATGCGCGGCAAGTCGATTGGCGAACCTTAATGGAGCAAACGCGGCAGGCGGCGCGACGGTTGGTGGTGGCGGGCATGATCGAGATTACGCAAAAAGGTCGCGTGGTGGACCCATCTACGGCCAAGGGTCCGATTCGGTTGCGACGACGGTAACTCATATCGCAATTTTTGTGCGAGCAAATCCGGTGCTATCAATTATGATGCGATCGGTGACCTCGACGAGACGGTGGTCGTTTCTGTTGTTGCCAAACAATCACGCTAGTGGAGACCAATCGATGGATGCAGTTATTCCGTTTATACCCTTACTGCCGTTTCCGGTTTTTGGGATCAGCCTATGCGGCAGCGGCATGTTGATGATGCTGCCTCTGATGATGATCGGCAGCCGTGGCATCGCGAAGCGTTATCGCCGACGCCGTCGACGATAACGTTCGCCACGTCGATAAACGTTTACCCGTGATAGAAGGTCTCGCGGACGACTTTACCGTCCTTCCATTGCTGTAGGGCGACCTGCTTCTGTTTCACGCGTTCGCCGCTTTTGGGCGTAAGGTCAAAGGTCCATTCGACGGCGGAATGATCGCCGTCGACGACCACGGCGCCGACCGTCGCGCCGTGGAATTCAACGCCGTTAACGAAGGCTTCTTCGTACTCGCGATTGGCGGCTTTGCCGACGCGTTCGTCCATTCCGTTTTCGCTCATGATCACGTCGTCCGCGTAATATTGGTCAAAGGTTTCGAGAATCTTACCGGCTTTGATACCGTCGATGATGGATTGCACGTGGGGGCGAATGTCCATAATTGTCTCCTATTGGGCGTCGGTATTCGTTGCGAAAGTTTTGTGAGGCACGCGGCGTTGCACGACCCGGTTAGTTTGAAGTATTGGGTTAAGTTTCCGCATGTCACCGCGACATGCAACTATCGTTAAGATTCCTCTTGAAGATTCCGCAGGCAGATCGCGCTGGCCTGCGCGATAAACTGACTCACGGCGTCGTGTTGTTCATCCGCTCCCGCAACATCGGTGACGGGCAGCAAAGCCATTGGTACCGACCCCTCACGGTCGACCCAAGCCCCGGTTGTCAGTTCATTCCAGTTTAGCCCGTCAGTTGCGGGATGTTTCTGCCACGGGCTAACGTACCAATATCCCGCGTCATTCACGCAATCGGGCGGCGTGATGCCGATGCCGATGGTGGCCGCCATCGCGGCGGAGTCGTCGGTCTTTACCACGCTCAAGAGCGCATGATCGAAATGATGCGGCCACGTGCGAGCGTCACTCGCATTGGGCAAACTTTTTCGCAGCGTTTGCAACATGGCGTCGGTATTGCCATAAAGCCGCGCGATTGCATCGAAGGCGGCTTGATCTTTGCTGTCGAACGTCGCGCCGTTGGAAATCGGATGGTGCGGCAAATCGGGGGCCGGCACTGAAGGTTGTAAGCGCGGTCCACCGATCCGGGTGGCTTCGGTCTCTATCCAAGCCATACCGTCTGCAAGCGTTTGCCCCGCTAGGTCGAGCGTCGCTTTCACGGTTTCGTCATCGGTTTGCAAATCAAGTTGCAAACTTCGAGCATGCAACCGTGCTTTGAATAAAGGCATCGTTTTGGATCTTACCGATTCAAATCCACCTTCATTGATAGACCCGAACCAGCCGAGATTGGTATGGCTGTCGTCGGGTTGCGGTTGGCTCCAGCTCTTGCCGACTTCGCTGACGATCTGCGCAGCGAAATGCAACTGTCGCCACGCGTCGATGTAACCGCTCGGTAGCGAAAGAGAGTGCCAGTCAGTTTTTAAGATTGCCGCCTTGAGCGCGGTTGCAGCGGACATGATTGGCCTTTGCGTGAAACGGTGGGGGCTGGTCGTTGCTCGTCGAGATGGCACCATGGTAGTCGTTCAATGTCAACATCTAAAATGGGAGTATCGGCTGATAGACTGGCGTCGCACGCGTTTAGTAACCAAATCTTGTTACAATGACTATGATTCGTCCAGATTGAACTTTGGTATGCGATTCTTCGAAAAAGGGAGATGACGTTGCAACGCGGATTGATGTGGTTCCGGCGGGATTTACGTTTACACGACAATCGTGCACTCGCGGAAGCGGCGCGCGCTTGCGACGAAATTTATCTCGTTTTTTGCTTCGACCAAGAGATTCTCGATAAGCTGCAAGACAAGGAGGATCGACGGGTGGACTTCATCCACCAATCGATCACCGAGATGCAGAAGTCGCTGAGCCGCAACAAGGCCGAGTTAATCGTTAAGTATGGCATCGCGCGCGAGAAGATTCCGGAACTGGCGCGTAAGCTAAAAGTCAAATCCGTTTTTGCCAATCACGATTTCGAACCGAAAGCGCTGAAGCGCGATGCGGCGGTGGCCAAGGCTCTTCAAAAAGACGACATCGCATTTTGTTCGTTCAAAGACCATGTCGTGTTTGAAAAAGACGAAGTGCTAACGGGTAGCGGTGGGCCGTACAAAGTTTATACGCCGTACAGTCGCGCGTGGCGCAAACGATTGACAGTCGATGACTACGAAGACCTGACGATCGATATCAAGGCCGATCGCTTTCCCGCATTGCCGAAGGGCATCAAGAGCGATGATTGGTCGTTGAAGGCGATGGGATTTAAAGAGACGGATTTGCAATGGCCGGGGGGCACTTCCGAAGCTCGCAAGGTGCTCGACGAATTTCTGGAGCGAATCGACGAGTATAAAGACAAGCGCGACTTGCCCGCCGTGAAAGGGACCAGCCGTTTATCGGTGCATCTGCGGTTTGGCACGCTTAGCATTCGCGAGTGCGTGCGAGCGGCGATCGGCAACAAAAGCGACGGGGCGCAGACCTGGATCAACGAACTGATATGGCGCGAGTTTTATAACATGATTCTGCATCACTTTCCGCATACGGAAGACGATGCGTTTAATGAGGAGTTCAACGATCTAGATTGGCGCGAGAGCGATTCGGATTTTCAAGCATGGTGCGAAGGACGCACGGGCTACCCCATTGTCGATGCCGGTATGCGCGAACTCAATACCACGGGGTACATGCACAACCGCGTACGCATGATTGTCGCATCGTTCTTGACCAAAGATCTGCGCATTCATTGGAAGTACGGTGAGCGCTATTTCGCGCGCAAGCTGTTGGACTTCGACTTGTCGCAAAACCTGGGCGGTTGGCAATGGGCGGCCAGTACCGGCACCGATGCGCAGCCTTACTTTCGCATTTTTAACCCGGTGCGGCAGTCGGAGCGCTTCGATCCGGATGGTGAATACATCCGCCGCTTTGTGCCGGAGCTAAAAGACGTGAAAGGCAAGGCGATTCACGCGCCGTGGGAGAAACCGTCATTGTTCAAAGAACAAACCGGCGATGAGATCGGCGACGATTATCCCGAGCCAATTGTGGATCATTCCGAAGCGCGCGATGCGGCGTTAAAGATGTTTAAGGATGCGAAGGAGTGAGATGGCGTCGCGTCGGTAAGCGAGAAAAGGATGCGCGGTAGTTCTGTTGTCGAGCTGCGCGAGTTAACAGAGCCGCGCCCGTCAGGAAGCGGTCACGCCAAGAACACTCGATATTCTGCGGTAATGCAATTCTGTCTAAGATTCGCCTTTGACATACGTATCGTTGCTGTCGAAACGAAATCCCGTAGTGCCAAGAGAGTATCCCTGCGTATCTGTCGGCCCGCGACAACTGGCGCGGACCGCTTCCTAACGGGCGCGGCTCTGATCGGTCACGCAACGCTCTGCGTTTTCTGTCGTAACATTGATTTTGCGCAGATTCCTGGGCGTGTTGGACCGTGAGACATTCGAAACATTGATGAATGTTCATTCTAAATTCAAGTAATGTTCACAACACAAACGTTTTCCCAATCTCGCAGGCGATGTCCGTCAATTCGACAATTTCCGCTGCCGTAAACTCATATTCCTCGGGCTTTGCCACACCGAGTACGCCGACCAGTTGATCGTTGATGATCATCGGTACGGCGATGCTCCCTTTCATTTGCGTGAGTTTGGCACCTGGCTTGGCATCGCCGGATGTATCGGTCTGCAAGTTACACATCTGCACCGGTTCGCGCCGTTCGGCGGCTAAACCGGCCATGCCTTTGCCTACCGGAATGACGCGCACGCGGTCCATGATGGCCTCCGGAATGCCGCGTTGTGCGACGAGATGTAGCAGGCCATCCGCTTCGAGTCGATGAATGGTGCATGTGAGGCAGTTATGATGGGACAACAGGTCCTGCAGCAGCGCGTCGAAGTCAACGCCGTCGAGAGGTTTGCCTGCAAGGTGCGCTCGCACCATTGCTCGAATATCACGCTTGTTTGACATACACTACCTTCGAGAAGCGATCCACTCACATTTACCAAAGTTGGACATCGATGCTCATGGTCAAAGCGAATAATTTGTTACTCATCGGCGTGATTGCGTGGATCGCCATTGCAGACGTAAACGCGAACGACGATCCAGTACCACCACAATCAGCGACCCGTGTTACCGATACCACTGTCTGGCCGCGCCGCCTCGGTCCCAACCATAACGCAACCGTCCCGGCCACGAAACTAATCGATAAATTTCCCGAGGGTGGGCCAAAAATTCTTTGGGAAGCGGAAACCGGCGAAGGCTACGCCGCCCCGGTCATCGTCGGCGACCGTTTGGTCTTGTTTCATCGGTTGGGCAATCGCGCAACGATCGACTGCTTAAACGCCAAGACAGGCAAGCGCAGCTGGCGGCAACAGTATGAAACGGATTATTCCGACCGTTACGGCTTCAGCGGTGGCCCGCGCTGCAGCCCGCTGATCGATGGCGATCGCGTATATGTCTATGGTGTGGAGGGTGAATTGCGCTGCCTGAACTTGGCGGACGGCAAAACCCACTGGCGCACCAACACCCTCGAACAGTTTGGCGGTAAGCAGGAATACTTCGGTGCCGGTGCGGGGCCGCTCATCGAGGGTGAGCTGCTCATCCTAAACGTCGGGGCACCCAAGAAGAACGCCGCCGTCGTCGCGTTCAATAAACTGACCGGCGCTGTTGTTTGGAATGTCGGCGACCAATGGGGCGCAAGCTACGCTGCGGCGGTGCCGACCACGCTCAACGGTCGTCGCGTCGTGCTGATCTTCGCCGGTGGCGACAGTCGACCGCCGACGGGCGGGCTATTGGTGATCGACCCCAGAGATGGCAAACTGCTCAGTCGCTACCCCTTTCGCAGTAAAACCTACGAGTCGGTCAACGCTTCGTCGCCGGTCGTTTGGAACGAGAAAGTCTTTATTTCGACGTCTTACAACACCGGCGGCGTACTGCTCGAATTTGACGACCAGTTCAACGCCAAACCGGTCTGGACGACGACTGACTGCGGCTCCCACTTTATGACGCCGGTCGTCTATGGCGATCATATGTACGCCATCGACGGCATGAATCGGCGCAGCATCGCGTTGACTTGTATCGATTTGAAAACAGGCAAATCGACCTGGCGCTGGTCGCCGGTTTTCGATGAGGCAATCGAGATTAACGGTGAGAAGCGCACGGCCAGCTTCGGCATCGGCCTCGGCAGCCTGCTGAAAGTGGGGGATCGTTACTTGCTACTAACGGAAAATGGGCACTTGCTGATGATGAAGCTGACGCCCGACAAGCACGAGACAGCCGCGCGGACATGGCTGTTCGGTGCGCAGGAAACCTGGGCGTTGCCGCCATTGGTGGACGGGCTCTTGTACGTTAACCAGAATCAGCGCGATTCGATAAGCAAGACGAAACCGCGGCTGATCTGTTATGATCTGCGGCAGGAGACGAAACCATGAGCACACTCGACGCAGGTTGCCGCGCGGACGCCGCGCATTGGACGGACTTAGGCGACGTCATCTTTACGCCGGAGCGGATGGACGCCGCCGCCGACGAGGTCAACAAGGTGATGGAACTGCTCGACATTACCGCGGGCTGCAAGATTCTCGATATGCCCTGCGGCCCTGGGCGGCACAGCGCCGAACTGGCCGGCCACGGGCTGGAAGTGACCGGCATCGACGCCACGCCCGCGTTCGTCGACGCGGCCAAGGCGCGTTGCAAAGAGCGCAAGCTAAAGGCTGAGTTTGATGTGGGCGATATGCGCACGTTTTGTCGGCCCGAGGGCTTCGATATCGTATTGAATTTATTTACATCGTTCGGTTACTTTCACGACGATGCCGAGAATCTTTCGGTCGCCAAAAATTTCTTCAAAAACCTGCGGCCCGGCGGTGAAGTGCTGATCGATATGATGGGTAAGGAAAACTTGGCCCGCATCTTTCAACCGCGAGATTGGCGGCAGACCGACGACGGCACGTACATTCTCGAAGAACGGCAGATCAGCGAAGGTTGGAATTGGATCGATGTCACGTGGACCGTCATCAAAGGCGGCAAGCAGCGCCAGCTTAGCTGCGGGCATCGCATCTATTCGGCGTCGGAACTCAAGCGCACCCTGACCGACGCGGGCTTTATCGAAGTGAGCGTGTACGGCAATTTGGACGGCGCGGACTACGATTTAAACGCTGAGCGATTGGTGGTGACGGCGCTGAAGCCGTAGCATTACGAGAGCAAACCAAGAGCCAACTTTTTCAAGTATTTAGCGGGTCGAGTTTTAGATCCCGTCTGCAACCGGTGCATCTTTATGTCAGCGCTGCGGCACCAGTTTGTAGCCGGTGTTTGTCCCTATTCGCGCTACAATTCCCACATGCACAAACCAGACCGCATCGAACCCGGTCCGGGTCAGGAATCCGTTTGGGACTATCCGCGACCACCCGAGATTCAATCCTGTTCGGCAAAGATCGAAATCGTCTTTAACGACTCGCCCATTCTGACAACGACGCGATCCTTTCGCATTTTGGAGACTTCGCATCCGCCGACTTTCTATTTGCCGTACGAAGATTTCGCGGCCGGCGTATTGGTGTCGAGCCTGCGCCGCAGTTTTTGTGAATGGAAGGGGCAAGCCGCGTACTTCGATATCGAAGTTGACAGCAAGCGGGCGTTCGAAGCCGCCTGGGGGTATCCCAATCCCGTCGAGGGTTTCGCGGCGTTGAAAGATCACGTGGCCGTCTATGCCCATATTATGGATGCATGCTATGTGGATGGCGAACTCGTGCGCGCTCAGCAAGGTGATTTCTATGGCGGTTGGATCACCAGCAACGTCGTCGGCCCGTTTAAAGGTCCGGCGGGTACGCAGTTTTGGTGAAGTGCGATGATCAGGTCGTAGTAGGTCGAAATCTGCTCACGGCAACAATCGAATCTGCACGTTGACAAATTCAAAATCATCCAAGTCACCGCCGCAACTGCGGGCGCGAATCTTGAAGCGGTTGGTCCCTTCGACCAGCCAATCGGGTGAAAACGATGCGCGATACTCACCAAAGCTGCCGTCGCGCGGTGAAGATGAAAGCCAATCGTCCACGAGACGCGAGTTGATCCGTACCTGATGCGGGCACTGTACGCCTTTAACCAACATCACGATTTCGGCACGCGAAAAATTCGGCGGCAGTTGCGATCGCTTGATCTCGAAACTTGCACGATAGGTGCGACCTTCCGAGCGCTTTTGGAATTGACTGTTGATTCGACCTTCAAATCGGTCGTTACCCAAGTGATGTACGTCGGGTTCGTCCTCCAGTGCGATCACCAATTCGGTCACACGCGATAGCGCAAAGTTGACGGTCAACGTTTGACCTTGCACACGCCGCAGTGGGATGTTGACGGACTCGGGCACGAAGCCTTCGGCGCTGGCGCTGAGCGCGAAATGCTCCGGCACGCCCGCGGGCACGTCGAGCGCGTATCCGCCGGTTTCGTCTGCTTCAACGATGACGGATGCGTCTTCGGGTAATGTCAAACGAACCTGCGCGTTTGCCATGCCACTGCCATCATCAGCGTTGACGACACGACCGACGATGCGCCCAAGCCCTTCGAGTTGTGCTTGTTTATCCGTTGCGTCGTTGGGCATGTTTAATGCCAACGCCATTGCGGCCGAAGGGAGGTTGGCTGCCGACGTGGGTTTGTTTAGCTCG